>JAAFHV010000083.1 GCA_013297655.1 Myxococcales bacterium | reverse complement strand
TCTTGGGGGCGAGCTCTGGGCGTGGGGTGAGAGGGGGGGCTCTGGGTGGGCGGTAGGTGGGTGGCTGCCTGGGAGCTCGAGCTCGTGGCCCTGGCATGGGCGAGCTCGTGGTGGTGCGGCCGAGGGGAGGGAGAGGGAGAGCTACAAGGGGGTGAGGGTTGTGTGGTGCGTGGGTGGTGTGCTGGCAGTGAGGGGTGCTGGGAGGGTGGGTTGTGAGATGTGGCGTTGCTGGGACGTGGCGGGGGGTAGGCGGGGCTTGTGCGGTCGGGTGGCTATGGGGGTAGCTGGGGGAGGGGTGGTGACGCCGTGGGGGGGGGGTTGGGGTGGGTGGGAAAGTTGGTCGTTCTTAACGGGATGGGTGAATAGGCGGAGGGGGGGCTCGTCTATGGGGGCAGAGAGGAAGTGGGTGATGAAGATGGCGAAGACGATCGTATGGAAGGTACCCGGGCCCGAGGTCACGATGACCATGGGCGTACGCAACGAGGCTGACGGCAGCTACCGGGAGGGCACCCCCGACGACCTCCGCGCGGCGTGCGCGGCGGTGGGGTTGGTGGTGCTCGACTCAGCCGACGTGGAGCAGACGCAGAAGGTCGCGCTCGAACTCGTGCTGACTCAGGACTCCCGCGAGCAGTGGAAGTCGGCTGCCAAGGTCGGCGTCGAGCAACTCGATGCTGAGCGCGCCAAGCACGAGAAGCTGTACCACGAGGCCCTCGACCTTCGCGCCGCCCTCACCACCGAGAAAGCCCGCGCCGAGAAGGCGGAGGCGGAGTTAGTGGCGGTCAATGGGCGACTCGCTGGCGAGCGCGATGCCACTAACCACCTTCGCACCAAGCTCGCCGCCGCCGAAGCCCGCCTCTCCGCCCTCACCGCGCCGGTGGAGGGGGAGCCGAGCGCGGGAGACCTTCGCGCCATCGAGGAGTCTACAAACGCCGGCGAACCGTTGACCACGTGTGCGGCACGTCGAGCACTCTGGCGCGCCGGATACTCCGCGTGCGCCGCCCGCCACGAGGGCACGATGCCGCGCGCTACGGCCCACGACCTCTTGCGCGCCTGGGATGTCGCGCGCGAGAAGGCCGAGAACGGTCTCAATCCTGTCGACCTTGAACTCGCGGGCCTCCAGGCCGTCGCCACCCGCGTCCGCGCCGAGCGCCCGGAGCGCCCCGTGTGCCTCGTGGAGAGGGCGGTGAAGGGCGGATGGGACATCGGCCTATCCATCGACTCCGACGGCAACTACTTCGTTTCTGCAGGTCGCACCGAGGAGCCCCTCGCTGCCAACAACTTCGCTCCGGGCACGGAGCAGAGCAAGCGAGGCGTCCCCGCCTCCGACGTCCGCGCCACCCTCGAGGCGGTGCTCACGGAGGTGGGGGCGTAATGGGTGCCGCAGCATACGCCAGAGGCTCAAGGTGCTTGGCGCGAGGTGTCGCCGCTGACCATGCGGCCGCGGCGGAACGCGGGGCCTATCGCGGACGACTTGAGGACGATAACGCCGCTCTTCGTGAGCGCGTCTCCGCGCTCGAATCCGAACTCAAGCGCGCGCGTCGGTGCATTGCCCTCGGGCGGTACGCTCACGAAGAGCGGATGCGGGAGGCGTCGGAGGATAGAGCGTCCTCGGCCTTCGCCATCGAGACGCTAACCAAACTGGCGAAGCGCCTCGGCGCGCCCGGGTTTGACGACACGGAGGTGGGGGCGTGAGTGGGCAGGCGGAGCGGCATTGCCATCGGTGCGGCGTGTCCGAGGCCGCAGCGGAGAACCACGCGGAGCGCATGTGCCAGGACGACGCGGCCTGCTACCGCGCCTTTCTCGACGGCGGCGAGGACATGCACGTGATGGATCCGCAGGGCTTCACTCGCGTCGTGCGCATCTGGGCAGCCCAGAGAATCGATTTTTACGGGCGATACGAGGACCCCAAACCATGACCACCCCCGTAGACCTCGACCACCACCGCAAGCCGCGCGGTATTGAGTGGGAGTCGAAGCCAGAGAACGCGTGGTACGCGCCGATTCGTGCGCGCATCAGCGCCGCGCTTGAGACTGGCGAGCCGTTCTTCTTCGGAATTCCCGACGCTTGGTTCGAGCGCCGAAAGTTCCGATGCGGCAACGGGCACGTGAGTACCTCGATTCTCACGAGCGAAACGCGGGGCGATTTATGCCTCGCGTGCCAAACGACAGTCCGCATCACGTTCCCCGAAGACGAGGAAGTATGAACCCCGTAGACCTCGAAGCACTCGAAGCGAAACACGCGGAATGGCGCGAGGACATCGGCCAGCGCGGACTTCGCGACGTGGCGAACTATCACAAGGAGCGCACGTACGGCGTGGCTCTCGAGTTTCACAACCAAGCCAAATGGACTGTTCTGCGCGCCGCCGAGACCATCGCCGCCCTGCACAACGCCTTCCCCGCGCTCGTCGCGGAGCTGAGGGCGGCGAGGGCCGAGCGTGACCGGCTACTGAAGATCTTCGACGACGCCGGCCAGGGCGAGCACAATATACTGGCGCTGATTGACTACTACCAGGACGAGGCGCTTGCCGCGTACGCGGAGCTGCGGGCGTTGCGGGAGGACGTGACAAAGCACTGCGGCACTGCCCCCGCATGCCGCTACCGCCCCGCCGAGGTCACGCACGACGGCAAGGCCATCACGGTCATGAACTCGGCCGACTCGCACCGCCTAAGCGCCGCGCTCGAAGAGCTCTATGCGTTGCGGGAGGTGGCAGAGGCGGCTCGCCCGTTCGTGCCTCCGTGCAACGAATCCGTGTACTATGACAGCGGCGTCCACAACGAGTGCGGCAAACCCGCAACGCACATCGATCGCATGTGGGGGATCCCTAGCGACAACGTTTGCGCCGAGCACGCCGCCCGCTCGTTCGAGGCTGCAAAGAAGGCCGCAAGCAAAGGCAATAGCCTCGCACTAGAGCGCGACACTCCCGTCGCTCTCGAGCCACGCATCGTTGCCCTCTCCGCCGCCCTCGCCAAGGTGCCGCGGTGACGTCCTGCACCAACGGCCCGAACGGTACCAAGTGCCTCGTGTGCACCGCGTGGGACTCTGCCACCGACCGCGAGCTTTCCCTTCGCCGCATCTACGCCAACGACATGCGGCAGATCGCAGACGACATCGGGGACCACTACGACTCCGCACGGACCCGCGACGCCGAACACGTGATTCACGTCACCGACCGACTTTATTCCAAAGCACGAGAACTGAGGAGACCATGACCAACAACGCATTAGCCATCACCCGCGAGCGCTACACCCAATTGGGCAACATGCTCGACGGGCAGCGCTCCAAGCTCGGCCAGGTGATCCCCGCCGCCATGGGAGGCCTCACCCCATCGCGGCTCATCGCAGTCGTCATGGACGCGATGTCGCGCACCCCCAAGCTCCTCGAATGCGACCCCCGCACCATCGTTCGCGCGATGGTACAGGCCGCGGAGGTGGGCCTCGAGTTGGGCTCCCCGCTCGGGGAGGCGTACCTCGTGCCGTTCTGGTCGTCGAAGCGCCAGGTGAGCGAAGCGCAGTTCGTCCCCGGGTACCGCGGTTTGATCAAGCTGATGTCCCTCGACCCGGCCGTCTCGTTCGTCGCCGCCGAGCTCGTGCGCGCCGGTGACGAATTCGACTGGGAGCTCGGCACCTCCCCGCGCATCCTCCACAAGCCCGGCAAGGGGGTCACGCGCGTCCGTGGCGAGGTGGTCGCGGCCTACTCGGTGATTCATTACCGGCACGGTGGCGTGCCCGCGTTCACGGTGATGGACCGGGAGGAACTGGACACCCTCGAGAACGACGGGAAAAAGAAGGACAAATACAAGTCCGGCCCGTGGTGGAACCACACGGACGAGATGCGGCGCAAGTGCCCCATCCGCCGCTTGTTCAAAACGGCGCGGGTGTCCCTGCATGACCCGGCGCTGCTCTCCAAGGCCATCGAGGCTGACGAGATTGCCGACGCGCGGGCGGAGGGTAGAATCGCGGAAGGGTTCCAAGGCCGGCGCGCTGCCGAGCTGCGGTCGCTGGTGGGTGCGGGCGATGCGCCGGTCGTGGTGACCGGGGAAGAGGTGGAGTGATGACGATGCGTATGTTTAAGGTCACGCGGGAATACATGGTTGTCGCCGACTGCGAGGCGGCGGCGCTGCATGCGGTCGAGATGGACCCGTCCGGGTTCGACTGCGAGGAGAAGGCTGAGGCTGTGCCAGGCTCGGCGCCGAACGGGTTGGGCGCTTGGGAGGAAGCGTTTCGAGCGATGAACATCGGAGAGAAGCGCTTCAAGAATTACGTGTGCGTGCACGAGGGCGTGGCGTGGTGGACGGACGGCGCGGTGATGCTCCGCGCGACACCGGCAGTGGAGGGGCTCCCGACCTCGCCCGCCTTCCGCGTTGCGGATGCGGTCGCATTCCGCGGTGTCCCCATCGAATGGCAGGACGACGCGGGCGTGTGCCGCACCCCAACCAAGTCGGGCGCATCGGGGCGCTACCGGGTTGATGCGCAGTACGTTGACCTCGTGACCGCGGTGTATCCCGATGCCGTGTGGACGGGGATGGACCTCGGCAACATCATGGATCCCGTCCACGCAACCGTGCCGGGCATCGGTCTCGTGGCGGTAGCGATGCAGGTGAAGGCGCCATGATCGTCACCACCAACGCACGGACCATCGTGGGCGCGGCAATCGCGCTTATTGCCGTCCTCCGACAACGCCGCCTCGTGTGCCCCGCATGCCGCCGCAGCGTGGCCGAGGGGTGCGCAGAGGCCTGCGAGCTGCGGGCGCTCGAGCGGGCCATGGACGCGGAGCTAGACCAGGCGATGATGGTGCACACATGACGGCCCCGGCACCGAACTGGGGCAGCGGGCGCATGGCCCGCCTCGAAACGGCGCACCTAGGCGGACCATGCCGCGTGTGCGGCGAGGCCATCCCGGCGCGCGCGCCCGCGTGGATCGTCCCGTGGCGCATCGGCAAGGCGCACGAGATGTGCGGGTACCTCACCGCGGAAGAGAACGACGTGCACCAGGTGCGCACGGAGAACGATCGCTGGTGGTCCTGGCGCTGCCCGACGTGCAAGCTCGATGCGACGAGCGAGCACAAGCCGGAGGATGGCGACCCGCTCGAGTGCCGGAGGTGCTTCCGCCCCGAACTGGTCGTGGGCTCCCTCGTCGCGGCATCGAACGTGGGCCGTCGCGCCATCGTGGGCAAAAACCAGCGCAGCGCGTTCGTGTGGCCCGGGGATAGGGGGTTGGTGGTGTCGATGAACGAGGCCGGTCTCGTGGTCGACTGGGCGAGGACGGAGAAACGCCCCGCCGCGCGGACCCGCGCGAGCGTGGCAGGGGTGCGGGTGATTCGATGAGGGGCATACGCAACAACGCGCCGCGCGACCGTGGCCTACTCCACCCGACCGCCGAGCCGGGAACGTGGGCCATCTACGATGGTCCGCGGCCCTACCTCGACATGGGCTTCGTCAACGCCGATGGCGCCGAGACTTTGCGCGCGGACCTGCTACGACACTACCCGCGGGGGCACGAATGGCGGCGGCGCCTGATGGTCCGACGCGTGATGGAGGTGGCACGATGATGAGCGGCTGGGACCTTTTCCTTTTCGGCCTCTTCGTTGCGGTCTGCATACGATCGCAGTGGCAGGCGGATACGATCGCCGCGATGGCAAAAGAACTGGACAGCGTGCACGACCGGCACGAGAGGGAGGACGACGATGGACGATGACGAGCGGGCGCGCTTGGAAGCGGCGGGGCTGGTCGCTCCGATCGTACGCGGCATGGACGAGCGGACCCTTCGCCGGCGCGTGCACACGTACGACCGCGAGACAGGCGCGCCCGTTCGCGACGTGACGGTTCGCGAGCTGGTCGGCGGGCTCGCGAAGGTGACGGCTCTCGAGGTCGAGGTCATCGAGGGGAAGCGGCCAACGGAGGTGCCTTGTGAGCGTTGCGGGAAGCCGGTCGACGTGGCTAAGGTAGGTGGCATACCTAGGTTCTGCTTGTCGAGGCTTGGGGGGTGTCTTCGTCAGACAGCGTGCCCTTGTGGATGCGGGACTAGGCCTCCGAGGAAGGCTTTTGATCCACATCAGCTATCCTCACGCCGGGGTGGGCCATGGGTATGCACTGCCGAGGCGTCGCGGAGGGCGCACGCATGTAAGACTCCATCACAAAGGAGCGCGGAAGCGATTCAGCGGGTCGCTTCCATCACGCCAGAGAGACGGAGCGCGGCCGCGCGAGCCGGGGGCATTGCTTGCTCGCGTAAGCGATGGTCGGGCCCTGATGCAGATGAGCAGCGCGCAAGACAGTCCAGAGGTCGTACGGCAGAACAGCGCTCGGCCGCCGCATTAAAGGCATGGGAGACCCGACGCGCCAAGAAGGCGCAGCAAGCCGAGGAGAAGCCATGAACGACGATAAGCCCGCCCGCTACGCCGCCGACGCGAACATCCCGCCCGAGCGCGAGCACGACACCCACGAGGCCGAGACGCTGCCCGCACCGCCGAGCGAGGAAGGGGTGCTCATCGTGGTCCTGCCCGGCTTCGTGCCGTGGGACGAGATCCCATGCTGACGTGCTACAACCGGGCATGGCGTCCCGACGCAAACCAGGCCGTAGCACCGAGCTAAATTTCGACGACGTGACCGACACACCGAAGGCGCCGCAGCTCGACGAAGAGCTGTGGCGCCTTCCGCTTTTGGAGTGGATCGAGGCGGTCGGCGAGAACTACAACGCGCCCACGCACCTCGCGCCCATCGCCGAGATGATCGAGCGCGCCGAGCGGAGAGAAGGGGACCTCCGCGGCGTGTGCGATGCGCCCGTGCAGCACGGCAAGACGTCCATCCTCGAATGGGGCATCGCGTGGATTCTGCTCCGCCATCCCGAGCGCGCATGCATGTATCTTACATACGACGTGCGCAAGGCGGAGAAGCACTCGCGCCGCATCCGAGCCATCTTCCTTCGATTCGGCGGGCAGATCAAAGCGGACTTCAACACCATCCACCAATGGGAGACCGAGGCCGGGGGCGGGCTCCTCGCGACCTCGTGTAACGGCGACATCACCGGCAACCCTGCCGCGCACGTGTTCCTCGACGACCCATACAAGAACGCGCAGGAAGCGGAGGACGCCGAGAACCGCGAGCAGATCGAATCGAAGTTTGCCGACGAGATCATGACCCGCATGGCCCCCCTCGGCTCGATCATGATCGTCGCCTCGCGCTGGGTGGAGGAGGACCTCAGCGGCAAGAAAATCGCCGAGGGCTACGAGCACGTGCACCTCGAAGCGATCCGCGTGGACGAGCACGGAGCCGAGCACGCGCTCTGTCCGTGGGGCCCCGACAAGCAGGCGCCGCGCACGCTCGAGTGGCTCCGCGGGGTCAAGGCCGCGCTCGTGGACGCTGGCCGCGAGTCCACGTGGTGGAGCCTCTACCAGGGCAGGCCCATGCCCAAGGGCTCGGGCCTGTTCGATGATGGCGAGGTGGTCGATGCGATCCCCGCGGGCGTCACGATCATCCGCATGTGCTGGGGGACCGACCTCGCGTTCTCTGCGGGGGCCAAGGGAGACCGATCCGCGCTCGTGCTGCTCGGCCTCGGGTCGGATGGCATCGTCTACGTCTTGCTCGTGTGGGGCGCGCGCAAAGGCATCGAGGAAGCCAAGCCCACCATCCGCGCGCACCTCGCCACGCAAGAAGCCTCGACCCCCGTGGCGGCGTACGCGAGCGGCCCCGAGGTGGCGAGCTATCAGGCGCTCATGAGCGACCCTGGCGAGGACGGGGAGAAGGCTCTACGCATCGAGGTGATGCCCGCGCGATACAACAAATACGTGCGAGCTCGCCGCACCGCCGCGCGCTGGAACGGCCCCAAGATCCGAAACCCCGGGGAGCCTCGCCGCGCGGGGATCCGCGTGCTCGGCGGGCGACCCTGGACGGCCCCGTTTCTCCGCATGGTGAAAGGCTTTACCGGCGTGGACGGCGCGACCGACGACGAGATCGACGCGTTCGTTGCGGCACACGATCGCCTGATGCTCGGGTCGGCTGGCACAGGCGGGCGCAACGGGTGGACGTTCGGGGCCCGACGCATGTAGCGCTTGCGCACAGTGTGCCAACACGCTACGCCATCTTGGCACATGGTGGCACGCGTCAACGATCCGCTGTCCGGCCCCGGTGTGACTCGCGTCACGCCAGCGCCGCCCGTGGTTTATGACGCGCACGGCCGGCAGTACCAAGCGCCCGTGCCGCCCAAGGCTGACCGCTCCAAGGCGGGCATCCTGTACCGCGACCTCCCGGTGGTGACCACCGGCCTCGACTGGCTTCGCGGCGAGGACCCCGTAACGGCCGTGCGTGAGGCTCTCGAGGCGCACATGGCCGGGCAGTTCTCCGCGTCGGCGCTCCTCTGGGATGCGATGTCGGGCGACGACCGGATCCATGCCGCGCTCGGCTCGCGCGTCGGCGCGCTCTTCGGCCTCCCCACGATCATCGAGTGCGATGACCCGGAGATTCTTGCCGCGTGGGAAACCGCGTGGCTCGCGTGCGCGCCTCCCGCCGTGCAAGCCGACGTCAAGCGGTGGGTGCACGGCATGGGCTTCTGCATTTCGGAACTCCGCTGGGACACCGAGTCCACGCCGTGGCAGCCCTACATCCACGTTTGGCACCCGACGTACTCGCGGTACGACACGTTTACGCGCACGTACCGCGTGATGACGATGGACGGCGAGGTCGAGGTCACCCCCGGCGATGGGCGGTGGTTCCTGCACGCGCCGTACGGAGCCGATCGCGGCTGGCTTTGGGGCGCCGTTCGCCCTCTCGCTCTGCCGTGGATGCTGCGCCAGTTCGCCTATCGCGATTGGGCTCGTTACTCCGAGCGGCACGGCATGCCGATGATCCTCGCCAAGGTCCCGATGGTGGGCGACGTCGACGACAAAGACGACTTCACCTCGGCCCTACGCACGATGGGGAACGAGGCTGTCGTTCGGCTCCCGCAGAACGTCGACGGCACCGGCTTCGATCTCGACCTCCTCGAGGCGACCGCGAACACGTGGCAGGGGTTCATGTCGCTGATCGCGAAATGCGACACGGCGATCACCCTCACGTTGCAGTGGCAGAACCTGACCACCGAGGTCAAGGAGGGCTCGCAAGCCGCGGCCCGCATTCACGCTGATGTGAAGCAAACGGCCGTGGAATTCGACGACCGCACCTTCGCGTGGGACGTGCAGACGCAGATCGCGCGCCCGTGGGTCGAATGGAACTACGGCGCCGGCCGCCCCGTCCCGCTGACCCGCCACGACACCAGCGTGACCGAGGACCACGAGGCCGCCGCGAAGGTCCTCGAGAGCCTCTCGCGTTCGGTCACCAGCTTCGCGAACGCGGGCATCAACATCGACCCGGTGCTGCTCGCGCGAGACTACGGCGTGCGGCTTCCGATCGTGGCCGGCACCGCGGATAAGCCGCCCGTGTTCGGCTACCACCTCCAGGCCGGAGTGCTCACCCGCAACGAGATTCGCGCGCGCCTCGGTGAGGCCCCGCTGCCGGGCGACGAGGGCTCAGAGCTCGTCGGCAAAGAGGTTGTGGACGAGGAGCCAGCCGCACCATGAAGACGCGCACGCACCGCTACACCGCTCGAGCAGGCTCGGCCCTCGCCATCAAACCCGAGGCTTTCGGCTGGCTGTTCGATGAGATCGAATCCGCGAGCGTCCCCGAACGCATCGGACCGCTCGCGATCGTGACCGTCCACGGCGCGCTCGACCAACGCGGCTCATGGTGGTGCCTCGGGTACGATGACGTGGTGTCGCGCTTCCGCGCGGCGTGCGAAACGGACGCGTCCACCATCCTCCTGGACATCGACTCTTGCGGCGGCACCGTCGCGGGCTGCTTCGCGGCCGTCCACGAGATGCGCGAGCTCGCAGCGAAGCACGGCAAGGTCGTCCACGCGTTCGCCAACGAGGCGGCGTACTCCGCGGCGTACGCGGTCGCGACCGTGGCTAGCACCATCTCCGTCCCCGAATCGGGCGGCGTCGGCAGCGTCGGCGTGATCGGCGTCGTGTCCGAATACACCGCGCTGATGGCCAAGGAAGGCATACGCGTTGCGGTGCTCACGACCGGCGCGCGCAAGGCGGACGGGCACCCTGGCGTGCCTCTCAGCGACGACGCGCTCGCGACGTTGCAGGGCACGATCGACAAGCTCGGCGCGCAGTTTTTCGGGCTCGTCGCAGAGTCGCGCCCGCTCACCGCGGAGCAGGTGCAAGCGCTCGAGGCCGCGTGCCTCATGGGCCAAGACGCGGTGGATGCTGGGCTCGCCGACGAGGTGATCTCGCGAACGCAACTGATCGCCCGATTGACGGGCATGGAGACGAACATGGCAGACGAAGAGACCACCAAGGCAGAGGACGAGAAGACCGAGCCCGACGCCGAGGGTGAGAACCCCGACGCGGAGGCCGAGACCGAAGAGGCTCCCTCCGACGAAGGCGACGAGGAGGAGGAGGCCGACGAAGAGCCGGCCGCCGCCGCAGCCTCCGCTCATTCGAGCCGCGACATCCTCGCCGCGGTCCGCTCGCTGACCGGGCAGAGTTCGCCCGCCGCGCAGATCGGAGCGCTCCACGCTCTCGCCGCCGAGGCGAAGAAGGCGAAGACCCTCTCCGCGCGCATCGCCAAGCTCGAAGGCGACGGGAAGAAAAAGGCGCACGAGGCCAAGGTCGCGAGCGCGATCAAGGCCGGCAAGCTCGCCCCCGCGCAAAAAGCCTGGGCACTCTCGGTGGACGGCAAGGTCCTCGACGGCTTCCTCGCCACCGCTTCCGGCGTCGCGCCCGTGCCGCTCCCGGCCCCCAAGGCTCCGACCGCGGACGCCACCACACTTTCCGCATCGGACGAAGTTGTCCGCCGCGCGCTCGGCCTTTCGGTCGAGGCGTTCACCAAACAAAAGGCCGCCGCTGCGGCGAAGCACTGAGGTCCGACCATGGCAGCTGCAACCGTTTCCCGTGACACTGTCGAGGCGAAGGGCGATCTGATGCAGATCCCCGTCGCCGCGGCGACGACCATTTACGCCGGCACCCTGGTCGCGATCAACGCGTCGGGCTACGCCGTCCCCGCGAGCGCCAACGGCGCGCTCACCGTCCTCGGTCGCGCCGAGCGCACCGTGACGAACACCAGCGCCGCGGGCTTCGGCTCGGCGGGCGCGCTCGACGTGCTCATCCGCAAGGGCGCGTTTTTCTACACCATGGCCGGCGCCGGCATCACCAGCGTTGGGAAAATGGCGTACGTCGTTTTCGACAACGAGGTCTCGCTCTCCGACGGTTCGGGCACGCGCCCCCCCGCGGGCAAGATCGTCAAGTACGACGCCGACGCGTCGTCGAACACGTTCGGCCAGGTCGCGGTTGAGATCGGAATGCCCTCGCTCTCCGACGGCGGCGAGCTCCCCGGCGGCATGCTGGACCTGAACGTGGACGGCGTCGTGACGGCCAACGTCGCGAGCCTCGCGGCCTTCAACGTGAACACCAACACGGACGGCCTAACCCACGTCGAGGGCAACATCGTCGCGCTCGTCGCGCAGACGACCCCCGCGCAGAACGGCCTCTACATCGTCGGCGTCGTCGGCGCTGGCACCGCCCCGCTGACCCGCGTCATCCTCTCCACGGGTGACACCCTCGCGGCGTACGCTGCGCGGTTCTCCGTTTCGGGCGGTACCGTGTTCGCGGGCACCGAGTGGAAGAACACCGCGGCCGGCACCGTCGGCACGGACGATCCCGCGTTCTACCCGGGTCGCGTCGTTCGCGAAGCGGTCCTCGTGGCCGGCACCCTCGCGATCACGAACATCCCGATCTTGAGCGCGACCCGCTCGTTCGTGGGCATCACGCGCAAGGTCGCAAACACCACGGCATCCACCATCAGCTACGCCACCAACGGCGCCGCCACCCCTGGCGCGCTCGGCACCGCGAGCGTCACGGTCTTCGCGACCGTCGCCGCGGGCACCATCAACGTCGCCGACATCTCGACTCTCGAAGTCGTCGTCGTGAACTTCTGAACCGAGGACAACGACCATGGAAATCACTCCCCCCAACATCGCGTCGATGTTTTTCGGCTTCGGCGCCACCTTCTCCCAGGCCTACCAGGGGACCGAGGTTTGGGCTCCCAAGCTCGCCATGATGCCCACGTACGGCAACGTCTCCAGCGTCGTGAACGGCTGGATGGACAAGATCCCGATCCTCCGCGAATGGGTCGGCCCGCGCCACATCAACAACGTCGCGCTTCGTGGCCGCACCATGACGCCAGACCCGTTCGAGTTGACGGTGGGCGTGGACCGCTACGCCATCGAGGACGACACTTTCGGGCTCTACGGCCCGACCGTCTCGCTCATGGGCGAGCAGGCCGCGAAATGGGCCGACCGCGAGATCGCAAAGCTCATCCTCGCCAACCCGACCGGGTTCGACGGCGTCTCGTTCTTCAACGACGCGCATCCCGTCGACCTCGACGCGGGCACGGGCGGCCCGTTCGGCTCGTACGACAACAACCTCGCGCTCGCGCTCACCGCGCCGAACTTCGGTATCGCGCGAACCGCGATGCGCGGATTCAAGGGCCGTGACGGTCAGCCGATGGGCATCCGCCCGTCGCTCCTCGTCGTGCCGCCCTCGCTCGAGGACGTCGCGAACCGCATCATGACGAGCGACTACCTCGCCTCGTTCGTGATGGGCTCGAGCGCCGCGGGCAACGTCGCCGCGGAGCCGAACATCTACAAGGGCGCCGCCGAAGTGCTCGTCATCGACGAGCTCGAAAGCGACCCCACCGCCTGGTACCTCCTGGACAATCGCAAGGCGATCAAGCCGTTCCTCTGGTGGCAGCGTCAGGCGCCGCAGTTCGTGTACAAAAACAAGCCGGACGACGACAACGTCTTCTCCAACCGTCAGTTCCTTTTCGGCATCGACTGCCGAGGCGTGGCGGACGTGACCCTTCCGTTCCTCGCGCTGAAGAGCAAGCCGTGAGTCAGTACGCCACGATCGCCGAGCTGTATACGTACGGCGCGCCGGCCGTGGCGTTCGGCTCGCTCACGTCCGACGTGCTCACGAACGCGCTCACGGCAGCATCGAGTATCGCGGACGGCTTCATGCGTTCGCGGTACGCGATGCCGCTCACCACGTGGGGATCCGACCTCAAACAGGCGGTCTGCAAGATCGCAACGTACGAAGTCCTCTCGGTTCGCGGATACAACCCCGCGGCCGGCGCGGACGTGAATCTCCTCAACCGTCACCTGGAGGCGATGGCATGGCTCAAGGGCGTATCGCGTGGGGAGATCCATCTCGACGTGACCCCCGCCCTTGCCACGCCCTCCCAGGGTTCCGCCGTCGTCGTGAGCTCGTTTCGGCGGGGCTGGTGACCCGTGGCCTACAAGGGATTGCAGCGCCTGAACGGCACTCTCCGCGCGCTCGCCGACGTGCCCTCGCAGGCGTCACGCGATGCCGCCGAACGTATCGCAGAGATGATCGACGACGCGCTCGACGCGGGACTTGACCCGTACGGCCGCCCGTTCGCCCCGCTCATGGCGAGCACCATCAAACGTCACCCGCACCGCGGCGCGCCTCCCCTCACGGACACGGGCGCGATGCGCGGCTCCCTCCGCGTCACGCCCAAGGCCTCGGCGGGCATCGACATCACGATCGACTCCCCCGCCAACTTCCACAACACGGGCACGAAGAACATGGTTCAGCGCCAGATCATCCCGCAAAGCGGCGGCATCGCCCCCGCGTGGCGCGAGGCGATCGCTGACGCTGTGTCCGACAACATCAAGAAGGCGCTCGAGTAATGGCGCTCTTCGCTCAATTCCTCACCGCGCTAAACGCGGACGTGGTCGCCGCCCTCGCGGCGGGCGGATACCCCCCTCTCGTGGACGGCGCGATCCTGTTCGGGCCGGCGCGCGTGTTCGAGGCGTCGCGCCCGCCGCGCATCATCATCAGCCCCGCGGACTCCACGTTTTCCGCACCGGACCTCTCGAGCGCGTCCGCCACCCTCGGCACCGAGGAGCGCCGGCAGCAAGCCGTGATGCTCGCGGTCCACACGGAGCGCGTGACGTTCGAGGTGCGGTGTTGGGGCGGCTCCGAGTCGGCAAGCGGCATCGGAGGGTATGACCTCACCCGCGCGCTGTATCACGCGGTGATGGCTGCCCTTCAACGCATCGTTCCGAACCACGGCATCGACACCAGGGGCGCGTGGACCGAGGCGGGCCCCATCGGATCGCTCGGGCAAGAGTTCGTGTTCACGACCTGGCTCGATACGCCGGTCCTCGATCGCATGCTGCCCTTCGACCCCTCGACACAATACGCTCCCCCCGGCGTGGCGCCGGTGACTAGCGACACATTCATCGCCTCGACAGGCGAGACAGGATCCGGGTGCTGATATGCCTCCCAGTGGAAATGTAGAATTGACGGTTTTGGACGGTGGCGCCGGCGTGGTGTCGGTCCCCGTGCAGAGCGTGGTCGTGGTGGTCGGCACGTGCAGCGGCGGCACCGCGGCAACGGTCGTGGCTACGCGCAATGCCAACACGCTCGCCACCGCGGTAGGGTACGGCCCGTCCGTGGACCTCGCCGCGATGATCATCGCCGCGGGCGGAACGGTCCTTTTCTGCAAGGCGGCGACGACTTCGGCCGGCGTGGCTTCCGCGGTGGTGCCGACCGGCGCCGGAACCTCGGTCGTCACCGTCACGGGCGCGCCGTTCGACGCCTACCTCGTGAAGGTCCTATGCACCGCCGCGGGCACCATCGGCACGACGGGGATCCGGATCCGGATCTCGCTCGACGCGGGGCGCACCTACGGCCCCGAGATCAGCCTCGGCACCGCGAACACCTACGCGATCACGGGAACCAACCTCACCCTGAACTTCGCGGCGGGTACGTTCCTCCTCGGCTCGACGCACACGTTCGGCTGCACCGAGCCGCTTGCCGCCGCCGCTGGCGTCCAGGCCGCGCTCGTCGCGCTTGCCGCGTCCCCGTACGCGGTGACCGGCTGGGGCGGCATGGTGATTCAGGGCGTGTGGACGGGCGCCAACGCGACCACGCTCGCGGGCTACCTCACCACGTTGGCGAACGGCGACAACTTCACTCGAGCGATGATCGCCTCGCGTGACGCGGCCCTCCCCGTGGCATACGGCGGCGCGGGCGAAACCGAGGCGACGTGGTCCGCTGCGATCGCGCTCGACTACTCCGCGGTGTCTGCCCCGCGCATCCTCGCCACGGGCGGGTACTACAACATGACCTCGCAGTACCCCGTCGCCGCCGCGGGCGTGCCCATCATGCGCCGCCCCGCGCTCTTCGCGCTCGCGTGCCGCCAGGTGGTCATCCCCGCCCAGCGCCTCGCCTCGCGCGTTCGCGACGGAGCTCTCCCTCAGATCGTGGTGGACCCCACCAACGACCCGACGGATGGTTTCATCTACCACGACGAGGAGGCGAACCCCTCGCTCGACGTCGCGCGCTTCACGACGTGCCGCACCCGCAAGGGCAAGCCGGGGTTCTTCATCAGTAACCCGTTCCTGATGTCGCCCGCGGGCTCGGTGTTCAACTTGCTCCCCAAGGGCATCGTGATGGACATCGGGTGCACGCTGCTCACCCAGCTCGGCACCGACGAGATCAACGAGGACATCCCCCTCAACACGAACGGCACGATCGACGAGGGCGCCGCCCAGCAAATCGAGACGCGCATACGTAACGCCATGAACGAGCAGATGCTGAACACGGGCATGCTGTCCGCTCCCGGCGTCGTGGTCGTGGTGGACCGAACCAACAACGTGCGCACGACCGAGCAAGTCAACATCGCCGCGACGCTCTACGGCAAGGGCTACGTGCGCCAGATCAACGCGACCATCGGGCTCGCGAGCTGAGGTAGAACATGACCGACGTACTCGAATTCCCCCTGATCAACGGCCTCCGGCACGCGTTCTCGTCCATGAAGTTCGTGTTCAAAAGCACGGGTTCAGAGGTCGAGGTGCCGGACATCAAGATGTTCCTCAAGAGCATCGACTACGAGCGCACCCGCGACCGCGGCGAGGTGCGCGCGAACCATCCCGATCCGATCGCGATGACGCTCGGCGAGAACAGCTACTCCGCTTCGATGGAGTGCTACCGCGCCGAGTTCAACCTTCTCCTCTCCACGTTCGGCGCGGGGTACGGCGACGCGCCGTTTTCGCTGCTCATCACGTGGGGCCTGAACGGGTTCGAGACGGTGACGGACGAGCTCTTGGGATGCCACTTCGACTCGAGCGGATCGGGCGGCGCGCAGGGCGCTGATGCCTCGGTCGTGAAGATCGATTTGAAGCCGTTGAAGATCAAGTTCTGCGGCCTCGACGACCTCGCGGAGCCGTTGGCACAACCGACGTGATTCGTGCTAGGTGAGTGGTGCTGCGGGGTGACCACCTGAGGCCCCCGCGGCACCATTTCAAACGAGGGAACCATGGACAACGTCACCGAGCACATCGAGCAGTTCTTTGCCTTCGAGCACCTGCCGCCCCACCTTAAGGCCGTGAGTGCGCCGTTCGCCGAGATGGCCCGCCACGTCCTCACCCTGCCTCGGAACCCCGAACGCACCGTCGCTCTTCGCAAGCTGCTCGAGGCCAAGGACGCCGCCGTGCGCGCGATGGTCGCGAAGGAGGTGGCCAAGTGAAATTCGAGCCGACACTACCCCCCGACGAGGAGCGCCTCGCCGCTCTCGACTCCGAGCATGACGGCGTCGCCGCGCTGCTCGGGCCCGAGAAAGCGCCCTTCGTCTACGTCATCCGTCGCCCCACCGCGCACGAGCTTTCGAGCTACTCCGCGGAGGTCAAGCGCGGCAAGACGCTCGAGGCGAATCGCCTCCTCCTTCGCGCCATCACGGTCTATCCGGATCGCGGCGCAGTGGAGCAGCAGATCGCGCGATGGCCCGCGAGCGCCGGGGCCGCGCTAACGAGCGACACGTTCACCGAGTTCTCCGGTGGCGTGATCGACGAACACCGAAAATAGTCGGCGCCCTCCGCGAGCGTATGGCGGGGGACGCGGTAGCGCTCGGCGAAGGCCTGGCGGGCATGATGCGCGGAGATTCGAGCGACGAGGCCATCGCTGCCCGCGAGCTGGTGTCCGAGTCGCTCATCTGGTGGCGCGCCATCGCGCGGACCAAGATCCGCAACACCGCGCCTCCCCCCACCGCGCCGGGCGATGACGGAATGACCGCGGCCGAGCGAGCCTACTACGCGCGAAAGGGTGGCCAGTGATGGCGGTCTACACCGAGACGATCAACATGGACGGCAACCTCGGCGCGGAGGCGAAGAAGGCCGCCGACGAGGTTGCCGTGCTGGCCAAGGGCCTCGCGTCCGCGGAGGCTGCTCTCGTGCGCGCGTCTGCCCTCGGCGACGTGAAGGGCTTCCAGAAAGCCACCGCCAACGTCGCCGCGTACAAGAGTGCGATCGATGCCGTGCCGCCCGCGCTCGTCGAGGCGAACGTCGAGGCGAAGGCTTTCGCGGGCGCGATGGAGAAGGCGGGCGAACTCGCGCTCAGCGGAGCGAAGGCGCTCGGCGCCGCGGTCCTCGCGGTAGGCGCCGTGATGGCGTCGCTCGTGCTCGCAGGCATCAACCTCGCGCTGTCCGCGGCGGATGCGAAGGGCGACATGATCCTGCTCTTCGATGTCTTGCTCGAGGGCGTGGGTACCGGCGAGGACGCGGTCGCGATGTTCGACCGACTCGGCGAGGCTACGGGGCAGACGCGCGACCAGCTCGCCAAGGTGGCCCAGGGCTTCGGCGCGTTCGCGACGTCGACCGACCACCTCGAGGCCCTCACGCTCGCGGCGGTCAGCGCTTCGGCCATGGCCAAGGGCGGCGGCGAGGCGTTCGAGCAGATGTATAAAAAGATCGCCACCGCCCAGCAGACCGGGCAGGCGCTCAAGATTCCGCTCAAGGGTCTCGGCTCGCTCGCGAGCATGGGGCTCAAGGTCGATGACGTCGCGAAGCGCATGGGTCTCTCGGCCGCGGCGCTCTCCAAGCAGCTCGAAAACGGGAGCGTCGACGCGAAGAAATTCGGCGACGCGCTCACCAACGCGCTCGTGGAAAAGGGGGCGGATCCGGTCGCGGATGCGGCGCTCGACCTCGGCAACATGTGGGCGCGCGCGAAGGAGTCGGTCGGGAAGTTCTTCGAGGACATCAAGATCGAGCCGTTTTTGAAAGAGGTAAAGGCGCTCTTCGGTATCCTCGACCAGGCCACCCCGAGCGGGCAGGCGCTCAAGGCCGGCATCGGCGCCTTCTTCCAGAAGGTTTTCGACCTGATGGCGAAGGGCGTGCCCTACGTAAAGCGCTTCTTCCTAGACCTGATTATCTACGGATTGCAGGCCTACATCGCGCTTAAGCAGGTGGCAGCGCAGATCAAGGCGTTTGCCGAGTCAGAAGAGGGCGTCGCCATCATTGCGGAACTAAAGGCCGGGCTGATGGCCCTGGGGATCGTCATGGGGGTACTCATGGCCATCGGGTGGGCACTGATCGCGACGGTCGTCATCACGATCGCAATGATCGCCGCGCTGGCCGTGGCTATCAGCGTCGCCGTAAACGAGATGATCAACGTCATGGCAGACTGGGCGCTAAACGGCCCGAAGTACGCTATGGACTTTATTAACGGTCTCGTGCAGGGCATCACGGACGGCGGCGCGAAGGTCGTGGCCGCGGTCAAGAACCTCGCCGACAAGGCGGGCTCCTCGTTCAAGGCGGCCCTCGGCATCAACTCCCCATCCACCGTCATGGCGGGGTTCGGCGCCAACATGGGCGAGGGTGTCGCGCTCGGCCTTGATGGCAGCGTCGGCGCGGTCGAGAACGCGAGCACGGGGATGGCCACGTCGGCGGTCGAGGCGGTCGCGGCGGCTCCGATGCCGGGCGCACCTCCGGGCGCAAGCGGCGGCGGCGGGGTCAACGTCACCGTCGAGGCGGGCGCCATCGTCATCCAGGGCGGCTCGAGCGCTTCCGTCTCCGAGCTCACGGAGCAAGCCGTTACCGTCCTATTCGAGCGCGTCGCGGCGCAGCAAGGGCTCGGCGCATGATCAACCCGATCGACTACCCCGAGGCATGGCATCGCTTCCGGCTCGGCACGATTCCCAACCCGGGAATCGTGACCGCGGTGTCCGGATGGGACCAAGTGTGGAAGTGGGACGCGAAGACCGCGAAGGGCGCGAAGAAAGCGAGCCAGACGCACACGGGGCAAGAGCTGGCTGAGGGAGCGTTCGAGTGCGCGCTTTGGCTGGCGACCCACTTTGACGAGTGGGAAGCGTTCGCCAAGGCTGCCGGATACAACACGGACAAGACGGCCGCGTCCCCCCTCAAGCTCTATTACCCGAGCGTCTCGGCGACCGGCGTCCTCGACGTCGTGTCGCTCAAATTCACCCCTCCCACGCACAAGGGTAAGGGCCTCTACGTCGCGTCGTTCTCATTCCGCGAGTGGGTCCCGGCGCCCAAAAAGAACGCGACGGTGACGCCGACAGGTCCCAAAAACCCGCTCGCCCCCGAGACCGTCGAGGGGCGCTATCCCCTCAGCGACGATCCGATCGCCGACGCGCAGCAAAAGCAAATCGCAGAGCTGCTCGCGCAGGCGCAAAAGCCATGACCACCTACGCCTCATGGGGCGGACGGCGCGTGCTGTCGGCGTACGTCTCGATCCCCTACTACGGTGCGCCGGCCGCGGACATCGTCCTCGGCACGGACGAGACGATCGCAGAGCGCGGGACGTTCGTTCTCGGCCCGATGACGATGGTCTGCGCGGTCACGCGGCAGGGCGTTCTCGCGGGCTCTCGCGGGGCGGGCCTCGTGGGTGGCTACGGCGGATGGCGGCAGACGGTGGGGCCGCTGGGGTACGCCAACGCGGCGGGCGTGCGCCTCGCGACGGTGCTCGGCGACGTCGCGCGGGAGTGCGGCGAGACGGTCGCGGGGTTCGACACGACGGCCACGGTGGGACTGCACTACACGCGCCCCGCGGCGCAGGCCGTCCGTGTCCTGCGAGACGTGGGGGGGCCGCTTTGGTGGGTGGGCCTCGACGGGGTGACCTACCTGTCCGCTCGAGCGACGGGGCCGATCACCTCGCCCTTCGCCGTGGAGTCGCGGGACGGGGCCAACGGGCGGCTGCGAGTGTCGACCGAGGCGCCGCAGGATTGGATGCCGGGGCGCACGTTCGCGGGCCCGACGTTCCCCGATGTGCTATCGATCGCACACACGGGTATCACCCTCGGGGAGGATGGCAAATTGAGAGTCGAGGTCCTCGTACAATGAGCCGAGCGAAACCGGTCGTCATCAAGTCCGACGAGGGCAAGCAGCGCCCGTCGCTCCTCCCGTTCCGCGCGTTGGAACACGTCATCGCCGTACGGGAGTACGCGGTGCGCGAATACGGAGACGGCGCGAACCAGTGGGCCTCCCTCGCCGATGGCAAGTCGCGCTACTGGGACGCGGTCCTTCGGCACGTCTTTGCGCACGCCAAGGGTGAGGAGCGCGACGCAAAGAGCGGCCTCCCCCACATCGCGCACGCGGCCTGCAACCTCCTTTTCCTCCTCGAACTGTATTACCCATGAGCACGACGATGGAACCGCTCACTGTCGAGTCTGTCCTCGCGCTCTTTGCAGAGGCTGGCTTTCCGAGTCCGCACCACTGCATCGACGGAAGTGGCGACCCGCTTTTCGAGTGCTGGGCTGGAGAGCGAAAGCTCACGATCTGGCTCGGCGCGGACGGTGAGGTTTTGTGGGGCGAGAAGCGCACGGACGCGCCTATTATCATGGGCGCTCCGACGACTCGCGAGAACATCGAGAAGGCCCTTCGGTGGCTTGCAACAGGCGACCGCGCGGCGCTTCCGGAGGGCACATGAGCGCCCCCACGCCCCTCGATCGCATGTGGGCAGCGTTCCGCACGCTCGTGCGCGGCGAGCTCGCGGAGCTCCGGTTCCTGGGCGCGTATCGCTACGTGGTGCGCGGCTCGACGCTGGGCACCGTGGACGCGGAGCCGGCGTCGACCACGCTCGGCCTGCCCTCCCTCCTCCGCGTGCCGGTGCTGCCGGGCGTGATGGGGGAGGTCTCGACGGGGACCAGCGGCGCCGAGTGCGTCATCATGTTTTTGGACGGCAATCCCACCCTGCCCCGCGTGCTCTCGATCACGGGCGTGGACGAGGCCCGCATCGCGGGCGGGATGGCCGTCGTCGGGCGCGTAGGCGATGCGGTCGAGGTTACCCTCGTTGCGCTCCCCGTCACGGGCGGCGGCGGCGGCACGGTCAGCGGGACGGCATCGGGCACCATCACCTCCAGCACGAGCAAGGCGAAGGCATGATTGCTAGACTCATCACCCTAGCGGCGCTGCTCGGCGCGTGCGCTTCCCCCGCGCCTTGGGCGAGCTACGAGCTCCGATTCCAGTCGGGACTTTCCGAGTCCGACCGCGAGGCCGTGCTGACCGGATCTTCACTCTGGGCGGCGCACGTCGACTGGACGACGGGGCCGGACTACGACGAGGCCCAGGACGCTCCGAGCGTTGTGTTTGTTGAGGTCGTCGAGCCCTCACACCCGATCGCCGCATACAACCCTGCATGGTACGCCTGGGCGACGACGAGTGATGGTAAGCGCAGGGTCGTGCACCTCGTCGCCGGCCGCTGGGGGAAGAGCGCGCCATTTGTTGCCCATGAACTTGGTCACGCGATGGGCCTCGACCACGCGGGGGGGCACGGTCGTTTGATGAGCGCCAATGTCGACGTGGGAGGCCCAACTTCCGAGGATTGGGCCGCGCTATGCCAGGCGCACCGTTGCCAAGGGGTGGCCCAGTGACCGACTACGGCCAAGACTTCTCCCTCGTGGACGACCTCGATACCACCCTTGGCGTGGTCTCGGGGAAGCGCGTCGTTGCGGAGGCCATCGCCCGGCGCCTCATCACCCCCACCGGCCGCCTCATCGGCGATGCCAATTACGGCTACGACCTCTCGCAGTGGTGCGGCGCCGACGTGGGCCCTCGCGACATCGACGAGATCCAAGCCTCGTGCGCGCAAGAAGCCGAGAAGGATGAGCGCGTCCGCTCCGCCACGTGCACCGTGACCTTCGCGCTCGACGTCCTCACCGTTACGCTGGTCGCCATTCTGATCGGCGACGAGACGTTCACCCTCGTCCTCGCAGTCTCGGCCGTCACGGTCGAGATCCTACAGGTGACCTGATGCCGCTCGATATCTCCACGCTCATCACCCCCGTGACCGCCGACGAAGTCATGTCGTCGATGCTGTCCGTAGCGGCGACGCTCGGGCTCTCGACCACGTCGTGGCAGAGCGGTCAGCCCTCGCGCGTCATTCTCGAAGTGATCGCGAGCGGCATCGCGAACACGCTTTCGATCACGTCCACGATCACGCGCGGCGGGCTACTCACCCTTGCCGGATCCGTCACCCCCGAGGGCGGCCCAGGCTGGCTCGACGCGCTCGTGGAATCGGGGTGGTCGACCTCGCGCCGCCCCGCCACGTACGCCGCGTGTGACGTCACGCTGACCACCGATGCGGCGTGCCCTGGCGGGGTCTACGCGGCGGGAACGTTCCACATCGCGCGCGGCAGCATCGGGTATTCCAACGTCGCGAGCCTCACCGTTCCCGCGGGCGCGGGCAGCGTCTCGGGCTCGTTCGTCGCCGACGTCGCGGGGGCTTCTGGCTCGAGCGGCGTGGGCACGATCACAACCGTCGTCACCACCATCGTCGGCGTCACGTGCTCGAACAGCACCGCCGCCGTGGGCGCGGACGCCGAGAGCAACGCGGAACTCGTACTCCGATGTCAGGCGAAATGGTCGTCCATCAGCGTCGACGGGCCGAGCGGCGCGTACACCTACAACGCGCTGACGATCAACGGCGCGAACCAGGTCGCGGTCACGAGCGGATCGCGCACGGCGCCGCAACTCCCGGTCACTCGAGCGACGCGCGTCACGTCCGCGAGCACCGGCGTGGTGACGACCTACGTGGCGCACGCCGCGGGCGCCTACGCGACGCCCCCGAACTACACGGGCAACGTCGCCAAGTCGATCGCGAGCAGCACCAACGCGAGCCCCATCGCCGTCACCATGGGCGCCGCTCACGGGTACACGACCAACGACACGGTCTATCTCGATGGGCACCTGGTGAACACCGCGGCGAACGGTGAATGGACCATCACCGTCACCGGCGCGAATACGTTCACGCTCAACGGCTCGACGGGCAACGGCATCGGTGGCGCGACCGGCTCGGCGTACCGGTACTCTGACCTCGACCTGATCGACAAGAGCATTCAAGCGAACGCGGTGCCCCTCACCGTCACGGCCTCGACGCTCTCGGCGACGGCCACGGCGCTTACCGTCGTCGGCGTCATCACCGTCACCGGCACCGCCGCGGCGCGCACGGACGCCGACATCATCGCGATCGCGAGCACGGCAATCTCCACTCTCGCGAGCACGGTCCCCATCGGCGGCATCGGCACGAGCACGGTCATCTACCTGGACACGATCCGCGCGGCCATCCGCGACGCGCTCGGCGGGACGAGCCTCGTCCCCAACGTGGCGCTTTCGAGCCCCGCCGCTGACCTCTCCATCCCCGCGAACGGCGTCGCTACGGTCACCGTGGCGCCTTCCTTCACCGTGGTGAGGGTGTAATGGCCAGCATCGCCGGCACCATCCGAGACGCGGTCGCGGGCATCGCCCCGCCGTGGCTAACGAACACCGTCGGCGCGCGCCTGCTCTACTCCATCGCGATCCAGTGTGATGCGTTCTGGGAACTCGCGCGGCAGGGCGTGAAGGCGCACATGCCGGGCGAGACGGCCTTCTCATCGTCGGCGCTGCCCTACGTGGGCGCGGAGCGGATGCTCGATCGCTACATCGACGAGACCAATGACCAGTACGCGGCTCGCCTCACGACTCCCCACGATACGCACCGCGGGGCGGGTGGTCCTCAGGAACTGATCAACCAGCTCCAGCTCGCGGCAACGTACCTGAACGCGGGCGGCGCCGTGCCCGTACGTGCGGTATCCAACTCGGGTGTCTGGTGGTCGCGACCGAGCCTCACGGGCGAGTTCACGCAAACGAAGTCGTCGCCCAACAACTGGGTATGGGATGCGCTCACGACGCGATGGTGGCGCGGCTGGGTCATCATCGACACCAGCGCGGGCCCGTGGGTGGTCGACATCTGGGGAACCCCCGGCGCGTGGGGCGACGGCGGCACGTGGGGCAGCGACGCCACCGTGGCCGAGGGCGCCCAATTCCAGCGCATCGTCACACTTTGGAAGGCCGCGCACGAGACCGTCCAGATCATCCTGACGTTCGACGCTTCGCTGTTCGAGGCGACCGACGCGAGCCCGCCAAACCCGAACGGGACAAGCGACACCTACGCGTGGCAGGCTTTGCAAAACGCCATGTTCACGGGACCCATTACCTAGGATTCGACCCATGCCGACACCGTATGCACCCGTTCCTACCAGGCTCCCCGCGAGCCTGACGCTGCCGCAGGATCTGATCGACCAGCGCACCGCCGCGAGCGTGAACCAGGTTTTCCAACCGCTCGGCGACGGCGTCGAATTCGACTCGTTGCGGCTCGACCAGCTGGCATCGCTCACGGCGCTAAAGGCCATCCTCGTGCCGACCAACGGGCTCGTGCGGAACGTGGTGGGATACGGCATCTACGTGTTCCTGACCGCTGCCACGTACGGCCAGGAGCCCTACTTCTGCGCGGCCACGGATCTCACCCCTGGCCGATGGGTTAGTGAGCACGCATATTCGCGCGTCTCGAGCGCTACCGGGTCTGGCGCCTCGCCGCCCTCGGTCTATCGCACGGTGAATGCTGGGAGGCCGCTGCCGGGCGCGTCGGCAGTGGTGACGATCACGAGCAACCCGGCACTCAGCACGGTGATCCCGTCGGCCGCACTGCTGGTGGGTCGCGGCTTCCTGCAATTCCTGACGGTCGTCACGGGCTCCGGCGCCTCGGGGACCCATGTCGTTTACGACATCACGGACGCGCTGATCGACAAGTGCACGCTCTTCTCCGTCGACGTCACGATCACGCCGAACGCGGCACACGTGGGACTACCCCAGCTCATGCCAACCGGCTACATCATGCGCACTCACGCCCTAACGGGCGTGGCTGCGAACCTACGATCTGGCGGCCCTTTCGTGGATACGAGCCTGCTGGCCGCCTACAACGTACTCCACGAGATTGGCGGGCCTTGCGACCAGAACAACCTGATCGACCTGTCGCTGTATAACTACTCGCTCGTATTCACCAATGAAGGTGGAACGAACTCGCTCGCCAACATGATGATCAACGGCATTCGGTGCTGGATGGGAGACGCATAAATGTCTGCTCTCGACACCCTCCTGTACGGATACCGCACGCTTCTCGCCGCGACCTCGGCGGTGAGCCAGCGTAGCAAGCTGAATTTCTCCAGCGCGTTCACCGTCGCCGACAACGCGGCCACGGAGAGCACCGACGTGGGCCTCTCCGGCACGCTGACGGCGACGCTCGCCACCGTGACCGCGATGGTCCTCTCGGTGCTCCGCCTCACGAGCGAGAACAACGCGCTGGCTGGCTCGCAGAACGACGTCACGATCGGGAGCAACACCATCGTGCGGGTCACCGACGCGGGCGCCGTCACGTGGACGGGCATCGCCGCGGACTCGGGGCGGCGCGTGCTCCTCGTCCACGCGGTCGGCGCTGGCGGGCTGACGCTCGTGCACGGGTCGGCCTCCTCGGTCGCGACCAACCGCTTCGCCTTCCCTGGCTCGGCGAACATCGCGCTCGTCACGAACCAGATCGCGATCCTGGTCTACGACACCACGCAAGCGCGCTGGCTCTATGTGGGCAGCCTCGGCGGGGGGAGCGGGTTCACCGCACCGACCGGCGACGGGTTCATGACGGTCACCGCGTCGGCCATGAACGGCGCCGCGAGTTCGGCCGCGGCCGGCATCCTGACGTTCCTCGCGACCCCCTCGAGCGCCAACCTGCGCACCGCGCTGACCGACGAGACGGGCACGGGCGTCGCGGTGTTTTCGATCACCCCTACGCTGACGGGCCTCGACCTCGACCAGGTCACCGAGGCCGGCGCAGGGCCGTTCAACAACTATGCGATCGGAACCACGTCGGTCATTTACTGCACGGGGAATCCCACGTTCAACGGGTTCGCCGCGCCCGCGTCGGGCAAGTCCAGGATCCTGATCCTCGTCTCCCCCGTGGGCAGCAACATCACGCTCAACGACGAGAACGCGGGCAGCACCGCGGCGAACCGGATCCGCCTCGATGGCAACGCGCCCGCCGTCGCGGGCACGAATTACACGCTGATGTATGTCCAGACGCTCGCGCGCTGGAAGCTCATCGCCTACCCGCAATTCTGATCACGTGCTAGGAGATCCCACCATGAGCAGCCATTCCCTCCCCGAGCCCGAGCCCACGAAGCGCAGCCTCCCCCGCGCCAAGTGCGCCTCGTGCAACGAGCCCGCGTCATTCCGGTACACCTGGCCCGGGCAGCGCTCCGACGTGCTCTGCGGCCGGCACCTGACCGAGCTCGCCCAGCATTCCGACCCCACCAAGCTCGCGGTCGAGCCTCTCGCCGACGAGCGCTTGATCCCAGTGGCCGTGCCTGGCGGCGAGATCGCCTGGCGCGTCGTGCCGGCCTGACGTCCCCCGGGTAGCGTAGCGCCGCGGGTATCCTCCCCACCCTCCCCCGCGGCGCTGCGCGGCCCACTATTCCCTCAGGAGCGACCATGTTTCCAGGCCCCCCGAAAACGAAGTCCGGCGAGCTCGCCGCGGTCGTCCCCACCGTGCCCGCCCCGCGCGAGGTCCACGTCACCGACGCGGCGGAGCTTCGACGACGCGAGGAGGAGGCCGACAAGCGGGAGGCGCTGGTCGAGCGCAAGGCGATGCGTTCGCGCATCGCCGAAATCGTCGCGTTGACGGTCGTCATCATGTCGGCGCTGGCCGAGATTTTCCGGTCCATCGCGAGCGCCTTGGGGGACCACAAATGAGCAACGAGCCGACCCCCGTGTGGCGGGCGCAGGTCGACCAAGACAGGCAGACCCTCGTGCGCATCACGATGCGCCTCGAGACCAAGCTCGATGACGTCGCCGCCGACGCGAAGGCCACGCGGCGTCACGTCGTGGCGCAGACCTACGTAGGTGCGCGCGCTCCGGTCCCCCTCGTGCTCTCCGTGATCTCCATTCTCGCGTGCGCGGCGATGGCCTCGGTCATGATCGCAGGGTGCTACCGGGATGGGCGCCCCGTCTCCGATGACGTCGTGCAAACCGCGCGGGCCGTGCCGTGATTTACTCGGGGCTCGCCGGGCAGATCATCCGGTTCCGGCTCGGCCCGAACGACGAGTTCGACCCGTCCGCGGCGACGGCCCCGGTGATCGTGGTGGAGTCGCCGCAGGGTGCGCGCTCCGAATTCGTCGCCTCCATCACCGCCCAGTCGGCGCTCGAGGTGACGATCGATTACGAGACCCTGTCGACGGACATCGTCGGCGCGGGCGCGTGGCGCGCCTACGTGCGCTGCACCGCTGGGGGCGCGACCCGTCGTAGCGAAACCGTTGTCATGCAGGTCCTAGGAGAATTCGGATGACCGTCCAGCTTTCGATCCCCGTGCGCAACGCGATGGCCGATCAATACGAGTCCACGATTGGACCGTCGCCGACGCTCGAGATGCGCAGCGGCGCGCCTCCGGCGACGTGCGCTACGGCCGACTCGGGAACGCTCCTCGTGAGCATGACGCTCCCGTCCGACTGGATGGGCGCCGCCGCTTCGGGCGTGAAGTCGCTCCTAGGCACGTGGCAGGCGAACGCCTCCGCGGCCGGCGTGCTCGGGCACTACCGCATCAAGGCAGGCGCCACGTGCCACGAACAGGGCACCGTGGCAGCGAGCGCCGCCGACATCATCGTAGACAACGTGAACGTCGCGATCGGGCAGCAGGTCACCATCACCGCCAAGACGTTCACCCAGGGCGGTGCGTAGTGGCCACGGACGTCGCCACGATCGACTTCGGCGCGTGGCCTGGCGGGAACACCGCCGAGCTCGCGATCACCGGCCAAGCCGCCATCCTGGCGACGTCGTTCGTCGAGGCGTTCCTGATGGCCGAGACCACGGCCGATCACAACCTGGAAGAGCACGCCATCGTGCCCATCGTTCTGCGCTGCGGGGTCCCCACGGCGGCAACCGGATTCACCATTTACGCGAGCTGCGAATGGACCCTGACGGGTACGTTTAAGGTCCGCTGGGTTTGGACCTAGGAGAGCATCATGGGCGGCATTCGATTCGAGGGCGGCGGGTCTGGTCTCACCGCGGAAGTTAAGGCGGACGCGGACGGCAACCCCGTATGCGTCGCGCTCACTCAAACGCCGGCCAATATCGGCGGCGTTCGGATGTTCTCCGAGAACGACCCGGGGATCATTACCGGCGCGGTAACCCTCAGGTCCCCTGAGACGTCGAACGATTACCGACTTCGCACGGGCATCGATACGCTGCTGATGTCGGAGACGTTCAACGCCGCGGCGCAGAACTCGGGGAACTGGGCGCACATCCTCACGACCATGACGGTGGTCAACAACCAATCCGGCGCGCTCCTGAACGGCACGAACATCACGACCCTATCCACGGGCGCGATGCTCAAGTCGTATGCACGATATCCCGTGTACGGCGCGGGCACCCTTTACGGCGAGGTCACGGCGCTCCACACCGCGGTACCCGTCACGAACACCGTGATCGAAATCGGCTTCTTCGATGTCGCCGCGGCGACGACGGCGGCGCTGCTCGATGGCGTGTTTTTCAGGATCAACGATGGCGTGATGACCGGCGTCGCGTGCAACAACGCGAGCGAAACGGCGACCGCGGCATTTGCTGCGCTCCCTTCGTTCAACGTGATGCACAAATACCTAGTCGCTGTTGGCGAGCGCACGGTGGAATTCTGGATCGACGACGTGCTTATGGCGACGCTGGCGATCCCATCTGCGAACGGGCAGCCGCTCGCTAGCGGGTCTACCCCCATCGCCGCCCGCGTCTACAACAAGGCCTCGGCGCCGTCGACGGCGACCGGCGTGCGCGTGTCTGACATCACGGTCAGCCTTGCCGACTTCCACTCGAGCAAACCCTGGTCGGCGCAGATGGCCGGCATGGGCCTTATGGGCATCCAGGGCGCCTCGGGTATGACCCAGGGCTCGACGGCCAACATGGCCAACTCTGCCGCCCCCGCGACGGCGACGCTCTCGAACACCGCTGCCGGTTACACCACCCTCGGCGGGCAATTCCAGTTCGCGGCGCCGGCCGGAGCGGAAACGGACTTCGCGCTCTTCGCCTATCAGGTGCCGGCAGCGACGGCGGCCATCACGGGGCGCCAGCTCTACATCACCGGCGTCTCGATCGACACGTTCAACACGGTGGTCGCGGTCGCGACTACCGCAACGGTCCTACAGTGGTCGCTGGGCATCGGCTCCACGGCCGTTTCTCTGGCCACCGCGGAAGGTGCGGCCACGAAGGCGCCGCGCCGCATCGCGCTAGGCATTCAGGCCCTCCAGGTCGCGGCGCCGGTCGGCGGTGTGGCGGCTCCCGTGGTCGCCAACTTCGAGCCCTTGGTGGTCAACCCGGGAGAGTTCGTCCACATCATTTTGAAGGTCCCGATCGGCACGGCGACGGCGACAGAAATCTTCCGCGGGACGGTCCGCGTCGAATCGTACTGGCAATAAAGGCACGCGCGAGCGGAGGTGATGGTCGATGTCGCTTCTGCTCGCGTTGCAGGTTGGCGGGGGAATCACTGGCACCGGGAGTGCCACGATCGACCCTGCCACGTCTGGCACCGCGACCGTCCGCGTTGCGGGCACCGGTGCCGGCACCGTCACGCCTGCGACCCTCGGCGCGGCTGGCGTCCGCGTTGCGGGCACCGGTGCCGGCACCGTCACGCCTGCGACCCTCGGCGCGGCTGGCGTCCGCGTCGCGGGCACGGGCGCCGGCACGATCGCGCCTTCCACCTCGGGCAGCGCCGGCGTTCGAGTGGCGGGTGTCGGGGCTGGCTCCATCACGCCCGGCACGAGCGGCACCGCTACGTCGCGCGTTGCCGGCACGGGCGCGGGGATCATCGACCCGTCCACGGCGGGCACGGGCGCCGTCCTCATCACCGGCACGGGCGCCGGGGAGGTCACCCCGAGCACGGCCGGCGACGCGCGGATCGGCGAGCCTCCGATCGCGCTCGACCTCTCCGTCAGGGTCGCGCCGCTCGAGGCCTCGTTCTACCCGGACGTGCAGACCGTGGACGCGTTCGCCGTGCGCGTGGCTCCGCTCTACCCGGGGGCGATGTCGCCGCGCGTGGTGGGTCCGGATACGCGCTCGGCACGCGTAGCTCCATTGGTCAATCCGTTCTGGCCGGGCTAAGGTGATGGCATGATCCTGTTCACCGATCGCTCCGCTTGGAACGTCATCCTGGGATGCTGCGCGCTGGCGTTCGTCGTGGCCGCGATCGCGTGGCTCGTGACCGGATGCCTGCCGCCCCCAGCGAGCAACGCGGCGGCCTACGCGGGTGAGCTCCAGCTTTGCGAGTCGGGGGCCAAGACGTGTCAGGAATACGTGGCGTGCAGGGTGCGCGTCGCGAGGGAGTACGGCCGGGAGTACCGAGGGAGGTGCAAGCCATGAGCAAAAAGCGGAAGAAGGCTACGAAGGCAGAGCAATGCGAGGGCGCTCGCCGCGAGGCTGAGGCGCGGGGCTACGCGGTCGATTCGGTGACGTGGTCGGAGGAGTTGGGCGCGCCCGTGGTAACCGTGCACGCCAACGTACAGAGCGTGACGGTGATGGCATGAGCCTCGCCGAGCAAATCGCCTTCGCGCTGTTCAAGGCCGGCATCGCCGCGGGCGAATCGATCGCCACCGGGGGAGGCCTCGACGATGCGCTGGCCGCGTCCATCGAGTCTCTTGCGAGCGACAGGGCCAAGGCCAAGTTTCCTGACCTGGTGGAGGATTGATGGGCGCCGTTCCCCTCACCCGCACCACGTGCACGACCGACGAGCTAGCCGCCGCCATCCGCGAGGCCGACCCGTCGATCACCCGCGCCGCCGCCGGCATCATCTGGGCGCAATGGGCGCTCGAGACTGGGCGCGGATCCGCGTGCTGGAACAACAACATCGGCAACGTGAAATGCACTCCCGCGCAGGCCGCGGCAGGCGTGCCGTTCACCATGCTCCCGAACACCACCGAGTACATCGACGGCGTCCTCCACACGTTCCAACCCCCGCACCCGCAAACGTGGTTCCGCGCGTTCGCGTCGCTCGCGGAAGGGATGGCGCATCACCTCGCGTTCCTGCGTCGGAAGTACGACAACGCATGGCCCGCGCTGCTCTCCGGCGACCCCACCGCGTTCGCGACGGAGCTGAAGCGGCGCGGGTACTTCACAGCCCCGCTCGAGGCGTACGCGGGCTCGATGCGGCACCTCCACGCCGAATGGATGCGTGAGGCCGATTGGGTCGACCTCGTGCCCGTCGAGCCGAACGAGAACACGATCGGATCCGTGGCGCACGGAGATCACATCGTCGATTGGAATAACGCGCAGCGCGCGGCCGTTCGCGACGAGGTTGCGTATCGCGAGACCACGCACCTCCTCGCCATGGGCGAGCCCTTCCACCGCTACGACGAGGACGCGTGAGGCCCATCGCCGCGCTCGGCTCCCTCACATCCCCCGAGGGCCCCGTCGAGACGTGGCCCGTCGTCCCCTGCGATGGCGTGGATTGGTTCGTCGCGCCGGTCATGGTGCAGCCCATTGCCCTCCGTGACGTGCTCGCGACCGCCGACGCGTGGGAGTGCGAGATCCCATCGCGGTCCCTCGTAGAGGCCATCTGGCGGGCATCGGACGTGCGCCTTGACCCGTGGCGCCTCACCCGCGTGCCGAACGACTACGCCAACGGACAGAGCCCCGAGGCCATCGCCGATCACCGGCGACGCGTCGAGGCTCAAATCGCGGGCCGTGACTTCCGGCTCCTCTCCGGCACTGGCAAGGACTTCGTGCTGCACGATGGCCGCCTCGACCTCTACGGGTGGCACCTCCTCACCGGCGAGCCGATCGAACGCGGACGCACGAGCCACGACGAGACGTACCCCGGGGATTACTCCCAGGGGTTACGCCTCGTTCGTCGCGTGGGATGGTCCGTGCTGCGGCCGTATCGCGTTCAGGTGGAGTGAGCTCCGCGCGCGATGGCGATGAGCACGTCGCGGAAGTCGTGCGGGGTGGCCAGGTTCTCGCGGGCCGAAAGCCGCGGCTCGGCCAGCACCCGCGGGCGCTCACGCCGCTCCTGCGCGGAGTGGTACCCCACGTCGAGGCGCGCGCGTGCCGAGCTCGGGCCCCATGCCAGGGCAGGCAGTGGGGCAGCCGAGACCGCGTAGAGCCACGTGGCTTTGCGGGCTCGGTGGCCATAGTGGCCCTGCTCCACGTGGCATGCACGCCCGCCGTGCGCGTCCGCCTCGGTCCACCCTCCGGCCCGGTCGGGACGCGGCAGGCCGAACGCGGCCCACGCGTGCGTGTGTGCCGGGTGCTCCAGCACGCCGCCCCAGCGTCGCACCGAGGCGAGAGCCGAGGCGAAGCAGCCCTCGTCGGCGCCGAGCTCGCGGCGGACCTTCACGCTCGGGCCGCCGAACCAGTAGCGGCCCCAGCGCTGGCAAGGCGGGTGCGCCACCACGGCGTCCGGCCCGGCATACGTTCGGGCGTCGCGCTCCTCGTCCCAAGGGTCGACGCCCGCGAGCTCGTAGTAAGCGCCTCCCATGGCGACGAAGAGCGCGGCGATCACGTGTTCCCCATCGCGGGATGCTCGCAGTTTTTCAGCGCCCAGTCGATCCAGAATTCGAGCCAGAGCAAACGCGCTTGGTTGCCGTCTAGGCGCGGGTCTGTCTCGGCGTCGTACTCGTTGAACCCCGCGATTCGTTCCGGATTCGGCCATGGCCTCGCGCGCCACGCGTGGAGCGCTTCGCGGACCGCTGCAAGGTCCGACGGGCGAAGGATAGCTACGCCGGGGTGCGATGGCACGAGCGTCCCGTTTTCCCCCATGAGGCCGACCAGGCCGACGGAGCGGCAGAACTGGGCCCACTGCCCGTAGCTCGGGCTGCGCGTGCTGCTCGCCTCCTCACCAAAAAACGACGGGGCATCGGGCGACTCTCCACCAACGACCTCCCACCGCGGCGAGCGGTCGTCCGGGTCGTCGTCTTCGTCTGCCATCTTCGGCACTGCGTTGCCGATCGTAATGCTGATTCCCATCACAGCACCTCTCCCTCTGCGTCCACCTCATCCGCGCCAAGCTCGCGAAGGTCCTTCACCCGCAGCGTCCTACCCCCGCCCTTGCCCACGCGGTAGGTCGCGCGCCAATGGTCGCACGTGGCCACCGTCGCGCCGTGCTCGCCCAGCGCCTGGACGAGGAGGTTTCCGGTCCTGCCC
>JAAFHV010000082.1 GCA_013297655.1 Myxococcales bacterium | reverse complement strand
CTGTCCTTGATGACGACACGCGCGCGCGGTGACTCCACCTCGATTTGGTCGATGTCGAGCTTGCCCGCCATGAGGGCGAAGAGGCGCGGCTTCGCGAGGGCGCGGCGGGCCTCGAGGAAGGGGCCTTGGCCGTCGGTCGACTCGACGCGCACGTTCTTCAGCTCGACCGCGAGCGGCAGGAGCGAGACCCCTACCTCGTAGCGCGCGACGATGCCCTCGCCTTTGACGAGCTTCGCCGTCTCGCGCGAGATGATCGAACGCACGTACTCCGAGCGCACCAGCGCGGCGACGACCACCGGCACGAGACCGATGAACGCGAGGAGGAAGCACAAGGCCCGCGCGATGCCTTTCCCCCACGCGACGGACTTCGTTTTCCTGCGAGCCGGCAGCGACGAAGAGAGGGAGGGGCGCATGGTCGCGGGACTCCCCGCCGCGGAAATGTACCCCTAAACGACCCCATTTTCCCAGCAATCGCGGAGGCGACGCGGTCGCCGCCCGAGCCCGCTCAGCTCTTCGCGTGGCGCGAGCGCCTCACGCTCCTGCCGCTCGGCCTCGCGCATGGCAGGGCCTTTTTTCGCTTGATCGCGGGCATTTCGACTATCTGGACGCCTCGATGCGAAGAAAGAGCGAAGGGGTCGTGAACGCCGACGAGCTCGTCCCGGAGCTCGTGCGCCGCGTGGAGCGTCACGATCCGGAGAGGGTGATCGCGACCCTCGAGTCGTTCGTTCGGCAAGAGCGACGCGACCGGATCATGTCGGTGCTCTCGCGCCGCCTCGAGAGCGTCGCGGTGCTCTTCGACTCGCCTTACGACCCCCACAACGGCGCCGCGGTGCTGCGCTCGTGCGAAGCGTTCGGCGTGCAAGCGCTCCACGTGGTCGAGCGCGATCGGCCCTTCCTCGCCGCCACGAGCGTGGCCCGTGGGTCCGAGAAGTGGGTCGACATCGTTCGCCACACGAGCGTGCCGGGCGCGGTCGCACACGCCAAATCCAGGGGATTTACCCTCGTCGCGACGCACCCCGAGGGCGAGCTCTCCCCCGAGTCGCTCGCGGAGGTGCCCCGCGTCGCGCTCGTGCTGGGGAGCGAACGCGACGGTATCGCGGAGGAGCTCGCGGCCGCCTGCGAGCAGCGGGTGCGCGTGCCGATGCGCGGCTTCGTGGAGAGCCTGAACGTGAGCGTCACCGCGGCGATTTTGCTCTCGGCCGCCATTCGCGGGCGCGCGGGCGACCTCTCCCCCGCCGAGATCCGCCGCCTCTACGCGAGGGGCCTGTATTTCTCGGTCGATCGCGCACGCGAGCTGCTCGGCGATCCGGTCTGAAACGAGGGTACGCTCGCTTCATGAGCGACCACCCTGGGAAGCCCCCGACGAGGGACAAGCCGAACGTCACGTTCTTCAAGAACGGCCCGCTGCAGATCCGTGAGCCATGCAAGCTCTTCGACGGCGACACCCAGAAGGAGATCGTCCCGAAGAAGTTCCCCGTGTACCTGTGCCGCTGCGGCGGGAGCCAAAACAAGCCGTTCTGCGACGGAGCCCACAACGGGATGGGCTTCGACGGCACGTGCGTGCCCGGCGCCGACGGCTGAACCCATACGAGCGACGCTGACAGTCGTGCGGCACATCGAGGGCGTCACATCGAGCGCGTCGCTCGCCGTTCTTCGCGGCGCGCATTTCGTGTAGGTTGCCCCCGCTTCATGCGCCCCTCGCTTCGGATCCGCCCCCAGACGATCGCCTACCTCGCGCTCGCCGTGCTTGCGTCCGCGCCCGCGTGGATCGTGCAGCACCCGCCGCTGCAAGATGCGCCGTTCCACCTCGCTACCCTGCGCGTCATCCACGACTTCGGCGATCCGAGCCTGCACCTCTCCGATTTTTACCGGATGAACTTGGGCGGCACACAATACGTGTTCGCCTACGTGCTCGGGTCGCTCATGGCGTACGTGGTCGGCGTTCCGTATGCCCACGCCGCCATCTCGTGCGTTTACCTCGCGGGCACTCCCCTCGCCCTACGCGAGCTCCTGAAGGCGCTCGGGAAGGACCCGCGCCTCTGCATCTTCGTCGTCCCGATGCTCGTGAATGCCATGTTCACGCTCGGGTTCTTGCCTTACCTGCTCGGCATTCCGTTCATGTTCTGGGGCCTCGCGGTGGGCATCCGCGACATGCATCGCCCCACCCGCGGCACTGGCATTTTGCTCGGGGTCATCGCGCTCGTGCTCTTCTATACCCACGTCTTTCCGTTTGCCCTCTTCGGCATCGGATACGCGGCGGTGTTCCCCTGGGCGCGCCCGCGGAGCTGGGTTCGCGCCGCGCTCCCGGTGGTGCCTTCGGTGCTCGCCGCGGCGTGGTGGACACTCTTCGCGAGCGCCGGGAAAAGCTCCGCCGGGGGCCTCTCCACGCTCTTCGTGAGGAACCCCGATTTCGCGGGCAGCTTCGGTGAAATACCGGGCTGGACGTTCAACGTCTTTCGCGACACTTCGGACGAGGGCATCGCGCTCATGCTGGCGCTCGTGGGCGTCGCCGGGTTGGCCCTCGCGCAGGGGGACCCCGATCCTTCGCGCAAGGAGAGCCGGCCCTACGCACTCTTGCCTTTGGCGTGCGGCTTTTTCTACTTTTTCCTCGGCGACCAGCTCGGTGACGTTTGGCTCGTGGCGAAGCGCTTCGCGGTGCCGGGCATGATGGCGGCGATTCCTCTCTTGCGGATCCCCCGCGGGCCGCGCGGCGTGCTCGTGACGACCGCGCTCGTCGGCATCGCACTGCACTCGACGTTGAACACGTGCGCCAAGTTCATTCGCTTCGAGCGGCAAGAGGTGGGCGAAATCGACGAGGCGCTCGCGACGATGGAACCCGGCAAAAAAGTGGCCGGCCTCATCTTCGACCGCGGCTCGGTGACGACGAACAACAGCCCATTTTTGCACTACGTGTCGTTCTACCAGGCAAAAAAGGGCGGCTTCGTGCAGTTCTCGTATGCCCACTTCAAGCACTGGCCCTTCTCCTACAAGGACGGCTTCATGCCGCCCCCGGGGAGGCCCCCGATGCAGCGTTGGGAGTGGACCCCCGAGTCGGTTCAGAGCGAGCTCTATCCCTTTTACGACTACGTGCTCGTCCGCGGCGCCGGTTACACCCCCGAGCACGGCCGCTACCACGTCAAGTTCCGCGGGGAGCACTGGCGCGTCTACGAGCGCGACCTTCCCGAGCCTTGATTCGTCGAGGTCAGCGGGCCTCGGGGTAGAGCGTCTCCACGAGGATGCGCGAGATGTCGCCATAGACCTCGGCGTCGTTCTCCATCGACCGGAAATAACCGAGCGCGCGATCGAACACATACCGAACCGTGCTCTTCGGATTGCCGAAGAGCTGCGACACCACCACGAGCGCTCCTATCGGCCGCTGCCACTCCACCCAGATGTCGGCGTTGCGCGGGGGCCGCTCGAGGCGAAACTTGGCGGTCGACTCGCGATGCAGGCGCAGCCCCGGCATGCCGTCGGTGCCGGTGAGGGTCTTCGCGAGGTCGTCCACGAGCGCGAGGCCCTGCTCGTCGAGGGTGGGCACTCCGGTGGGGCCCGTCTTTTCGCGGACCTTGGCGGCGAGCCCGAGGAGCTTCTTGCGGCCTTCGTCTTCGCTCATGATTCCGAAGCGTACCTCGGGCCCTGGGCGCTGTCGTGCCGACCGAGACGACGGCGGGCGGCGTAGGCGGCCTCGGACGACGAGCCATCGTCAGTGACACGTGGGCCGGCATGTACTAGGTAGCGAACGCGATGGCGAAAGGCAGCTCGGAAACCGTGCTCGGAAAGAGCGTCCGCATTCGGGGGCGTATTTCGGGCGAGGGCGATTTGGTGGTGCAAGGCTCGCTCGAAGGCGACGTCGTCCTCCGTGGCGACTTTACCCTCGACGAAGGAGCCGAAGCGCAGTCCACCATCACCGCGAACGACGTCACCGTGGCCGGCACGCTCGAGGGCGGGATCCAGGCCGAGGGCGAGGTCACCGTCACGGCGAGCGGCAAATTCCGCGGCGACGTGCGCGCCGCGCAAGTGGCGATCGAAGACGGCGCGGTCTTCGCGGGCCGGCTCGACGCCGAGTTCGACCTGCCCGCCGAGCTCACCGAAGGCGCCTCCAAGCGCCGCTAATCGTGCCTCGCGCCTCGAGGCTCGCGCCTGAGTACCAAGATTTTCTACGGGAGGACGTTCGAGACATGGCAAGCACGGTCATCGGCGCAGGCATCACGATCGAAGGCGAAGTCACCACCGACGACGACGTCGTCGTTCAGGGCACGATTCGCGGCAAGCTGCAGGCAAAAGAAGGCCTCGTCGTCGAATCCGGCGCGGTCATCGAAGCCGACGTCGTCGCGGGTCCGATCCGCATCGCGGGCCAAGTCACCGGCAACCTCACCTCCAGCGACCGCGTCGATCTCGCGAACGGCGCACGTGTCATCGGAAACGTGAAAGCTGCACGCATCACCATCGCCGACGGAGCCCAGTTCAAGGGCAACGTCGACATGGACGTCTGAGCGTAAGCTACCGAAACCCTTACGAGAACCGACATGGCCAACGAAACGACCATCGCCGCCGGAACCGTGATCCGGGGCAGCATCGAAGGCACCGGAAACCTCGTCGTGGCGGGCCACGTCGAAGGCGACGTGCAGCTCTCGGGCGAGGTTACCGTGGAGTCCGGTGGGCTCGTGGGCGCGAACGTCCGCGCCGCCCGCATCGTGGTCCGCGGCGCCGTCCGCGGCGATCTCGTGGCCGACGAGGCCGTGCATCTGGAAGACGGCGCGCGCGTCGTGGGCGACGTCCGCGCCGCTCGCATCGCCATCGGGCGCGGCGCGCTCGTCCGTGGCTACGTGGAGACCACCGGCGCCGAGGGCAACCGTCCCGCCGCTGCACGTCCCGCCGCTGCGGCTCGTCCTGCCCCCGCGGCTCGCCCCGCCCCCGCCGCTCGCCCCGCCCCCGCCGCTCGTCCTGCCCCCGCGGCTGCCAAGCTCCCGCCCCCCAAGGCGCCTCCGCCTCCGCCTCCGCAGCGCAAGATCGAGGCGCCCGCACAAGCCCCCGCTCCGCGCTCCACGGGCACGCCCGCGAGCATGGGCGCCAAGCGCGAGCCGCCGCCCCCGGTCGTGCCCGCGCTGAAGAAGGGCGCGAAGGCCGTCAAGAAGCGCTCGTACTGAGCAACGACCTACGGGTCGCAACGAAGGCGTCACGGAGCTCCCGTTGGCGCCTTCTTCGTTTCGAAGGACGCCTCGTCGGTCGTCCCGACGGTTCTTTGGTGCGGCCCTAGGTCTAGCCGCGGGGCTCACGTCCCGTGTAGCCTTCGCGCCGAACGCGTGAAAGAGCTTCACGCGCCCCACGAAAACGAAAGAGGCACCATGGTCGCAGCAGCATTCCCCCCGATTCAAGTCGCCGGCTCCGGCCAGCTCTACGCCCGCTTCGTCACCTCGATGGGCACCATGGTCGCTCGCCTCGAAGAGCACCGCGCGCCGGACACCGTGAAGAACTTCGTCGGCCTCGCGACCGGCACCCAAGAGTTCACCGATCCGAAGACGGGACAGACCGCGAAGCGCCCCTACTACGACGGGCTCATCTTCCACCGCGTGATCCCGCGCTTCATGATTCAGGGAGGCTGCCCGCAAGGCAACGGCCGCGGCAACCCCGGCTACAAGTTCAAAGACGAGTTTCACCCCGAGCTCCGCCACTCCGGCTCCGGCATTCTCTCGATGGCGAACTCGGGCCCGAGCTCGAACGGCTCGCAGTTCTTCATTTGCGAAGTTGCCACTCCCCACCTCGACAACAAACACTCGGTGTTCGGTCAGGTGTTCGTCGGCAACGACATCATCAAGCAGATTACCCACAGCCCCACCGGCCCCGGCGATCGCCCGGTGAAGGACATCGTGCTCCAGCGCGTCGAGATTTTCCGCAGCGAGACCGAGCCCACCGCCTGATCGTAGGGATTCGCGCGCGGAGCCCCGCGTTCGAAAAACGTCGCGCCGCGTCCTCTCGGAAGGACGCGGCGCTTTGTGTTTCAGGCATCTCGATCAGGTCTTCTTGCGCGCTCGTTCGCGGACCTGGCGGCGGAGACGCGCGCGCTGCACCCGAAGGTACACGCTCGTGAACTGCCGATAGATCTCGGGCTGGGTGCGAAAGAGGAACTTCGCGTAGTGGCGAATGCGCTGGCAGAGGAGGTGCGTCTCGCGCGCCGTGAGCGGGCGCGAGTTGAACAGCTCCTTCGAGCGCTCTTGCACGTCGGGGCAACCGTAGGCGCGGAGCTCGACCGCGAGGGCCTTCGCTGCGACCAGAGTCTCGGGGCCGAAGCCGCCGAGGCCGTCCACGAGCGCGATGTGCTGCCCGAGGAACGCAGAATAGTCTTCGAGGGCGGCGGCGACCTCGAGGGCCGACGAGGCCCCGACGTGCACCTTCTCGAGCTCGCGCGCCTGCTCGGCTTCGACCGGGTCGACGGTGCGAAGGAACGCGGCCTTGGCGACGCCGGACAGCGTGGCGTGGAGATCACGGCCCACGTCGGCGCGCTCGCGGACGTGGCTGCGACCGATGGCTCCGGCGGCGCGATCTTCGGCGTCGATCTTGGCGATCAAGCCTTCGAGGTGGTCGGCGGTCGAGTGCGGGAGGCGAGCCTCGCCGATCGACACGAAGCCTTCCTGGAGACGCTCGCCGGTGGACGAGACGCGGGGCTCCCAGTGGCGGCGGAGGAGCCGAAGGATCGTGACGGCCTCCTCGCGCAGCACGTTGCGCGGGAGCGGCACGCTCTTTCGGACGACCGGCTCGGGGCATTCGGACGGGGCCTCCGAGACGGAGCGGGTGGGCGGGGGAGACGAATTGGAACGCAACACGAGAGCCTCACTTTCGCCGGGGAAGTCACCGAGGGGTGTGTCCGGCGAAGGTGTCTCGTCCGCACGCGACGACCTGTTGCGTGGTCGCGTACGATTTTCTGATTACGTCGTTTTTCTCGCGATTTGCACGATCGGGACGGGCCTCTTCCCGAGGGCCTTCCCGAGGGACCGGCGGATCGCGAAGCGCGCGGCTTCGGCGATGCGCTCGTCGGTGAGCGGGGGCGGGAGCTCGGCGAGGGCCTGCACGATCTCCTTCGTGGCGGCGGCGAGCAACGTGGCGCGCTCGCGGTCGCTCGTGACCCCGCGCTCGTCGAGGAGCGGCGCGCCGAAGAGGGCGCCCTTCGCGTCGACGACGAGGGACGCGACCACCACGCCGGCCTCGGCGATGCCCTTTCGCGCCTTCAGCGTCTCTTCCGTGAGCTCGCGCTTGGCGAAGCGGTGCACACGCCCCGCGTGCACCCGCGGAGCAGACTGGAGGCCCTCGTTCGTGAGCCACGCCGTCTCGCCGTTCTCGAGGACACGAATGTCGCCCACGCCCGTCTCCCGCGCGAGACGCGCGTGGCGCTCGAGCTGAACGCGTGTACCATGCAAGGGAATGAACGCCCGCGGGCGGACGAGCTCCAGCATGTGGCGCTGCTCGCCGCGGTAGCCGTGCCCGCTCACGTGGAGCTCACGATCGGTGGCGCGGGTGTGGAGCGCGATCCCGCGTCGCAAGAGGGCGCTCATGAGGGCGTACACCTCGGGATCGTTGCCCGGGATCACGCGGCTCGAGAACACGACCGCGTCGCCCGGCTCGAGCGAGAGGTGCGGGTGCTCGTCGCGGGAGAGCTTCGCGAGCGCGGCTTGGGTCTCGGCTTGGGTGCCGGTCGCGAGGGCGAGCACGCTTCGGCGTGGCAGCTCGCGGATGCGCTCGACGGGGAAAACGAGATCGCTCGGCCAGTCGAGGTAGTCGGTCGCGCGCGCGACCTTGAGGTGCGTGTGGATGCTGCGGCCCACGATGACGATGCGCCGGTGGGTCTTCCGTGCGAGCTCGCCGAGGAGCTTGAGGCGGTGCACGTTGGAGGCAAAAAGACCAACGATGACGGCACCTTCGACGGTAGACAAGATTCGCTCGAAGGCGCCTCCGACGATGGCCTCGCTGCCGGAGAAGCCGTCGCTCTCGGCGTTGGTGGAGTCGCTCATGAGGAGCGCGACGCCTTCGTCGCCGAGCTCGCGGAAGCGCTCGTGGTCGAACGCTTCGCCATCGGGCGGGGTCTCGTCGACCTTGAAATCGCCGGTGTGGATGACGATGCCGCGCTTGGTGCGGATGACGAGGGAGGTCGCGTCGGCGATGGAGTGGGTGACCCGCACGTGCTCGAGCTCGAACGGGCCCACCGTGTAGCGCGCGCGGGTGCCAACCTCGTGGAGGCGGGCGTGGGTGAGGACCTCGTGCTCGGCGAGCTTCTCGCGGAGGAGCGTGAGCGCGTAGGGCGGGCCGTAGACGGGCACGTCGTGGCGGCGCAGCAGATAAGGGATCGCGCCGATGTGATCTTCGTGCCCGTGGGTGACGATCACGGCGACGAGGGTGACCGTGTCGAGGAAGGAGAAGTCGGCGTGCACCACGTCGACCCCAAGCTCGGCTCCATCGAAGGTGACGCCGCAGTCGATGACGATCGCGCGACCGTCGACCACGACCGCGAGGCAGTTCATGCCCACCTCGCCGAGGCCACCGAGCGGGACGATGCGGACGTCCCCTCCGGCCGGAGGCACCCTCGGATCGTCGGACATGCGCACTAGTGCAGCGCCGGCGCGATGGCGTCAAGGGCGTAGAACAGCACGAAATTCGAGACCATCACGCGTGCCCGCCGCGACCGCACGGAGCGCGGAGAGCCAGGCCGAGAGCCAGGCCCAGAGCGGGCGCAGAGCCCACCTGACGCGGGGAAAATGCGGCGGATCGCACCTGTCCTTTCGAGAAAAAAGGAGCTACGAAGGAGCGAGTATGGCTGGCCTCGAAACCCGTCGCTTCCTCATCGTCACCGGCAAGGGTGGCGTGGGAAAGACCACCGTGTGCGCGGCCGAGGCCCTCGCGATCGCGCACAAGGGCAAGCGTGTGCTCATCGCGATGTGCAACGCGAAGGAGCGCCTCTCGGCGATGTTCGGGTCCGATTTGGTCGGCACCGAGCCCATGCCGGTCGCGCCCAACGTGTGGGCGGTGAACATGACGCCCGAGGTGGCGATGGAAGAATACGGGATGATGACGCTCAACTCCCGAGCGCTCTACACCCTGCTCTTCGACAACAAATACGTTCGCGCGTTCTTCGGCGCGGTGCCCGGCATGCACGAGTGGGCGATGCTGGGCAAAGCCTGGTGGCACACCACCGAGACCTTGGACAACGGCGCCTTCAAGTACGACGTGGTCATTCTCGATGCGCCGGCTACTGGCCACGGCCTCGACATGTTGCGCGTACCCAAGGTGATTCTGGACGTGGCGCCGCCTGGCATTCTCCGTCGCGACGCGGAGAAGGCGTGGACGCTGTTTCAGGACGAGAAAACGTGCGCGGTGGTGCTCGTCACTCTCCCGGAGTCGATGCCCACGCAGGAGACCATCGAGCTTGCCACCTCGCTCCGCGACGAGCTGAAGTTGCCAATCGGCAAAGTGGTGGTCAATTGTGTGCTTCCGCCGTTGTTCTCGAAGGCGGAGCGGCAAACGCTGGAAGACGCGGGTTTGGGTCCCAACGACGAGGTAAAGTCGAAGGACGACGCGGCCATTCAAGTGGGCGCAGCCCGCGCGGCGCGTGAGCGTGTGCAGGCGGAGTGCTTGGCCAGGTTGTCGAAGGAGTTGCCGGTGAGCCCCTCGTTTTTGCCGCAGTTGTTCGAGGATGCGGCGAGGCCCGAGGCGATCGCGAAGTTGGCGAAGCGGGTGGGGTGAGGGTCGAGGCTTAGCGACAGGCCGGGCGTGCTGACGGTGCGGCTCTCGTCGCTCCCGTGAGGCAGCCGCTCGTCCTGAAGCTCGATGCGGAGCCAGACGCGTTGGTGCATCCACAGTCCCAAACCTGGCACCCCAACGGACTCGCAGGTCGGGTCGAGCGGGGGCTTCGTGCTGCCCGCCTTTGCGACAACGACTCAGTGTGTTAGTCGCATACGTTCTCTTTTGGCGTGTTCCACAGCAGCGGCGAAGAGCGACACCGAGGCGTCCTCCGGTGCTGCATTGAAAATGCTCCCACGTGCGGATCACCTCGTCGTCGCGGTCGAGGACGGGCCAGATGGCTTCGTCGAGATTTCCAGAGCGTTCACCTCGCTTCACTTCGGCTCCCCACCTCCCGAGCTCGTCGTCTGCGGCGCGAAGCGCAACGACGGATCGGCGAACCGCCTCAGGAAGTCGCGGATCGCGCTCGGCCATCCGAAGTATGGCGTAGAACCTGGGCTCTTCGCGAATCACAGCCGCCTCCCAGTTTGGGTTGCCCACCAAAGTAGTAGCGGACGGACGTCCGTCGGCACGTGTGCGCCACCCGCGTCGAGCACCCGCGCGCAGTGTTGAGTGCAGTTGTTGTACAGCGGTTTATAGGCACCGCCCGGTGCGCCGAGCACACCACGCGGATAGGCCATGGCGCCACCCGGATTCGATCGCGCTAGGTGAGCGTTACTCATTCGCTCGGCAGGGACTTGGCCGGCTCGGCCCCGTTGACGGAGGCAGGCGTTTCGATGGCGGAATGCACCTCCCTCCGAGCAGCCTCCAGGGACTCGCCGTAGGTCGGCAGGAACTGCTCGTGGAGCAGCTTCTCGAGCTGGGCCTCCAACTGCCACATCACGAGCTCCTCGGCAGGATGCTCCGTGGGAATGGCTCCCGCGCCGTCGACACGCGCGAGCCACTCGAACAGGACGAGCGCCTCCGCGCGACTCAACCGGAGCGACACGAAATTCTCGTCTTCCATTGCCATGACCTCCATGACACCCGCGCGGACCGAAACCGACGCTCACCCTGCGCTACATCGACGTACCACTCACGGAGATGTGTCTCGCGCCACGCAGTCGCTCAGCACGGTACGAAGCCCCTCTCGGAGGCGCTCGATCGTCGCCGCGTCGGCTTCGAGGGCAATCGAGAATCCGCCGTCGACCCCGAGGACGGAAGCAGCCTCGGGCGTGAGCTCGAGCTTCAGCTCTTTGTCGATGAGGGACCAGGCGACGACTCCTCCATAATGCACGGCGCATTCCTCGGTAACGAGACAGTACGTATCCTCTCCGCGCTCCACGTCCTGCGGGTCGAGCTCGAGAGCACGTTGAAGCTCGAGACGCCGACCTCCGCCGTCGTCACGCTCTGCGAGGACGACCACGAAGGAGCCGAGATCCGCCATCTCTTCTGCCGCTATCGCTAGCGCTCTAAAGTGCATCTTGCCATTCCACCCGGCGGGTGTTCGGAACCACGTGCATGACGCAGGAGACTCAGGGAGCGCGAGGGGTCGCGCTCTGTCGACGGCGAGGTAGGTGGCGTTTGGAGAAACGCGTACCTCACTCGAGCTCGAGGAGAATCTCGTTCCGTCGCAGGAGAGGCATCACGAACGGCGGATCGTATTGTGCGAGAACGGGCTCACCCCGCGTCGAACGCTTGGCCGCCTTCGCCCACGCGACGAGCAGCTCGGTGTGGAGCTTCACGCTCGCGGGTCGCGCACGCCCCGAGAAACGAACCGCCGCGACCGTCCGCTTGGGGACGACCTCGAGGCGGATACGATCGTCGTCGGGGACAGGCAATGTCTCGAGTGTGCGCTCCGCTGGCATGGTGAACGAAACCGCGTAGCCTCGCTCGCGACGGGTGGCGGAGACCGGCGCCGTCATCGCGATCTTCTCCGAAGGTCGCGCCGAGACCGGCGCCGTCATCGCGATCTTGGTCTTGGTCCGATTGGCACCGAAGATGTAGCCCGCGAGCCTGCGAAACCCTTCGTTCAACGCGACTTCCTGGTCGCCTTCGACCTCGGTCACCGCGACCACAGTTGGCGCGTACACGCGGACCTCGACGTCCCCTTCGACGGATACCCGCTCGAACGCCGGCTCCGCAACGCCGCGCTTGACCCACAGTCCCCCCGCGACCCAAGCGCCGAGCCCCACGAGCGATGCGATCAGTACTCCCCACATGGCGCGTCGCCTCCATTTCACGAAGCCAACGTTCCCACGTAGCTTTGTTTGCCGCGAGCCCGGCCTGCGGTCGAGCTCGCGGGAGACCTCTGATGCATGGCGCACGACACGCCACAGTGGCCCGGCCCGCCACCTAACGCCGCCGTAAGAAATCCGCCATTCAGCGGGATACGTAGCTCCTGCGCCCGCATTCAAAACGACGAAACGAGCGGGAATTTCCGTGCGGGCGGGCGCGTATCGGCGCATACAACATCCCGTTTTTCTTACCCTCGAGGTTGGTTCACACATGCGTCGTTCTGCGGTCTTTCCGGTCGGTCTCGCCCTCCTCGTCAACGCCACCCTCGCCTGCTCCGGTGAGCTCCCCCCCGACGAAAACACGGGCGAGAGCGAGGAGCACGTCACCGAGCTGAAGTCGTACTGGGCAGACGCGAAGAAGCTCGACCTGGGCGACCTCACGCGGGTCACAGTCGGCTTCGCGAGCGACGCTCTGAACGACGGCCTCTCGGTCGGCAACTTCGCCGCCCGCGTGGACGCCCCCTCGGTGTTCGGTGTCGCCGCCGAGCCGAACAAGGTGCTCCCCAACAACGCCGAAGTGAAAGGCCTCGACTCGGTCGTCACCGGCCTCGGCGCGCGCTTCGGTGAAGGCGAAATTGGCGCAGAAGTGAACAAAGTCCGCCTCGCGCGCCTCCGCAGCGGCGCCGACGGTTATTACGTGGAGTCCGGGTTCGCCCTCCGCGTCGGCGCCGACCACGGCTGGTCGTTCGATGCCCCCGGCTTCGCCGCGAAGACCACCCTCGGCTTCGACGCGAGCACCGAGGTCTCCTCCCGCGTCATCGTCGCGACCAAAGACGACGGCCTCTCGTCGCTCGTCAGCGCGCCCCTCAAAGCCGTGAAAGAAGCGCGCGGCTTCGTGTACCCGCGCAACATGGACGAGGTCCGCAAGATGAAGCCGGGCGAGTCGTTCGCCCTCCGCGGCGTGGGCCAGTTGGGCGCGAACGTGGGCCTCGGCCTCCCGATCCTCGTCGCCGAGCCCACCGGCGGAGTTGCCTATCGCGTGCTCGTCTCGGGTGGCGCCTCCGCCGTTATTGGCGGACAGGTCGACGTGCAGCTCGTGCGCCTCGACGGCGACGAGGTCGTGGTCGACGTGGGCGTGGAGAACGCGCGCGCCGTCTCGGTCCGCGCCGGCGTGAGCGACGCGTGGGGCATCAAGGGCATCTGCGACGACGGCCAGAAGTGCCTCCGCAGCGTGGAGCTCGCCGGCAAAAATGTCGATCTCGCGCGCCTCGTCGAGAAGGCCGTCGAGAAGCGCCTCAACAGCTACGTCACGTTCCAGGTCGAAGGCGCCGCCGCCAACACCTCGAGCCGCGTCAGCCTCTCGCGCCTGCGCTTTCACCTCGATCGCGGCGACAAGACCGAGGTCAATCGCGCCCTCGAGCACGCGCTCCGCCTCGACGTTCGCCTCGCGCAGTCGCTCTACAACCGCGACCTCGCCGAGCGCGAGCCGGCCGTCTCGGTCGACTTCGACGCCGTGCGCGCCTCCACCACGTCGACCCGCAGCTTTGGCTTCGAGCTCCTCGGCATGAACGTGTACCACCGCGCCGTCGTGAAGAACGAAGGCACCTTCGTGGTGCAAACGCCCGATGGCGCGCGCTCCATCCTCTTCGACTCGGTGAACAAACACGGTGGCTGGTTCCAGACCGAGCACGGGTACACCCGCACCGGCGTCGCCGCGCAGACCCTCGACGTCAAATCGCCAGACAAGTTCACCAGCGAGGCGAACCTCTTTTTGCAAACCGTCGCGAGCGACAGCCACCTCGACGACGACATGCTCATCGACGCGAGCGACGCGCTCATCCTCGCCCTCGCCGGCCCGAAGGCGCTCGAGACGCTCGATCAGTTCGGCAACGCCCTCGACGCGATGGTGAAAGACAAGTGCTTCAAAGAGGGCACCAACAGCGGCCCGCGCAGCAACCCCACTCCAGACAAGCTCGACGAAAAATGTGTCGTCGCGCTGCTCGACGATCCCGCCGCGATCCGCCTCCGCACCGAAGGCCTCGCCGCCTTCGATCGCGAAATCGCGAACCTCTCCGAAGACTTCCGCAAGGTGCTCCGCGAAGCGGCGAAGAACCGCGTCGCGCTGCAATCCGTCGGCTCCGACAACCCGGACGCCTTCAACGGACCGAACGCCTCGATCACCGTCGACTACCGCCTCGACGATCGCGCGCTCGAGGTGCTCGCCGGTAAATCGAAAGATCAATACCGCGCCGCGCTCCGCGAGTACCTCGCCACGACCGAGCTCGATCGCGTCGCGAACGCGAAGGGCCGCTCCAAAGAAGAGACCCGCAAAGACGTCGACAAGAAGTGGGCAGGCGAGATGGACGCGATGGCGACCGTGTTCCAAAAGAGCACCCACGCCTACCGCCTCATCGCCGAGGCCGAGCGTGTCGTCCCGCAAGCCCTCGCCGGCAAACGCTACGCGACCTACCCCCTCGGCGTGCGCTTCGCCGTCGACGGCGGTGACGCCAAGCTCTACGAATCGGCCCTCCTCGAGTCGACGAGCCACGACCGCGCCAAAGCCGCGTCGCGCCTGTTCGATGCACTCTACAAGGAAGCGGATCGCATCAACGCGCGCCTCTGGGACGAGCACACCGCGGCCTTCCCGCTGCTCTCGCTCGTGCCGGCGCGCAACCTCGAAGTGGGCCTCGACGTGACCGCCGACACGAAGTCCTCGTTCTTCCAGAACCGCGAGCGCTTCCAGAAGTCCGGGTTCACCAGCGTGGCCGTCGCCGCCAAAGGCTCGGAGTCTTCGGTGATTCGCGCCGGTATGTTCGACCTCGGCAAAGTGATCGCAGGAAAGTAAAGCCCATATGAGCGCTGCGTTGCGGGGGATGGGGCGCCGGGCCGAACGGACAGCGCGGCGTGGGCGGTGGACCACGCTGGCCGGCTCGGTCGTGCTCGCGTGCGCGGCGCTGACGACGGGCTGCGCGCCGGCCACGTTCAACGTGCGGGCGCAGCGGGCGTTCTCGAACGAGGAGGCCGTGACGGAGGTCGTGACCGATCGCGCGACCGACGTGAGGGCCGCGCGCGCGGTGGCGATGCGCCTCCTCGAGAAGGTGCCGTATGCCCCCGCCGACGAGTGGATAGCCAACCTCGCCCTCCAAGGCGAAGTGGCCAAACGGGTAAAGACCGAGATCGAGAGCAAACCTCCCTACCAAGGTGGCGAGCACGAGATCCCGGCCGCGAAGGTGTTCCGCGTTCACCTCGAGAAGGTGGAACAAGGGGCCCTCGCGCCCCGAAAAAACGCGCCAATGTACCCGAGCGTGCTCGACGCCCTCGCGACGGTTTCACCCTCGAGCAAAGATCTGAAGGCGCAGTTCCTCGCCTACGACGCGGCGGTGAACGACCTCGCCGAGGCTACGTTCGCGCAGCAAAAGGTGGTCGAGGATCTTCGCCATCGCAACGTGCCGATGCCGCCTTCGGTGCCGGCCGATCCGCCCGCCCTCGTGCAGGCCAAGCAGCGCACCGGGGTGGCCGACGGAAAAGTGCGCGCCGCAGAGGCCGCCCTCATGCCGTCGATCGAGGGCCTCGCCGCCGCGTCGACCGCCGATCCGGTGCGCGACCGAATCGTGAAAGACAGCCTCGAGGTGCTCTCGGTGGTGCTGCGAACCACCCTCGAGACGCGCGCGTTGATTCCTATCGTCGAGAAGCAGGCGGCGCGCAGCATCTCGTTCGCGCAGCGTGATCTCTTCGTCGCCGAGCGCGGCAAAGAGGCAGAGCGGCTCGGCCTCGGCGACGTACCGGGGCGCATGCTCGGGTCCGAAGCGATGCTCGCCCACGACGAGGCGCTGCTCGAGCGCACGAACGTGGTGCTCTCTGGCAACGTGCGCGTTCCACGCGAGAAAACGGCTGGATTTCTCTACAAAGAGAGCATCGTCGACCAGGTCGTGGGCGTGAACTGGGACTCGTTCCGGGCCCACGCGAAGCTCGACGGCGAGGTCGTGTTCTTCAACCAAGTTGGCACCAAGGGCGTCAGCGGCGACTACACCGGCCGCACACGAAGGCTCTCGTACGACGTGAAGCCGGTCGCGATGGTGGGCGGGCGGGTGCAGCTCGCGTTCGATTGGCTCCACTTGCAGAACGCAGCCACCTTGGGCGGCGCCTTCACGACGGACCGCATCTTCGGCGTGAACGGCAACATCGAAAACTCGGGCTCCCTCGGACAGCAGCTCGGCCTCACCGGGCTCGCGAGCGACGTGCTCGACATCGGCGCCGGCCTCGTGGGCATTCGCACGCGCCTCAAGAATGCCACCTTCACCAACGGCGAGGTCACCGAAATCGCGGTCGATCCCGTGACCGGGCAAGACACCGGCACCATCGCGAAGGCGCCGCTCCAGCTCTCGTATACCCAGCTCGACGTAGGCTACGACGTCGCCTTCCTGCTCTCCCCCGAGACGGTGGGCAAGCTCTGGATCGAAGAGGTGCTCGTCGGCTTTCGCTACATGAGCTACCGCCTCCCGCGGGTGCTCTACGAGCTGCAAGACGTAAACCCTCCTGGCTCCGAGAATCAGAACTTCAAGTTCGCGCGCGAGAGCCTCACCCAGCGCGTGAGCACGCAGAGCTATCTCGGCGGCGGCACGTTTCGCTTCGGCCAAGGCGAGGGGCGCATGATCTCGCTCTTCGGCGACGTGGGCATTTACGGCGGCGCGGGCCCCACGAAATACGCGCTCACCGGCGGCCAAACCGAGAACCCCGCTGCGCTCCTCATCAATGGATCGCTCGGCCTCGGCGCCCGCATTCGCCTCACCCCGCGCAAGCTGCGCCTCAGGGTGCTCCTCGAGATGCAGTATCACGGCGAGGCGATTTACCAGACGATCCTCTCCGGCCTCCGCGCCACGCAGACGGCAGAGGGCACCACCTACCAGGTCGACAAGAAGGTCGACTTCGGCGGATTGGATATCTTCCACGGCCCGCGGATTCAGATCGTGGGCGTGTTCTGATCCCTCGCGCATCCATGCCCGTACGTTCGTTCCGTATTGGCGCAAACGCGCATCTGACGTCGTGATCTTCGCGAGGAGCTCGTGGATGGTTCGGGCGCGCGCGACGACAGCAAGGCCCTGACGAGGGGCCTCGTCCGCATATCGACGGATGATAGGCTCACGCGATGGCACGGTCGACCCCCGGAACGTGTGTATTCTGCAGCATCGTCGCCGGCGCGACCTCGGCCGACGTGGTGTTCGAGGACGACCTCCACCTCGCGTTCTTGGACGTGTCGCCCGTGTTCCCGGGGCACGTGCTCGTGGTCCCGAAGCGCCACGCCGTGACCCTCGCCGACCTCGAGGCGCACGAGATCGCTCCCCTGTTCACGCGCGTACGCGCGATCGGTATCGCGGTAGAAGCCGCCCTCGACGCGCAAGGCACGTTCGTCGCGCTGAACCAAAAGGTGAGCCAGAGCGTTCCTCACCTTCACGTGCACGTAGTGCCTCGCACGAAGGGCGACGGACTTCGCGGCTTCTTCTGGCCACGAAAGAAGTACGCGACCCCCGAAGAGAAGAGCGCGATCCGCGACAAAATCGCCGCCGCGATCGCCTCGGGCTGACCCGTCACCTCTTCCGCGCTTGGCGCTCCCACTCCGCGGGCAACCCGATCTCGAGGAACACCGGAAACCCATAACCGGGATACGCGGCGACGATCTTCTCTTTGGCGCGCCCGAGCTTGGCCTCGTCGACCGGCGTCGTGGGCCCCTCCCCCGCGACGATTGAAATCACCTTTTCGAGATACGCCCTTTCGTTCACGAGGAGCTCGGGACCGCCGGTTTTTCCGCGGCCGGGGTGCACCACCGTGGGAGCGAGCTTACCTATCTCGGCGAGGCGAAGGAGCCACTCGTCGGTCTTGCCGATCTCGAGCCAGGAGTGCACCCGATTGCCCACCAGATCGCCGACGAAGGCGTGTTTTTCCCACTCTACGACGACGTGCGATTCGCTGCACCCTGCACCCATCACGTGGAGATTCAGCTTCAGGCCCGCCGCTTCGATGGTGGTGTCCTTGTCGCCGAACACGTCCGGAGCGGGCAGCTCTTTCGGATAATCGGGGGCGTAGCGATCGTAGAACGCGCGGGTGCGCTTCTCGTGCACGCTGGGGAGCAGGTCTTTCACCTGCTTCGACGTGACGACCTTGATGCCGTGCCTTTGGAACGTGGCGGTGCCGTTGAACTTGTCCGGGTTGGCGTGGAGCACGATCGCGAGGGCAAACTTTTTCCCGGTGCTCTTCTCGGCGGTCGTGATCATGCGCTCCGCCTCGGAGGGGAGAAATTGCGTATCGATCGCGACGAGCCCGGCCGGCCCCTCGATCCAATACGACTGCGTCGAGAAGCCCCACGCGTTCGAGGTCATCTCCGTCACCGGAGAACGCGCCGAAACTGGAGCGGCCACCGGAGCACACCCGCTCGCGAACGACGACGCGAGGATCGCAGCACAAAACACGAGCGACACGAGCTTCATGAGCCCCAATTTGACCCGTTTCGACCGTGGCCGAAAGTGTGTACCCGGCCAGCTTTCGATCCGATTCGGCCAAGCCGCCACGAAAGCCAAACCGGCTCGTTCTCTCCCTCTCTTCTCCCTCTCCTCTCACTCTCTCCTCTCCCTCTCTCTTCTCCCTCTCTCCTCTCTCCCTCTTTCGCGACGGCTCGGGGAAAGGCCGTGGGTGGGTGCGGTTTTGTGGCGGTGGGGGGTGGGTCCTGTGTTTGAGGCTGGAGTGCTGTTCACGCGAGCCCGGCATCTCTGACCGGATCGCCTTCGAAGAACCGGTCCAGCCGAGTTCGGGGGGACCCCCCACCGCCACAAAACCGTACCGACCCGCGGCCTCCCGCGCCGTCGCTTCTCCTTCTCCACCCCGGCCCCGTGCGCCCCGCGCACAAAACCCCAAGCCCCTGCGCCCCGCGCACAAAAAAAACGAAGGCCGCGGCCCACTCTTGCGAGAGGACAGCGGCCTTCGAGGCAGGTGACGCGGGGTTACTTCTTGAAGAAAACGCGCGTCTGGCGCGGGGGGATCGTGGCGGAGGGTCCGTTCACGGTGGTGCCGGTGACGAGCTCGTCGAGGGCGCCGCCGGGGAGGCCGGAGATGGTCTTGTCGGTGTCGCCGCGGTTGATCGCGACGTACACGGTGTCCCCCGGGGTGGAACGCGAGTACACCCAAGAATCGGCGTCGGCCGAGATGGTGGTGCGCACGCCGCGGCGGGTGGCGGGGTGCTTCGTGCGGATCTCGAGGAGCTTCTTCGTGCGATCGCGGAGCCAGGTCTGGTTCGCGTTGAGCCCCGCCCACTGCATGAAACGCCGGTTGTCCGGATCGCCGCCGCCGGGGAGGCCGATCTCGTCTCCGTAGTAGAGCAAGGGGGCGCCGCGGTTCGTGAAGATGACCGCGAACGCGTTCGCGATGCGCTCGAAGGCCTCGCGCTCCTGCGGGATGCCGGGCAGGTTCTCCCACGAGCGATCTTTGCCGTCGGCGCCTTGGTCGTCGCCCCAGATGCGGTTGTTCGCGGCGAGGTGGATGATGCGCGGCAAGTCGTGATTGCCGACGAACGTGCTCATGATGGCGTTGCCGCCATAGAAGAAGTCGTTCCCGTTCATGAACGCCGCGAGGTCGCTCATGCCTTGGTATTTCCGCATGACCACGGCTTCGACCAGGTTCTTGCGGAGCGGGAAGTCGAACTGACCGTCGAGCTTCGTAGCGGGGTCGATGTACGACTTCAGCACGTCGCGATTCCCGAAGTCGTAGGTCTCGCCGACCATGTAGAAGCGCTGCGCCGGCGTCTGCTTGGAGGTGATCTCGGACTTGATTTGATTGCGGAGCTGGGTGAGCCAGGAGATGTCGATGTGCTTCACCGCGTCGGCGCGGAAGCCGTCGATCCCGGTCTGCTTCGCCCACTCCACCGCGTTGGTGACCGAGTAGTTGCGCGCCTCGGCGTTCGTGTAGTTCCAGTGGGGGAGGTAATCGGTGAACCAGCAGCGCTCACGATCGGGGAGCGAATCCCACGAGCAGCCCTGGCCACATAGGCAATTACCGCCGCGGCCGTTGTCGTTCGGCCAGAACCACTGCGGGCGCTGCGCGAAGACGCCGCTGTCGCTGTGCACGTGCACCATCGCGTAGTCGAAGAGCACCTTCATGCCCTTCGCGTGGGCGGAGGTGACGAGATCCTTCAGCTCTTGCATGGTGCCGAAGCAGCCCTCTTGGGAGAGGTTGCCCGGGTTCGCCGGATCGTCGATCTGCGGCCAATAGCCGTGATACCCGGAGTACTGCCGCGTATCGCCGCCGACGCCGCGGCCCACTTTGTTCGTGTTGTTGAGCGGGACCGTGATCCAGAGCGTGTTTACGCCGAGATCGTTGAAGTAGTTGGCCTCGATCTTCTGCTTGATGCCGGCCCAGTCCCCGCCTTGGTAGTTGGAGATGGGGCCGCTCACGCCGGCGACGTTGCAGTTGTTGCCCGCGTTGCCGTCGAAGAAGCGGTCGACGAAGGTGAAGTAGATGACCGAGTCGCGCCAATCGAACACGCCCGGCGCGACCGCCCCCGGCTCCTCGCAGGTGAAGGGCTCGCACGTCTTGCCGACGAACGTGTTGTTCGTGTTCTGGTTCGAATCGGTGACGGTGGGCTGCGCCGGATCGTGCTTCCACTCCGCCCCGTTGATGTAGAACTTGTACTGTACAGGCTTCCCGAAGGGCACCTTCGCGGTCGCTTCCCACACGTTGCCGTTCTTCACCATCGGCACGCCGGCCTGCCACGTATCGGGGCCGCCGAAGTCGCCACGAAGCTCGACCGAGGTCTCCGCTCCGGCGGGATAGGTGAACGGGTGCGGACAGGCTTTGAAGTCGTCCGGGCACACCGGCGGACCGCCGTTGTTGCCACCGGAGCCGTAGCCGTCGCCCGGGCCCACGTTCGGGTTCGGGTTGAAGATCGCCGCGTCCGGCGGGGCTCCGTAATCCTTGTTTTGCGCCGCTTCGTCGCCGCAAGCGACGAGAGACGAGCCGCCCACGTAGAGGGCGAACGTCGAGAGCATGAGCGCGAAGGTGCGTGGCAGCGTGGTGTGAAGCATGGCTCGGCGGGGTGAGGAGAGCGCTTGGGAGGAGAGGCGCCTGGAGAATGACCTGGCCACAGCGAATGTCAACTCAGGACAGAGTGACGGTATGCCACGTCGTGCGCCAGGCACCCACGCGAGGTGAGGGGGGCTTCGGTCTACGCAGGAGAAACGCTGGGAGATCGCAACCTACGCAGCGCGTTAGTGGGACACGCGGTTCGCTGGCTCGGGCCTCGTGTACGTTTGGAGACGATAGCAACGGGGCGCCTTTATCTCTCTGCCGCGATCGCGAACGCACCCATCAACGCGCGCCTCCGCGACGTGCTGCGACCGAGGTTCGAGCTCGTACTGCCGCAAGACTTCGCCCCCAAGGTCTCCCACGACGTGCTGCCTCGCGCCATCTTCGACGCGTGCATCGTGGAAATGGAGTCGTGTGCGGCCGCGATCGTGCTGCTCGACGCGCGAGGGATCGACTGCGCGATGGAGTGCGGGTGGCTGCTCGGGTGGAAAAAGAAGGTCATCGGCGTCGCGGGCTCGAGCATCCAGTTCTCGCGTCAGTGGATGGTCAAGGGCTGCCTCACCACCGTCATGACGCTCGACGCCGTCGTCGCCAAAGCCTGCGCAGACGATCCCATCTTGGGCACGGTGCCGACCGAGCTGCTCCCAGGCAGGGACGCGCTTGCGGACGCCCAACGGGTACGCGCGGGGGGCGCGGCGCTCGTCAAATAGGCGACGCCTCGTTTCTTAGCGAACCGAAAGCAAACACGTTTTCTCTGGCGATACCGTCGCCCAAGAGCGAGCGCCCGGCACGCGTACACGATCGCCGGTGCTCGTTGGTGCCAACGCCGAGGCGCTGAACTAGAAGAGCCATCGCCGTGACCGAGCCGACCTCTTCCGTGCATCCTGCATTCGATTCGACCGCGACCGCGACCGCGACGCGCGACGTACGCGAGCCGGCGCGAGGAGGGGTGCGCGGTGCGCTGCGCCTGGTCGGCGCGGTGCTCGTGCTGAGCGCGGCGTGCGTGGTGCCGTCGCGCGCGCTCCTCGCGCTCGAACAAGGTCGGAGCGTGAGCGCGCGGGCGCTCTACTTTGCGGGTGGCCTCGTGTCCGATCTCGCGATCGTCGGCCCGTTCGTCGCGCTCGTGATGGTCGTCGGTCTCACGATCGTGCGCAGATCGCGCTCGACGCGGGGGCGCGCCAGCCTGGGGCTCCTCTTCGTTTTGCTGCTCGTCGCGGTCTCGCTCGTGCACAACGCGGCGACCCTCTTTCGTGTGGAGCGCGGTGTTTTCCCCGGTCCCATCGACGCGCGGGAGGGGCTCGGCGCGTTCGACTCGTGGACCTCGGAGCTCCCCGCGATCGTCAGCGGGCGCTTCCTTCTCGCGAACCTGCTCGCCCTCGCGACCGTGGTGCAGGTGGTGCGGAAGACGTGCCCCTCGTTCCTTCGCAGCGAGCGCGCGTCGCGCCCTCGGATGATGGTGGCCACGTTCGCTTTCGCGCTCGTGTTCGGCGCGCTCGGCGTGATGTCGGCGAAGGCCAACGCGTACTGCGTGAAGCTGCACAACGGCGGCGCCGTCTCGTCTCCCGCGAGCGCGTGGTTGCCCGAGCTCTTCGGGCGCCCGAGGGTCGATGGCTCACCCGCCGACGTGCGCCGCCTGGTCGCGACCGCGTCCGGCACGCCGCAAGAGGTCACGCGCGGCGCGGCGGCCCTCGGGTTCTCCCCCGAAGCCGCCGCGAAGGTGCTCGCGAACGAGACCCACCCCACCTGCGACGCGCACCCGCTCGCGCGCCCCCTCGACGACGACGGCACGCCGCTCGTGGTCGCCGCGCACGACCTCTCCCGCGCGCTGCTCGGCGGTCGCGACGAGCCGCTCGTGGTGTACCAAGTCTCCCTCGAGAGCTTTCGCGCCGACGACATCAACGCCCTCGAGCCGCTCGCGCCACGAGAGATCGCCCCTTATCTCTCCCGTCTCTACGAGGGTGATCCCTCGGCGGCGACGTTCCGCCGCGCGCACCAAAGTGGCATTCGCACGGCGCACGCGCTCGCGGCGGTGCAGTGCGGAGTGGGCATTCTCCCGTTTCACCTCGCGCTCGGCCGCGACCTCGGCAACGTGCCGCTCCGCTGCCTCCCGGACGTGCTCTCGGACGCGGGATTTCGCACTCGGATCGTCTACGGGCACGAGCTCGCGTTCGACGACATGGGCACCTTCCTGAAGTTCCACGGGGTGGAGCTCCACGAGCGCGACGACATGCCACGCGATGCCCCTCGTGGGGTGTGGGGTGGCCTCTCCGACGGCCCCGTCTACGACGCCGCGCTCGGCCTCGCCGCCGACGACATTGGTGCATCTTACAACTTCGTGCTCACCCTCTCCCACCACACGCCGTACACCGCACCAGGAGATCTCGCCCCCGAGCTCCGCGCCGAGGTCGACGGGGTGTGCACCGCGCGTGGGCTCCATGGCGAGAACTGCGCTCGCCTCCACACCGCGCGCTACGCCGACGCGATGCTCGAGCGCTTCGTGAGCCGGATCGAGGGCTCTAAGGCGGCGGCGCGGACGCTCGTCGTCGTCGCCGCCGACCACACGACCCACCAGTGGGTGCCCTGGACGGGAGCCGAAAAGCCCGATGGCATCGCGCGGATCCCGATGGCGCTCGTGATCCCCCGCGCGATGCGCGAGGCCGCGCGCGACCGCGAGAAATTCGAGGCTTCGTGGGCGAGCTTCCGTGCGCTCGCGAAGACGGCGCCGGTGTCCAACACGGACCTCCCCACCCTCGTGCTGTCGTGGCTCGCGTCGTCGCGCGCGCTTCGCGAGCTCCCGGAGCAGGCGCGTTGGCACACCCTCGGTGCGCAGGCGACGAGCACGTCGTTCGCGCCGCCGGTGGGTGAAGGCGCGCTCTTCGGGGTCGACGCCCACGCCCAGCTCTTCACCGTGGCCGCGACCGGCGAAATACGCCCCACCGGGATCGGGACCGACACGCTCCGCACCCGCGACGACGTGACGGCGCCGAGCGATCGTGACCGCGCGACGCTCGCGTTCCTCGGCTCGTTCTTGCGCGGATACGGCTCGAAGTGTCGGCCCGGCGCGAGCAGCGCGGCAATCCCCACCGCGGGGAGCGCGTCGGCCCACGGGGCCCCGTAACGACGCTCACCGGTCCGAGAACAGGACCGGTTTTTGTCCGAGCGTGAGGGCGCGTCGCTCGAGCGCGGGTGTCACGTGGGCGAGCACGTCGGCCCAGGAGGCGAAGGCGTCGTCCCCCGCCCACCACCGCGGAGCCGAGCTCACGAAGTCGCGCCACATGAGGCGCATCGATGCGCGCGTCCATCTTCGGGTGGATCGCGGGCGCGATGCACACCGGTCCTTCGGGAAGAACGCGAAGAGCCTCGGCACCGTGCAGCTCACGATCCCGAGCGCACACTCGGCCACGATGCGCGGGCGGGATGGAGCACCACGATGCTACCGACGGCCGAATGTCGCGACGCGGGGAGACCTTGGCCGATATCCTCGTCGCATGCGCGCGTCCCCGTTCTCCCCTCGCTCTATCGTGGCCGTGGTCACGTTCGCGCTCGTCGTCATGGTCGTGTTCGTCGCGTGCGGCCCCTCGCGGCCGCCGGCGTTCGTGGACGAAGCGGCCGAGGTCGCCGAGCTCGAGCTCTACGAGGGTGTGCCGCGCGATCCGGCGCAGGTGCGGGCCGGCCCGACCATTCGAATCGACGACGAGCTCTATTACAAGAACCCGATCATGGTGCGCGACGACGACGCGCACCGCCTCGGACGCGCGATCCGCGACCCGGACCAATACCGTAGCCACGTCAGTGGCAAGAAGTGCGCGGGGTTTCACGCGGACTACGGCGTCATGTGGCGCGGCTCTTCTGGCGCGCTCCGCACTCACTTCTGTTTTGGCTGTGGCGAGGTTCGCTCGGAGTCGAGCCGCGCCAGCTCGCTCGTGGATTTTGTGCCCGGCCGCGACGCCACGTTGGAGAGCATGTTCGCCGCGATCGTAAAAAGCGGCCCGCAATAGGGAACTTCGCTGCGTGTAGGGATAGCCATGGTGCGCCAACGTCGGAGCGTCCCGAATGACGCGCCCACGCGCGCCGCGACTGTCCGGCTGGTCGGACACGAACGAAATACAGAAGAGATTCCATTCGTTGCGACAGCCTCTCCGAAAAGGCATTCGGCTTAATTGCGCCGCCACTTCGTAGCGCTCGAGGAATTCCCCACCGCCGCCGCTGCCGTGTAATCTGCATGGTGAAGGCTCTCCGCTCGCATGAAGATTTCGGCATACCTCGCGCACCTCTCTCAGCCTGGAGTCACCGAGCTCGTGCTCACGTGCGGCGAGCGGCCCATGGCCCTCGTCGGCGGCGAGCCGATCCCGTTCGGCAACGACACGCTCACCGAAGACGGCCTCGTTTCGGCGCTCTTCGCGCTCGGGGGGAGTCGTTACATCGATTCGCTCGCGAAGACGCCGGCGTCTTGGACGGCGCGCGCAGAGCCGGTAGGCACGGTGTCCATCTCTGCCAAGAAGGTCGCGGCCATCCTCGAGATTCGCCTCTGTCTCCTGCGTGCGACGAAGCGCACGGACGACGAGCCCGCGTCGTCGTCGCCGCGTGACGTGACGGGCGCAAAAGCTCCCCCTGCACCCGCTTCGTCCACGCCGAGCGGCGAGCCACGCAGGGCGCCACAGCAAGCCGCGCCGCCACAAGGTCCGCTCGGAGCGCACGCGAGGCCGAAGGAAGAGCGCGCGGAGCCCCTCAGCTCGTCGCGAATGGACCCACGTCCGGCCCAGAAGCCCGAGGCGCGGGAGGCGCGCCGCGACCCTCGCCTCGAGTCCGACCTGCCGCCGGCCGGAGGCGCGACCTACCCGCGCAAGGAGCCCAAGTCCGAGCCGCAGCCGATCCCCGTCATCGGCGGAGAGCGCAAAGAGCCCAAGTCCGAGCCGCAGCCGATGCCCCCTGCGACGATGGCCGAGACACGCCCGCACGTGCCCTCCCCTCCGCCGCAGCCTCGTGTGCAGATGCCGCCGCTCCACGAGCCACGTGCCGAGCCCCGCCCCGCCGTGCGCATGGATCCGATGCCCGAGCCGCGGATCGATCCGCGACCCGCGCCGCGCGCGCCGATGATCTCGGAGTCGATTCAAGAGGCGACGATGCGGAGCTCGGGCGGCCCGCCGCGACCGCCGGAGCTCGAGTCCCTCCTTCGGGTCGCGGTGGAGACCCACGCTTCGGACCTTCACCTCGTGAACGGGCGGCCTCCCCTCTACCGAATCGCGTTCGAGCTCGTGCCGAAAGGCGAGCCGCTGTCGGACGCGTTGGTCGACAAGATCGTGCTCTCGTGTGTGCCCGCGCGCCAACGTCAGACCCTCGACGTCGACGGCTCGGTCGACTTCGCGCTCGACGATCCGGCCACCGGTCGGTTCCGGGTGAACGTGTCCAAACAGCGGACAGGCTTCAAGATTTCGCTGCGCGTGATCCCGCGCAACGTGCCCACCCTCGCGAGCCTCTCGCTCCCGCAGGGCATCGCGCAGGCGACCCAGCACCACCAGGGCCTCATCGTGGTCACCGGCCCCACCGGTCACGGAAAGACCACCACGTTGGCCGCGATCGTGGACCTCATCAACAGCGATCGCGCCCACCACGTGATCACGGTGGAAGATCCGATCGAGTTCGTTCATCCGCGCAAAAAAGCGATCATGAGCCAGCGCGAGGTCGGCACCGATACGGCGTCGTTCCTCTCTGCATTGAAGGGCTCCCTCCGCGAGGATCCGGACGTGATCGTGGTCGGCGAGCTGCGCGACGTGGAGACCGTGCGCATGGCGGTGGCGGCGAGCGAGACTGGCCACTTGGTGCTCGGCACGATGAACACGCCCAACGCGGCGAAGGCGATCGAGCGCCTCATCGACCTTTTTCCCCCGAGCGATCAGGCCCAGATCCGGATGACGCTCGCGGGCGGGCTTCGGCTCGTGGTGGGGCAGCGCTTGGTGCCCTCCGTCGACCGCAAGTCGCTCCACGCCGCGGCGGAGCTCTTGCCCGGCTCCACCTCGCTCTGGGCCCTCATCCGCGACAACCGCACGTTCCAAATTCCGAGCCTGCAGCAGCGCGGAAAGGCGCTCGGGATCGTGCGCCTCGACGAGTCCCTCGCCGACCTCGTGAGGGAGGGCAAAGTGTCGCTCGAGGTCGCCAAAGAGGTCGCGGAGGCACCACAAGAGCTCGAGGCCATGTTCACGCAGAAGCCAGTCGAAGCCAAAAAGCCAGAGGGGCTGCTCGGCAGTCTCTTCGGAAGGAAGGGGTAGCGTAAATGCCTGTCATCGATGCCCTCTTCGACGAGCTTTTGTCCCGCGGGGCGAGCGATCTCCACCTCGGCGTCGGCTATCCGCCCATGCTGCGTCTACGCGGCGAGCTGGTCCCCGCGCGAGAAAAGGCGGTCGACGAGGACGAAATGGATCGCCTCCTCTTCGGCATCACCACGCCAGGGCAAGAGAAGAAGATTCGTGACGATCTCGACCTCGACTTTGCCCACCAGTACGAGAAGAAGGCGCGCTTCAGGGCGAACTACTTCATCAAACGGGGCACCTTCGCGGCGGTGTTCCGAATTATCCCTCAGAAGATAAAGACCCTCGACGATCTCGCGTGCCCCCCGGTGCTGCGGAAGCTCGCGGAGCGCAAGAGCGGCCTGGTGCTCGTGACGGGGCCGACCGGGTCCGGCAAGTCGACCACCCTCGCCGCGATGATCGACCACATCAACCGCACCCGCGCCTGCCACATCCTCACGATCGAAGATCCGGTCGAGTTCGTCCACGAGTCGCAGATGGCGCAGGTGACCCATCGCGAAGTGGGCATTCACGCCTCCAGCTTCACCACCGCGATGCGCAGCGCGGGGCGCGAGAACCCGGACGTGGTGCTCGTGGGGGAGCTCCGCACGAACGAGACGATGAAGCTCGCGCTCCAGCTCGCGAGCTTCGGCATCCTCATCTTCGCGACGGTGCACACGAACAGCGCGCCGGCGACGATCGAGCGCATCACGAACTCGTTCGTAGCCGACGAGCAGCCTCAAATTCGCGGCATGCTCGCGGAGGCCTTGGCTGGGATCGTGGGGCAGCAGCTCCTGAAATCGGCCGATGGCAAAGGCCGGGTCGCGGCGCACGAGATCCTCATCGGCTCTCCCGCGATCGCCTCCATGATCCGCGAGGGCAAGACGACCCAAATTCCGAGCCTCATGCAGGGCGGTCAGTCGCAAGGCATGCAGACGATCGACATGTGCCTCGAGCGTATGCTGGCGCAAAAGTCGATCACCGCCGACACCGCCCTCGAGAAGGCACAAGACAAGGACTCCTTCGCCAAGGTCGCCGACCGCTACCGCTGACCCGGCTCCCGCGAGTTCCCTCGGGCGAGACGAGATCCTAAACGACAAACGAGCGAGCCCCGGAATGCGGGCTCGCTCGTCTCGTCTCGTCTCGTCTCGTCTGGTCTGGTCTCGTCTCGTCCGCGCGCGACACGCGGAGGAGGCTGGATGCTCCCTCGTCAGGGACTTCCAAGGGTCGTTTTCGTCAAGACCGAGCCTGGGCTAGGAGGCCGCGCGGTTAGGCCAAGGGAGCCGCAGGCGACCGGCCTACGTTTGGCGAGCGAGCGCAGCGAAGGAGCCATCCACGAACTCCTGTTCGTGAGCACGGCCGACGACCCTTGGAAGTCCCTGACGAGGGACGACGCTCAGGCGAAGGTATTGGCGAAAACGACCCTTGGAAGTCCCTGACGAGGGAGCACCAGCCTCCTACTTGGGAATCGCGGGGGGCGGAATCGGCGGCTTGGTGTCGTCGCCGACGCAGGACGAGAGGTCGAAGAACAAGAAGATGAGCGCCTTCTCGTTCGCGCTGAGGGGGCTGTTGTTGCAGAAGTTCGGGAACGTGCCGCCGCTCGAGCCAGTACCCGACACGTGAACGTCGGTGAAGACGGCGCGCCCGCACTGCTTGTCGACCGGCTGCCCGATCGGGGTGTTGAACGTGAAGTACTTCGCCGTCTTGGGTGTCTCGGAGCGAATCCAGCGACGAGAGACGGCGGGGGCCGAGTCGCCGATGCTGTCGCGCACCTCGCTCAGGTTGATGGTCCCGCGGGTGGTGGTCGCGTTCACGTTCTGGAGCCAATCGGCGAACGCGTTGCCCTTGGGGAAGTCGGTGTCGATTTGGTACGGGCCGCTCGTGCCCGGCGCCGGGTTCCACGTGGCCGCGGTGGGCACCGGGGCCGGTCCGTAGCGGAACCACACGTAGTGGTAGTGCGACGCGAACACGCGACCACCCGAGTCGAGGTAGTCGAGCATTTTGGCGTAGTGCGCGGACTTGTCGTTCGTGCGCTCGCTGCCCTCGCAGGAGAGCATGTTGATATCGTACTTCTTCAGCGTCGCGGCGTCGTTCCAGAGCGTCTGCGCGGCGGGCACACCACCGGCGAGCACGGAGCCGTTGCCCTGGAAGAAGTGGACGCGACCCTGGCCGGTAGGAGGCGTGAACTCCGAGTCGGCGATGCCGAGCTTGCGGAGGAAACACTCGAGGGAGTCAGCGTTTCCGCTGGTGAAGGCGATCTGCGGGATGTCGCCTTCGGCTTTGTTGCGCGGGAGTCGGGTGTTGCCGGCGTCGATCGGAGTGTCGACGCACTGGGCGACGTTCGGGATCGTGAGCTGACGGCGCCACTTGCCAATTTGGATGACGAGGGGGATGTCTTTGCCGACGGGGACGTTCTGGAGCTTGAACTCGCCCTTCTCGTTCGTGAGGGCGGTGGTGACCGGCGAGCCCGTGACGGCGCCGCACTGCTCGCACGTGACACCCGACTTGAAGGCGTCCGGCTTCGCGTTGGGTACGTAGACGATCGCGTTATAAAGGGGAATCGTGCCTTCGGGCGCGAAGACCTTTCCGGAGAGCGACGTGGTGCCGCCGCCGGAGCACGCGACTTGTTGGCATTCGAGGCCGACACATGGGCGGCTCGCTTCACCGGCGCCGGTGTCGAAGTCGAAGCCGCCTCCGCCGCCTTCTTTGTTTCCACCACCACCGCCACCGCCGCCACCGGCCGCGTCGCCTTCGGGGAACGGGCTTACGTCAGAAGCGGAGCCGCAGTTGATCGCGACGAATCCCGCGGCGAGGAGGAGCGCCGTAGCCGACAGCGCACGAAGTCTTGCCATGAGTCACCTCACTTCTAACCGTACGCGAGCCATCCTGGCGTCACCATGGACTTTTTTAATGGACCTTGAATGATCCAGTATTCTTGTGTGTGCATTGCGTTCACCTCACGCCACCACGGCATGAGCGGGTATCGAGGCTTTGCACCGGTTTTGGCCCAGACGGCACCTCGGGTGCGGTCGAGAGGCGGCGCCGGTCGGCCATAAAAATCGTTCGCCTCGTGCGCGGGCTCGGACCTCGCGACGCGCTGGCTGCGCGTCCCGGGGGCGGCGCTCGGCGCCCACGTCGGCGCCGTGTGGCGGGCGCGTGAAGAGGCCCGCGCCTCACGAGCGACGCGACCCCCGCGCCTCACGAGCGACGCGACGCCCGCGCCTCACGAGCGACGCGACCCCCGCGCCTCACGAGCGACGCGACCCCCGCGCCTCACGAGCGACGCGACGCCCGCGCCTCACGAGCGACGCGAGCGCCTCACGAGCGACGCGACGCCCGCGCCTCACGAGCGACGCGACGCTCGTTCGCGGCTCGGTCGGGGCCTACGCGCCGGCCTTCCCCACCGTGGCGCTGGCGCTCCCCGATCGTGAGCGAGCCCAGCGAAAATGCTGCGTTTCCCCGCATGACTTAAAAAATGTCGGCGCGATCCTTTCCCTCGCGTTGTGGTCGTGTAATCTCAAAACGTAGGAGGCTAGGGTCGTTTCGTGAACTTCGAGGTAGGCCACGTCATCGACGGCAAGTATCGCATCGTCCGCGTGCTCGGCGCGGGCGGCATGGGCGCCGTTTACGAGGGCGAGAACGTCCGCATCGGGCGTCGTGTCGCGATCAAGGTGCTGCACGCCGAAGCGGCCGATGCACCGGATCTGCGCAGGCGTTTCGAACGCGAGGCGCGCGTCGCTGCCAAGATCGGGTCCGCCAACATTTGCGACGTGCTCGACCTCGGCGACCTGGCGAGCGGGCACGCGTACCTCGTCATGGAGTACCTCGAGGGAGAGACGCTCGACTCCCTCATGACGCGCGAGCCGCGCCTCCAAGCGCACGAAATCTCGCCGATCGTGGTGCAGATGCTCGACGGCCTCTCCGCCATGCACGGGGCGAGCATCATCCACCGCGACCTGAAGCCGGCGAACGTGTTTCTCGCGAACAGCGGCGTCGTGAAGCTCCTCGATTTCGGCATCTCCAAGTTCCAAGTGCAAACGGAGGAGATGGGCCAAAAGACCGAGACGGGCGCCCTCCTCGGCACGCCCCTCTTCATGTCGCCGGAGCAGTCGCGCGGGTCCGCCGTCGACGGCCGCTCGGACTTGTATTGTGCAGGTGTCATCCTGTACCGCGCGCTCGCGGGGCACCACTGTTTCGAGGCGGAGAACCTCCCCCAGCTCCTCTTCAAGACCGCTATCGAAGACCCGATTCCGCTCCTCCCGCGCGTCGACGCGGTCGATCAATCGTTCGTGCCGATCGTCGAGAAGGCGATGGCGAAGAAGCCCGAGGATCGGTACCAAACGGCGCGCGAGATGCGCGACGCGATCGACCTGTGGCTCCAAGAGCACCGTCCGGAGATCGTGCTTCCCCCCGCTCCGGCGCGCTTCGACGGCGTGCTGGAGGCCTCGGGTGCGCGGGGTCGCTTCGATGGGTCGGGGGCTCACCCGCGCCTCGGCGCTTCGGGCTCGCGCCCGCGGTTCGAGAGCATCCCCGATCGCACGCCGTCCGATCTCGGCCGGTCCAAGAGCCCGCTCACGCCGACGAACGCCCCGCGCGAATCCGGCGCCGACACCGCGAATAGCTGGGAGAAGGTCCCCGTCGCGGGCACCGACCCGTCCGACATCGCGCTCGCGAAGACGAGCGCCTCGCAACCTCCCCCGCCCAACGCGCACGCGGCCTCGCCGGCAAGAGCTCCGAGCTCGACGGGCAAGGTGGTGGGCCTCGCGGCCGCCGCGGTGGTGCTCATTCTCGGTTTGGTGGGGTTGGCGATGCGTGGCTCTGGCGGCTCGGGCGCCGCCGCGAGTCAGCCTCCCCCGCCCCCCGTGACCTCGGCCGCCGCGTCCACCGCCCCAACGGCGGACCCGGTCGCCGCCGCCAAGCCCTCCGTCGAGCCAGTGGCACCTTCCACGGCCACGAGTGAGCCCGCGTCCCCCGCGAGCGCGCCCACCGCCGTCGCGCATACGGGTGGCGGTGGCCAAACGAAGATCGCTACTACGCCAAAAGCCTCTGCCTCGGCCGCGACGCCTCCTCCGGCGACGGAAGGCTCGAGCAAGCCAGGCCGCAAGATTCGAACCGAGCTCTAAGATCGCACGCCTTGGGCGAGGCGCCGTGTCGCGTGTCGCGTGTCGCGTGTGGGGCCGCGATAGCCTCGTTTGGCGCCGAGGCGCACATTCGCCGGAATGGTCGCGGGCGCTAAATGAGTCGAGGACGGCCCCGGGGAGCCGTCCTCGATGAAATGCCTTAAATCGTAGGCTGGTTCGCGATCAGGCCTCGGCGACGAAGCCGTTCGCGACGCCGTTCGTGTGCACCGCCTCGACAGGGGCGCGCTTCTCTGCGGCGCGCTTGCCGAGGAACTGCTGGAGGTCCCACACGGGGCCCGCAAGGAAGCTGAGCGGGTCGTCCTTGAACGCAGGCGCGTTCTTCTCGAAGACGGCGTGACCGAGGATGTTGAGCCCCCAGCCGACCGCGAACGAGCCGGCCGCGACCGCCCACGCAGGGCGATAAGGCTTGAACGCGAGGAGTCCGGCCGCGCCGCCGACGATGAGCGGAATGCCCGTCATGTGGAGGACGCGGTTCACCTTGTTGCGGTGGGTGGCCTCGTAGAACTCGGTGGCCGCTTCCCAGCGCTCGCCGAGCCCGCCGTTGAAGTCGGGGTGCTTGGCGCGCCAGCCCTGCTCGAGCACCGCGAGGCCGCGCGCGAACATGCCGAGACCGGCCATTTTGCGCCCGGAAAGCAGCGCGACCATTCCGGATACGGCCCACGCGGAGCCGGACTTCTCTTCTTTGGCTTTGGCCATGGCTTCTCTCCTCGAGCGACGCGGAAAGCGTGTGCCTCCTGACGCTGGAAGCGCGTGCGATCCTTGGGAGGCGTAAGCCTAGCCGACGACCTCGGACCTCGCACGTCTCACGAGCGTCCGTGGCAAAGCGCCCCAAATCGCGGCGCTCGGATGGGTTGGGCTCGCGGACGAGAGCGGAGGGCCGTACGTCACGCTCTGCGCATCGAAAGGGGACGGGGAGGGCGCGCAGAGCGTGACGTCGACGGGGAACAATTCGGCGGAGCACGGTTCGGGTGGGGGGGGATGACCGTTCCGTGCGCCGCCGTAGAGGCCTATTGCTAGGACCGGGCCAACCCGCGCGGGAATGGAATCGTGGCTTTGCCCCGATCGCGATGAGTCGCACGTTGCACCGACGAACACCCGCATTGCGCGAATGAACGACGGAATGTGAGTTGCGCGCGTTGGCCTATTTTTCTCGATGAACGTTGGCCGGCGGGCGCCGTTCGAGCGTTGGCCTCGGTGGC
>JAAFHV010000081.1:3472-33806 GCA_013297655.1 Myxococcales bacterium | reverse complement strand
GCGGCCGCCGATCGAGGTCGAGGTCCGGCTCTGCGCGGGGATCACCGAAGAACGAGGGCACGCGCTCGTCGGCCGGCCCGGGCCCGAACGAGGGGGCCTTGCTCCTCGGCGGCGCGACGGAGTGCATGCCGGTGGTGCTTGGGCTCGGGAGCTTGGAGGCCTCGGAGAGGATCTTCTTCGCGCGTTCGCGGAGCACCTCGTCGATGCCCTTCGTGTCGAGCACGTCGCGGGCATACGCTTGGGCGCGACGGCCATCGGCGGCGATGAGCCACGCCTCCCCCGCGAGCAGCCCGAGCTCCACGAACGAGGTCATCGAGAGCGCGAGCGCGGCGACCCGTTGCGCGAGGATGGTGGGCGGCTCCGCGCGCGCGAGCACGTCGTGGCGTGCACGAAGGTATGCCGTCGCCGGAGTGCGCCCTCCCAGGCGCTCGGCGCCTTCGATGCGTGGGAGCGCGGATGCGACGTCGCCCGTGTCGAGCAGGAGCTCGATGTCCCAAAGCTCCGCCTTCGCGAGCGGGCCCTTCGCCGGCACCTCGCGGGTCTCGAGGGCGCGAATGAACGTGGAGAGCTTCGTCCCGACCTTGAGCCGCGGGGCGAGGAGCTCCTCGATGCGCTCGCGCGGCAACGCTTCGCCACGAAAGCCGCGCCCGCCTCCGCGGTTCGCGAGGTCCTCGAGGAGGCCCGGCAGCTCCGGCAACCGATCGAGCGTGACGCGCTGGTGGGTGCGCTCCCCCGTCTTGAGGTTGGAGGTGATTTCGCCCGTTTCGAGCACCACGGGCAACGACTCGTCGAGGCCCGCGAGCACGAGCGAGAGGCTCAGCGCCTGGAGCAGCGACTGCGCCCCGGGACGCCCCAAATCGTGGGCGAGCGCGGTCAGGTCGAGGAACGTGCCTTCGTAGGCGCCCGAGCGCGCGTCGTAGGTGCTCGCCTCGAAGATCCACGTGGTCTCGAGGAGCGAGACGATCTTTCGCACTGCCCCGCCGCGGGCGTACGCCTCGGTCAGGGTGGGGTGCATGATCTCGGCGCACGTCTCCGCGAGCGACGGGGTCGCACCGAGCGCGGCGAGCCGTTGCCGCGCGTCGCCCACGGTGGTGGCGTAGCCGATCTCCAAGGGGCGACCGAGCGCGCTCTTCCCTAGCGAGATCTCTCCCGCCTCGAACATCCCGTATTCCACCTTTGGCGGACCACCGGAGGCCGTGAGGAGCACGCGGCCATCGACCTTGAGCAAGCAGCTCGACACGATGGGGTGAAGGCTACCGCGAGCGCACCGGGAGGGGCGAATTTCACGCGATCTTCGATCGAGCACGGGGCATCGTTCGTTCCTCCGCGCGCGTCATGGAGCTTGCGCGGGGGGCGCCATCGGGCTTCCGGACCCACCGCGCGTCGAGAGACGACGGACCCCGGCGACGTGGCGTTGGGTCGAGGCGTCGGCGTCGGCGTCGGCGTCGCGTCGCCTCGCTGCGCCGGTCGCCAGAATCGTCCGCCTCGCGTGGGTTCCAGGCGTGTCTGGGGCCGTCCCGTTCGCCTCCGGCTCGCGTGCATGCTCAGCCGCCCTCGCTTCTGTCGGTTGGCCGCACGTGCATGTTCTTGCCGTCTCGGGGGCATGCCGCATAGAGTCGCGAACGGAGAATTCACGAATGAAACTTCACACCTTGGCCTTTCTCTCGATTTCCGGCCTCACGGTCCTCGGCATCGCGTGCGGCGGCAAGACGCCCCCCAAAGAGCCGGCCGTGGTCGAGGCCGTCGCCGATGCAGCCCCCCCCGAGCCGGCCGACGCCGCGCCCGCGGAGCCGAAGCCGCTCATCGAGCGAATCGGCGGCAAGGACACCCTGAAGGGCGTGCTCGACACGTTCGGCAAGAACGTCGCCGGCGACAAGCGCGTGAGCAAGGCGTTCGGCAAGACGCTCAAGGTGGAGCAGTTCCGCGACATGCTCTTCGACCACATCTGCGAGAAGTCCGGCGGCGACTGCAAGTACGCAGGCAAGCCCTGGAAAGACGTCACGAAGCCCCTCAAGATCACCGAGGTGCAGTGGGACGCGCTCGTCGAGGCGCTCAAGTCGGCGATGGAAGAAAAGAAGGTCGGCGAGACCGAAGCCGGCGACGTCATCTCGACGATCGGCGAGCTCAAGGATCAAATCGTCGATCCTGCCTCCAAGAAGAAGTAGCGCCGCACCGGAAAACGCGAGCCGAGCGATCTTCGCGGGAGGATCCTCGGCTTCGTCGTTTCGAACGCGCGCTCCGGCGTTCGTCGAATGCCTGCACTATGCACAAAAAAAGAAGCGGGAAGATCCGAGGATCTTCCCGCTTCGAGTTGGCTATCTTTGGCTAGCCGTTGGCCGCTGCGACCCGATTAGTAGCGGTAGTGGTCCGGCTTGAAGGGGCCTTCGGGGGCCACGCCGAGGTAGCTCGACTGCTCCGGGAGGAGGGTGGTGAGCTTCACGCCGAGCTTGCCGAGGTGGAACGACGCGACCTTCTCGTCGAGCTTCTTCGGGAGCACGTAGACCTGGCCCGCCTTGTATTGCGTCGCGTTCTGCCAGAGCTCGATTTGCGCGAGGGTCTGGTTGGAGAACGACGACGACATGACGAACGAGGGGTGACCTTCGGCGCAGCCGAGGTTCACGAGGCGACCACGGGCGAGGAGCGTGATGCGCTTGCCGTCCGGGAAGATGAACTGATCCACCTGCGGCTTCACGTTCACTTCTTTGATCTCGGGGTTCTTCTCGAGCCAAGCGACGTCGATCTCGGTGTCGAAGTGGCCGATGTTGCACACGATCGCCTGGTCTTTCATCGCGCGGAGGTGCTCCGAGCGGATGACCGAGTTGCAGCCGGTGGCGGTCACGAAGATGTCCGCGATCGGCGCGGCGTCTTCCATCGTGACGACTTGGTAGCCTTCCATCGCCGCCTGGAGCGCGCAGATGGGGTCGACCTCGGTGACCATGACGCGGGCGCCGAGGGCGCGGAGCGCCTGCGACGAGCCCTTGCCGACGTCGCCGTAGCCCGCGACGACCGCGGTCTTGCCGGCGAACATGACGCCGGTGGCGCGCTTGAGGCCGTCGCCGAGCGACTCGCGGCAACCGTAGAGGTTGTCGAACTTCGACTTGGTGACCGAGTCGTTGACGTTGATCGCGGGCACCTTGAGCGAGCCGGCCTTCGCCATCTCGTAGAGGCGGTGGACGCCGGTGGTGGTCTCTTCCGAGAGGCCACGGATCGGGTCCGCGCCCTCGAAGAGCTTGGCGTGCTTCTGGTGGATCCAGACGGTGAGGTCACCGCCGTCGTCGAGGATGAGGTTCGGGCCTTTTCCGCCCTTGAAGGCGTAGATCTGGGACTCGAGGCACTCCTCGTATTCCTTCTCCGTCATGCCCTTCCACGCGAAGACCGGGACGCCGGTGGCGGCGATCGCGGCGGCGGCGTGGTCGACGGTGGAGAAGATGTTGCACGAGGTCCAGGTGACCTCCGCGCCGAGCGCGGTGAGGGTCTCGATGAGGACCGCGGTCTGGGTCGTCATGTGGAGGCAACCCGCGACGCGCGCGCCCTTGAGCGGCTGGCTCGGGCCGTACTCCTTGCGGATCCCCATGAGCCCCGGCATCTCGCTCTCGGCGATCGAGATCTCCTTGCGACCCCAGGCGGCGAGGGAAATGTCTTTGACCTTGTAGTTTTGCTCGTTGCTCATGACGTTCGTCTCCTTGTGCTGTCCATGTTGCCCCGAAGGGCGTCTCAGTCTTTTTTGTTGGCTTTTTCGGGCTTTTTGCCCGTGACGATGCGGGAAGTGCTGGTGCTCGTGCCGCCGCTGCCGCTGCCTCGATGCGCGACGAGGAGCTGCCACGGCAAGTGCGCGTCGCGGCCCTTGCCGCGGAACGGCGCGCTCACGGGGACGACCTTCGCGTCGACGAGACCCGCCGCGCTCGCGAAGCCCAAGAGCTCCTCCGGCGCGAAGCCGAGCCATACGTCGGCCTCGTGGCGCATCGACTCGTCCTCGTGGGGGGCGTAGTCGAGGACGAGGAGCGCGCCACCGCGGCTCGCGCTCGCGCCAGAGTCGGCGTCGGCGTTCGCAGGACGGCACAGTCGAGTGAGCTTCGCGACCATCTCGACCGGCTTCGGCGCGTGATGGAGGACCCTCGCCGCGAAGACCACGTCGGCCTTGCTGGAGAGCTTCGCCGTGATCGCCGCGTCGTCGATCTCGCCGGAGACGAGCTCCACGTTTTGGTAGCCGCGCGCGCGCACACGACGCTCCGCGACCTCGAGACGGGCAGGGGACCGGTCGATCGCGATCACCCTCTCGAAGGCGGGGGCGAGCACGTCGAGGAGCGCGCCGTCGCCGGTGCCGGCGTCCACCGCGAGTGATCGCGCCGGCAAGAGCGACGAGAGCGCGGCGACGTACGCGAGCACGGCCTCTTCGAGGGCGGGCGACTCGTCCGAGGCTTGCGGGCGGGCGAAGAACTCCCGACCCGAGGCTTCGCGCTCACGGACGACCGCGGCCACCTTCGCGAGGCTGCCGTCGGCCCGGACGAGGGCGCGCCCGCTCTCGAGCGCGTCGCTCACCACCGCGTCGGCGCCGGCTCCGTCGGCCAGGCGCACGAGGGCGCGAGTGCCTTCGCGGCGAACCGAGACGAGCCCCACCGCCTTGAGCGGCGACGTATGGCGCGACACGTTTGGCTGACTCTCGCCGAGCAGGTCGGCAAGCTCCCCGATGGCGAGCTCTTCCTCCGCCGCGAGCGCGAGCAGGCGCAGACGCACCGGCTCGGAGAGCACGCGGTAAAGCTCCCACCGAGGGGAGGTGCCGAAGGGAATGCTCGTGTCGAGCGCCATGGGATTGATATATTCGACGATGCGAATGAACGCAAGGAGTCCACGAAAGAAAGTGATTCGCGCATAAATCGAGAACTGGCGGCTCGCCGAGCGGGACGGCTTGAGATCCTTCGGGGGCCCGGTATAAGCGGCCCCCTCATGCCGCTCCCCGACTCGCAAGCCGCGCCGAAAGAGCGCGGGCCTCGGCCGTCGTTCGGAGCGAGCCTGCTCTCGCGTCTGCCACAGGTGGGAAAGAAGCGCGCCGTCGTGGTGCGTCGTTGGTTGTCGCGCGCGCTCTTGGTGCTGCCGACGGTGCTCATCGTGGTCGCCGACCTCGCCCACCGCCACACGCGCATCACGCACTTCGACTCACGGGAGAAGGTCTTCTACCTGTTGAGCGTGCTCGCGAGCCTGTGGCTCTGGGGCGGGCTCCTCGCGACCGCGTCGCGGCACCGTGGATTTTCGCGCTACCCGGCGCGGATCATCGCGTTCTTCGCCGGAGTGCTCGCGTTCGGAGCACAGCTCTATCTGTTCGATCGGTACATGGCCTACATGAACCACCGGGCGGTGCTCGTCGGCACGCAGATGATGCCGAGCATCGGGCAGCAGCTCTGGTTCGATCGCTACGCGTTCGCGAAGGCGCTCTTGCCTCCGATCGTGCTCTCGCTCTTCATCCCGATGGCGGCGCGAAAGCTCGCGCCGACGCCGAAGGGCGTGGGGCGCGCGGCGTTGGATTTTGCCTGCGTGGCCCTTCTCATCGTGCTCTTCACCGATCCGGAGCGAGGCGGCGAGCAAGGCACAACCCCGGACACCCTTTATGTTTCGGCGATGGGCCAGCTCGCGCGCGCGCGCTGGGATCACAACGAGACGGTCGATCGGGTGCACCCCGGCCCGCGTACCCCGATCCCTCTCCCGGAGCTCCACGCCAAGCCGGCCGTGAAGCGGAACGTGCTCTTCATCATCACCGAGTCGGTGCGATCGCACAGCGTGTGCGTGGAGCACTCTGCCGACTGCAAGCTCACCCCGTTCTCGAACGAGGCGGTGCCCGATCGGCTCCCTTTCACGCAGCTCCGTGCCCTCGACTCGACGACCGCGATCTCGCTCGCGATCATGTGGGGGGGCCTCGGCCCTACGGAGAGCCGCAAGGACCTCCACTCGGCGCCGCTTCTCTGGGAGTACCTCGCCGCCGCGCACCTCCACGGCACGTACTTCACCTCGCAGAACCTGTTGTTCGGCAACTCGGGCACCTGGCTCGACGGCCTCCCGATCGACCGCCGCACGAGCGCGACCGAGATTGATCCGAACTCCAGCTACGAGACCGGCGCCGACGACGGAATCTTGATGGACTACGTGGCGAGCCACCTCGACGGCCTCGCCGAGCCGCGCGTCGACGTGGTGCACCTGTCGAACACGCACTTCCCCTACAAGGTGGACCCGAAAAAGTCCCCTTTCGCCCCGAAACCGGGGGAGACCGCGCCGAGCTACGAGAGCGAGATCTGGAAACGATACCAAGACTCGATCTACCTTCAGGACATCGCGGTCGGGCGTTTCCTCAAGGCCTTCAAGGCGCGGCCGGAGGCGGCCCACACCGTGATCGTGTTCGTGTCGGACCACGGCGAGCAGATGCGCGAGCACGGCGGGGTGGGCCACACCGGTACCCTCTTCGACGCGGAGATTCGTATCCCACTTTGGATAGACGCGCCGCCCGGCACGTTGACCGCGACGGAGCGCACGAACCTCGCTGCGCTTCACGCCACGCCGCTCATGTCGATCGACATCTTCCCGACGCTGCTCGACTTGATGGGCCTCTGGGACGCTCCGGAGCTCTCCCCGTTCCGCGCGCGCATGCCAGGTACCAGCCTGCTCCGCGGCGGCACCCCGGTACGCACCCCGATCGTTCTCACCAATTGCAGCGAGCTGTGGGCGTGCGCGTTCAAGAACTGGGGAGCGATGAACGGCACACGAAAGCTCATCGCGCACCAGGGCGACAACCACTGGCTCTGCTTCGACGTCGCGAACGACCCCGAAGAAAAAAACGATCTCGGGATCGAGGCGTGCAAGGACCTCTTGCCGCTCGCAGAAGGAAATGGGCGCGGTCGCCCGTTCTGATCGTCGCGCGTGACGGCTCGGGTGGTCGTGCTTCACCCCGTGCGCGCGCGCTTCGTCGCGATCTTGCGGTCGAAAACGGCGTCGCACCGCGCGCGGGTCGGTCGTGTGCTCGTCGGGTCGCCGGCCGCGGTCGCGGCTTTTTGACCCTTTTCGAGGAAAGGTCTGCCATCCTGCTGGCCGCATGGCCGACGCCCCGAAGCCGCCCCCGTCGACGACCGATCTCGAGGCCATCGACGTGGATTTCGACGATCCGTTCAGCGTGGACCGCTTGCTCGAGATCACCGGTGAGAACTGGTCGATCGACGCGCAGGTCGAAGACCTGAAGGAAGCGACGAAGGCCCCCGAAACGCGTGGAATCGCGCCGAGCAAGCCGCAGCCGAAGCCGCCGCTCCCGACCGATCTCGATCCACGGAAGACCGTCGCGCCGCGGGCGCTGTCCGTTCCGCCGCCGGTCCCGAGCGGCCCTCCCCCCGTGCCTTCCGTCGCGCCGAGCAACCCGAGCACCTCGGTCGCGCCCCCGCCGCCCCCGCCGCCCCCGCCGCTTCCGCCGCTTCCGGCCGCCGCCAGCGCGGGGCCGAGCGTGGGACCGCCTCCGCTTCCAGCCGCGGCGACGAGCGCAGGACCACCTCCGCTCCCGGCCGCCGCGGGCCCGAGCGTGGGCCCTCCTCCGCTGCCCGCTTCCGCCGCATCTCCTGCACCGTCGCCGGTGGCGCCCGGCTCCGGGCCTTCCGTTTCGCCGGTCGCCGCGCAAGGTCCGCGCACGTCGGACGCCTCGGCTCCGCCGCCGGTGCCGGGCACCTCCGCCTTCGCGGTGAGCGTGCCTCCACCTGCGCCAAAAGCGAGCATCCCGCCCCCGAAACCGAGCGTGGCGCCGCCGCCCTTGCCGAACCAAGCGCCGCCAGCGACCGGATCAGCGACCGCGACCGCCTCCGTGAAGCGCGCGCCCGCGCCTCCTCCGCCGCTCCCGAAGGACGCCGGATCGAAGCCCAAAGACGTCGACGCGCGGAGCGAGGACATCGTCACCCTCCCGATCGAGGGGCGCCATGCCGCGCCGCCGCCGCCGCCCTCACCGAGGCTCGACGACCGCAAAGAAGGCGAAGCCACGAAGGCGCGCGACGAGTCACGCACGTCTCAAATCGTGGTGCCGCCTCCGCTCCCGCGCGGCGACAAGGGGGCGAAGTCGCTCCCCCCCGATACACGGATGCCGGACGAGGTTCGTGCGAAGGTGGCGCCAGCCGCGGCTCCTCCTCCGCAGCGCCGCGACGAGCCCGCCCGTGGCCGCGGCCTGCCGGAGCACGCGCAGGTGCTGCTGCAGCTCCTCGAGGCGCGCTCGAAGATCCTCGAAGCCCAAGAAGACTCGGTCGGGCTCTCCCGCGCGTACATCGAGCTCTCGATCGCAGAAGAGGCCCTCGGCGACGAGACGCGCGCCAACGTGCACGCCGAGGCGGCGCTCAAGGTCGACCCCAAGTGCACGACAGCACACGGGATTCTGCGCCGTCGTTCGTACTCGAGATCGTCGCTCGGCTCGATGCTGGAGCACCTCGATGTCGAGATCGCGGGCGCGTCGACCGAGGCCGCCAGCGTCGAGCTCTTGACAGAGCGCGCGCGCCTCTTGGCCGCGCGAGGTGATCGCGCCGCGGAGGCGATCGCGGCGTGGGAGCACGTGCTCACGCGCTCGCCGGTGCACGCCGCTGCCCTCCGCGGCCTCGAGGGGTCGCTCTGGGAAGAGACGTTCGAGAACGAGAGCGTCGAGGCCTACGAGGCCCTCGTTTCGCATTTGGGCGATCTCGCCGACGCGTACGGCGCGCAGCAGGATCTCGCGGCTTGGATCCACATCGAGCGCGGGCTCTTGCTCGAGCGACGGCTCGGGAGGCCACGCGCCGCGCGCAACGCATTCGAACGGGCGCTCTCGCTCGACTCGGGCATCGGCGCGGTGCGCAGCGCGCTCGTGCGCCACGTGACGGCGACAGGGGACTTCGGCGCGCTCGCCGCGTTGCTGGAGGAAGAAGCGTCGCTCGAGACGGACGCGCCGCGTGCCTCGCGCCTCGACCTCGACGCCGCGTGCCTTTGCCGCGAGAAGCTCGCCGACGAAGGCCGCTCGATCTTCTTGCTGGAGCGCGCCGCGTCGCGCGTGCCCACGAGCGCGCCGGTCGACATGCGGGTGCTCGACGAGCTGTGCGAGCTCTACGAGGAACAAGGGCAGCACGCCGACGCGGTGCGGGTGCGCGCGCTTCGCCTTCGTTACGTGAACGAGCCTTCGGTCGTCGTCTACGAGCGCCGCTACTCGGCCGAGATCCGCGAGAAGCTCGGCGACTACGCGGGCGCGATCGACGATCTTCGCGCCGCGATCGAGATCGACGCGGAGGACATGCGCCTCGTCGAAGCGCACGATCGCATGCTCGCCGCGACCGCCCGCCACGAAGAGCGGGTCGGCCAGTGGCTCACCCGCGCCGCCGAGGCCCACGACGCCCCGAAACGCGCGAAGGCCCTCGTTCGCGCAGCGCAAGTGCTCGAGCGCAGCCTCGGCCGTCCCGACGACGCGAAGGCGCACCTCAAGGCAGCCTGGGTCGCGAACCCGGGCGACACCGAGACCTTGGACGCGCTCTCGCGGCTGATGTCGCCCGCGAAGGTGGAGCCGCAGACGGGCGAGGCGCGGAAGCTCGTCGAGCTCTACGCCCAAGCCGCCGACGGCGCGCGCGATCCGGGGCGCCGCGTGGCGTACCTGGAGAAGGTGGCGTTGATTTGGGAGGAGCTGCTCGGCGATCCGGGCCGCGCCGCGAAGGCCTACGACGACATCCTCGACGCCGAGCCCGAGCGCCGCGGTGCCGTCATCGGCCTCCTTCGCACGGCCTCGCGGGTGGGCGACGATCGCGGCATCGCGCGTGCGCTCCTCGCCGAAGCGAAGCGCGCGACGCCGCCGAGTGAAGCGGTGGCGCTCCGCGTGCGTGCGGCCGAGGCCCTCGCGAAGGTCGATCCTGCACGGGCCCTCGCGGTCGTCGACGCGATCTTGGCAGAAGAGGCGTTTCATCCCGCGGCGCGCGCCCTCGAGACGCGGCTCCACGAGGAGAGCGGGCGCTGGGAGCGCGTCGCCGAGTCCCTCCGCGCGCGGATCTCGAGCGCCTCGTCCGTCGAAGAGAAGGTCACGCTGTGGCTCGCGCTCGCGCGGGTCGCGGACGTTCGCCTCGGCGCTACCGCCGACGCCCTGACCGCCCTCGAGTCGGCGAAAAAAATCGATCCGGTGCACCCTCTGCCCGCGATCGAGATCGCACGAGTGCTCCGAAAGTCTTGTGATTACGAGGCTTTGCGTGGCGCACTCGAGCGCTTGGGGGACGAGTCTATCGGCAAGGACGAGCGCGCTCGTTACTTCGTGCGCGCGGCCGAGCTCGACGAGCTTCGCCTCCAAAACGACGCCTCCGCAGCCAAGCTCTACGCGCGCGCGCTCGCCGAGACGCCGGACGACCCCCACGTCGCCGAGCGCCTCGAGCGCGTGCTCTGGCGCCTCGCGCTGAACGGTACGAAGAACCGCACCCACGGCGACGTGAAGGTGCACGTCGAGGGGCTCCTCCCGATCGTGGACCTGCTCGAGGCGCGGCTCCGCATCGCGGGCTCGCGCGAGGAGGAGCTCACGATCTCGTTCGATTTGGCCCAGCTCCTCATCGACTGCGGGAAGGACGCGACCCGCGTCACGCGCCTGCTCGACGGCGTGCTGGAGGCGATACCGAGTCACGTTCCCTCGCTTCGCCTCCTCGAAGTGGCCGCCCGGCGGCAGGGCTCGTACTCCTCGCTCGCGCGGGTGCTCGCCACCGAGGGCGCCGTGCTCAGCGACATCCGAGCGCGCGCCGGTGCCCTTTGGAACCTCGCGTGGCTCGAAGAGTGGCGCCTCCCCGCCGCGGCGCAAGAAGGCACCTCTACCTACGCGAAGCTGCTCGAGCTCGATCCGACCGACCCAGGCGCGCTCGAAGCGACGGTGCGTCGTGAGCTCCCCCACGCGCGTCGAGGCGAGCCGCGGGCGCGCCGCGCGGTGCACACGTCGCTTCGTGCGCTCTGCGCCCTCGCCGCGGAGGACGGACCGCTCATCGCGTTGCTCTTGCGCCTCGGCGTGATGGTGGAGTCGCACGCCCTCGAGACAGGAGAGACGGACCTCTTCCGGAGCAGCATGGAGCGCTTCCGCGCCGCGCTCGAGATCGATCCCTCGAGCGTCATGGCGGCGACGTCGCTCTCTCGCCTCGCGACCCGCCTCGGGGACGCGGGAGGCTCGCTCGCGGCGTCGCTCTCCCTCGCGGACCTCGCGTCGAAGCCCGACGTGCGCGCGCGCTACTTGGTCGACGCGGCGGAGATATTGCTGGCGATCGATCCCGACGAGAGCGATCGCACGCGCGAGCGCCTCGGGGCGAAAGAGGGGCGCGCCGAGCGCGCGTGTGTCCACCTCGAGGCCGCGATCTCCGCCGATCCGAACGCGCGCGCGGCGATCGCTCGTCTCGCGCACGTGCGGCGCGAGCGGGGGGAGTCCGAGCGCATCGTCGACGTGTTCTTCTCGGCCCTGTCGCGGGCGAAAGACGCGGAGGCTGTCGTGCTCCTCGGCACCGAGATCGCCAAGGTCGCGCGCGACGACTTGAAAGAGCTCACCCTCGCGATCGACGCGATGCGGAAGGTGCGCGAGGCGGCCCCCGGCTCGATCCCGTCGCTCCTCATGCTCGCGGAGCTGTGCATCGCCCAGCGCGCATGGCCGGAGGCGGTCGAGGCGCTCGAAGAGGTCGTGGAGAAGGGGCGCGAGACGGGCCCGCGCCTCACCGCGCTCTTCGCGCTCGCGAGCGTGTTCGAGCGCGTGCTCACCCGCCTCGACGACGCGGAGCGGGCGCTCCGTCGTGCGCTCGAGCTCGATCCCGCGAACGGCCGCGCGCTCCGTGCGCTCGTGCACCGCTTGGTCGCGAAACAAAACGAGAAACCGGTCGGCGGCGAGGCCCCGCAGAAGCTCCCCATCCGCCTCGAAATCGCGGCGCTCCTCGAGCGTGTGGCCGAGGTCGAGCCGGATTTCGGAACAAAAACGGAGATTTTCCTTCAGCTCGCGGAGGTCCGCGCGAGCGTGAAGGACGGCCGCGCGACGGAAAAAGCGGTCATCGACGCCCTCGCTCACACCCCCGGGCACACGAAGGCGGAAGAGCGCTTCGAGAGGCTCTACCGCGCGCCGGACGGAAAAGCCGACGCGATGGCGTACGCGCGAGGGCTGGCCGCGCTCGTCGGCCGTGGGCAGTCACTCGGCAAAGCGGATCCGACGTGGTTCTTCCGGCTCGGTCGCGTCGAGGTCCGCGAGCTCGCGCGATTGAAGGACGGCACCGCGCACCTCAAGCAAGCGATAAAGCTCGATCCCGAGCTCCACGACGCGCGGGTAGAGCTCGCGCAGGGTCTCGCGCGGCTCGGCGCGCACGACGAAGCGGTGCTCGCGGTGATGGCGATGGTCACCCCCTCCGCGAAGCCGCTCATCGGCGCAAAGGACACGAGCGTCGCGCTCGAGGTCCTCGAGCGCTCGCTCGGCGCCGATCGGAGGCCGGAGGAGGCGATCGTCGTGAGCGAGCTCCGCGCGATCATGGGCGATCTCGACGACGGCAGGAACGGCTGGCTGCGCGCGCGCCGGCTCGGCCCGATGGGGAGCCACCACATGCCCCTCGATCGCGCGACCCTGTTCTCGCACGTCGTGCCGGAAGAGGGCCGGCACGCTCTCCTCGACGTCGCGCAGGCCGTCATGGGTCTCGAGGCGAAGATCCTCCGCGCCGACCTCGGCGAGCTAGGGATCACCTCCAAGGACCGTCTCGGGAAGCGCAGCGGTCACCCCGTGCGGGCGCTCATGGATCGGCTCGGCAAGGCGCTCGGGCTCGGCGAGATCGAGCTCGTGATTTCGCCGCAGGCCGCGCGTGTTCGTGTGCTCTCGCAAGACGTGCCGTGGGTCGTGGTTCCCGCCGCGCTGCAAGAGCTCCCGGAGCCTACCCAGCTCTCCGCCCTCGGCCGCGCGCTGGCCCGCATCGCCCTCTCCGTGCCCTGGCTCGAGGAGCTCCCCGCGCCGCACGTGGAGGCGTACCTCGTCGCCTGCGCGCGTCAGGTCATGCCCGCCTACGGTCGCGACGAGCTCGATCCGCTCCAGCAAAAGCTCGTGCAGCAGTACGAGCCCGCGGTCGGCAAGGAGATCGCGCGCAAGCAGCGTCAAGCGCTCGAGAAGGTGGTCCCGTCGCTCACGCTGCCGCGCGGTCGTCCCGCTTCGATCGATCGCATCGTGTTCGCGCTCGCGCAGGCCGAGCTGCGCATCGCGTACCTGCTCACGGGCGACGTGCTCGCCACGATCGACGAGCTCCGAGGTTTCGATCCGTCGTTCCACAGCGCGACCGATCGCCCCGGGCGGCGCGGAGTAGAGGCCGTGCTCTCGCACCCGTACGCGGGGGACGTCGTCCGTTTCGCGCTTGGGAGTGAGGCCACTGCCCTGCGCCGGAGAATCGCCTCCACCTGGGCCGGCTGAAGCGAGACGGGTCGGGGAGCGGCGCTTCACGAGGCCTCTCGTTCGCTCCGGAGGCGCGAGGCCTCGCGCTCAAAGGTGAGGTCGCGAGCGGCGGTCGTTCGGACTCGGAGAGGTCGCGAACGGCGGTCGCTCCGGTTTTTCGCGTGGAGAGGCCTTGCTAAACTTCGATGAGCGTCTAAATAGATGATCATCGAATTATGCCTCGAGCCCACCTCTACGAAGCTTTGGCAGATGGAACTCGGCGGGCGCTTTTGCGTGCGCTTCGGGACGGGTCGAAGACGGCGGGCGATCTCGCCGCTCCGTTCGACCTGTCGAAACCGACGCTCTCGCATCACTTGAAGGTGCTCCGTGAGGCGGGCCTCGTGCGCGCCGAGAAGCGGGGCACGCAGGTCGTCTACACGCTGTCGGCGAACGTCCTCGAGGAGCTCGCGTCGGAGCTGCTCGACATGGCGAACGCCGCCAAGCTCGAAACCCGAACGAAAAAAGGCTCGTCATGAACAACCCTCGCTCGCGCGTGGTGTCGCGCGTGGACGTCGTATCGATCGCGCTCGTGGTGGCGCAGCTCGCCGGGAGCGCGCTCGCGTACGCGAACCTCCCCGACCGTGTGCCCACTCACTTCGACATCAACGGCGCTCCGGATGGGTTCTCGTCGCGCGTCGTCGGCGCGCTCGCGCTTCCTGTCTCCTCGATCGCGATAGGTCTCTTCGTGCGGTCGGTGCCGCGCTTCATGAAAGGCGAGGCCCGCGCGCGCGCCCTCGGCTCCCCGATCGCGGAGGTCACCGCGCTCGTCATCGGCCTCCTCGCAGGCATTCACTTCGTGATCCTCGACATGGCCCTCAGCGGCGCTCCGCGCGCGGGCCGTGGCCTCGCCTTGGTGCTCTCCGTCTTCACGTTGATCATGGGCCTCCTCATGCCCAAGCTCCGTCGGAACGGGGTCGCCGGGATCCGCACGCCGTTCTCGCTCTCCTCCGACGAGGCATGGCAAAAGACCCACCGCGTGGGCGGCGCGCTCTTCGTCGGCGCCGGGCTCGTGGGGCTCGTCGGTGTCGTTACCGGCAGCGTGGCGTGGGTGTGCGTGCCGCTCATCGCTGCCGCGCTCGTGGCCTCCGTGTACTCGTACTTCGCCTCGCGCGGCGCCGCCCCGAGCTGATCGCGGCAAGCCCGAGGCACGCCCGAGGCACGCGCCTCCGGAGCGTCGCGATGACGCGCCTCCGGAGCGTCGCGATGACGCGCCTCCGGAGCGTCGCGATGACGCGCCTCCGGAGCGTCGGGATGACGCGGCTCGGGAGCGTCGTGAGGCACGCGCCTCCGGAGCGTCGGGAGGCACGCGTGGGCCGAAAAGAAGCCACGAAATCGGGCGCAGCGCCGAGACATGGTCTAGCCTCCCGCGAGAGATTTTCCCGCGATGACCTCTCTCCGCGCCGGCGACAAGGTCGGCAAGTACGAGCTCCTCCATCCCATCGGCGAAGGTGGGATGGGCGAAGTTTGGGTCGCCCGCCTGCGGTCGCTCGGCGGCTTCGAGTCGTACGTCGGCGTGAAGGTCATCCACGGGCGGTTCGCGCGCGAGAAGCGCTTCCGCGACATGTTTCTCGACGAGGCTCGTGTGTCGGCCGCGATTTCGCACCCGAACGTGGTGAGCACCCAAGACGTCGCCGTCGAGGGCGAGATGCTCTACCAAGTGATGGAATACGTCGACGGCGATTCGCTCTCGAGCCTCCAGGCCGGAATGGCGGAGCGCGGGGAAAAAATGCCGCTCCCCGTCGCGCTGCGCATCGCTGCGGAGGTTTCGGCGGGTCTCCACGCCGCGCACGAGGTCACCCTCCCGGACGGCCGCCACGCTGGGCTCGTCCACCGCGACGTGTCGCCGCAGAACATCCTCCTCGGGGTGAACGGCGCCGTGAAGCTCATCGACTTCGGTGTCGCGCTCATGCAAGACCGCCTCGCGGAGGACTCGCAAGGCTCCCTCAAGGGCAAGCTCCGCTACATGCCGCAGGAGCAGGCGAAAGGTGAGGTCGTCGATCGCCGCGCCGACGTGTACGCGATGGGCGCCGTGCTCTACGAAATGGTCGCCGGCCGGCTGCCCTACGACGATCGCACCGAAGCGCTTTATTTCCGCTCGATCATCCAAGGTGACGCGCCCGAGCCGCTCCCCCCGGAGGTGCCGGAGGACGTGAGCGCGGTCGTCATGAAGGCGATGCACGTCGACCGTGATCAGCGCTTCGCCACCGCCGAACAGCTCGCCGAGGAGCTCTTCGCGATGCTGCGGAAGCGGCCCGCCAACATCGCGAGCTTCGTCGAGATCCACCTGTCGCCCCACGCCCAGCGGCGTCGGCAAGCGATCCGCAGCAGCGCCGCGAGCGCGCGCGGCGAGACCTCGCCCCACCTCACGGCGCACCCGAACACGCTCCCCGAGATGGCTCCGTCGGCGCCTGCCACCAGCCACGAGCCGGACCTCCAGCGCGCGGTGTCGCTCGTGATCCCCTCGGCGCAGGAGGGCCTCTACGGCGCCGCGGTCCAGCCGTCGACGATGCCGAGCCCCCACGCCGCCGCAGGAGCGCACGGTATGCCCGAGGTGCCGTCGCTCGACCTCGATCGGTCAGGGAAAAAGAGCTCTTCCGCGCGCATCGCGCAGGCACCGATCACGGCGCAGTCGCCCGGTCCCGGGGTGAGCCCCAGCGCGGCGAGCGTCGCCCTCCCACGGCCGACCGGCCCTGTCGGCGCGCCGCCTCCTCACTCTCGGCAGTCTCCTCACTCTGCCCATTCGCCGCACTCGCCGCACTCGCCGCCTACGCCCTCCCGCGTGACGACGATGATGGAGCCCACGCCGGTTCGTGTCGCCGCCGTGACCGGCACCAACGATCGCTCTCGGCCGGGGATCCCCGCCGTCACCGAGGATCTCGCGTCGAAGAAGGCGTCACGCGCCGTGGGCCGAGCGCTCGCGATCGTCGGAGCCGTGGCGCTCGTGATCGTGGGCATCGTGCTGACGCTCCCTGTCGTCGCGAAGCGCAAGGTCATCCTCGCCGCGCGTGAACGAGGCCTCGAGCTCGAGATCGGCGGCGTCGGCGTAGGCCTCTCGGGGATCGAGCTCGACGACGTGCGCGCGACGGGCGCTGGCCTCCCGCTCAAGTCCGCCACCCTCACGTCGGTGAAAATCGCGACGAACGGCGCCGTCACGATTCAAGGCCTCGACGGCACGATGGAAGGGCTCGCGACCGACCTCCCCGCCGCCCTCGCGCGACTCGCCGGCCCGAAGGGGCCGTTCGCGATCGACGTGACCTCGGCGAACATCGTGTGGAATGCACCCATCGCGCAGGGGACCGCGGTCGAGCTCCACGAGCTGAGGTTCGCGTTCACGCGCGACGAAGAGGGGGAGGGCGAGCCTCAAAACGTGACGGCGTACGCGCCAGACGTGACGTTCACGTCGCCGCTCGGAAAGGCGGGGCCGTTCACCCTCAACGTCGACGAGAGCGAAGGCCGGAAACGCGCGCGGCTCGTGTTCGAGGCGCGGAAAGCCGAGGGACCGAACGTGTTCGTCATCTTCGGTGGCCTCTCGGCGCCGACGCACGTCACGGTCCGGATCCCGAAGTCGAAGCTTTCCCAGCTTCACGTGCCGCCCGCGTACCTCGGTCTCGCCGCGACCGACGACCCCGAGCTCGACGTGCTCGGCACCGTCGCGATCGAGCCGGAAGGGCGCGTGAAGGGGACCGCGAAGGCCAACATCGGAGGGATGACGTTCGCGAAGAGCCGCACCAAGACCCCAGTCGATCTCGAGATGACCCTCTTCGCCGAGCCAGGGCGGCCGGTCGAGATCACGAAGGGCGTCGCGTCCTATGGCCCGATCACCGCCGATTTCAGCGGGGTCGTCACGCGCGATCCGATCGCGGGGGACATTCGCTTCGTATCGAAGCCGCTCCCGTGCTCGTATTTCGTCGGGGCGGAGGCGAAGAAGAGCTTCGGTGTCGTCGGCCAGCTCGCGGTCGATCTCTTCGGTCGAGCCGTCAAGGTGACCGGCGCCGTGAACGTGCGTGGAACCTACACGTTTTCGCTGCCCCACCCCGAGACGTCCAAGCTCAACCTCGACGTTCGCGACACTTGTGGGGTCGCTCTCTTCGGGAACTGACAAAAAGTGCGCGCGAAGGAGGGATTGTCCGCTAGAAGGCTCCGTCCGGCGCTCGCGCCCCTTCCAGGAGATTCGACATGCGTGGTTACTTGGCCCCCGCCCTTCGTAAGACCCAGTCCGAGCAGCAGATCCGTTTCTCCGGCCTCGCCCGGGGTCGCCGCGTGAAGCTCGCCGAAGCCGCGAAGACCAGCCTCCTCAAGGCCGACCAGTGGGCCCGCGGAGACGAAGTGGACGGCAGCACCGCCGAAGCCCTCGTCGCCGCGCTCGGCACGCTCAAAGTCAAAAAGTAGGCGCTCGTCGACGGGCTCCGCGAGAAGGAGAGGGCCGGGTTTTTCCTGCTTTCCGTCGCGTCGCGCCGGTCGCACGGCGGCGGTACGCTCGGCCCGCTCGAATCGGTTGGAGCCAAGATGTAGGTGGCTATCCTACCGAAATGAGTGCGGCCGAGGGCTTCCGTGATCGGTTCTCACGCGAGACCATACGGAGGTCAGGAACGCATGTCGCGCCCTCAACCCGTCCCCGCCCAGCTCTTGCGCCAAACGCCAGCCGCGCCTCCGTCCGCGACCTTGGAGCTCGCGCGCGAAGCGGCGACGGGGGACACGCGGGCGACGGCCCAGCTCCTCCGTGCGGTCGCGCCGCTCGTGAACCGCGTCGTTCGCGCGATGCTCGGAGGCGGCCACCCCGATGTGCAGGACGTGGTCCAGCAGTCGCTCATCGGTCTCGTTCGCGCGCTCCCGGCGTTCCGCGGCGATTGCCCGCCCGAAGGCTACGCGCAGACGATCGCGATGCGGACCGCTCTCCTCGCGCGCAAGCGGACCAAGATCGAGCGCTCGCGCCGCGACGACGACGCCGAGACCGAGACCACCCCCGCGACCGACGCTTCGCCGGAGGACACCGCGCTCGCCGAGCGTCGTCAGACTCTGCTCCGTGAGCTCTTGCTCGAGATCCCCGAGGAGCAAGCCGAGGCGCTCGCCCTTCGCATCATGCTCGGTTGGTCGCTCGAAGAGGTGGCCCAGTCGGCGAACGCGCCGCTCAACACGATTCGCAGCCGCCTCCGCCTCGCGAAGGAGGCGCTCCGCCGCAGGATCGAAGCGGCCCCGGAGCTGTACGCCGCGCTGGAGGTGGGCTCATGAGCTCGCTCGAAGAACGCCACGGCAAGCTCGCGCAGCTTCACCCCGAAGATCTCCTCGACAAGCTGGAAGAGGGCACGCTCACCGCGGAGGAGCGCGTGCGCCTCGACGCGCACATCGCGCAGTGTAGCGCCTGTCGCATGGAGCAGCTCCTGCGCGCGGACTTCGAGGCCGACGCGGGAGGCGACCGTATTTCCTTCTCGAGCTTGGTCGAGGGCGCCCTCGGCGTGGTCGCCAGCGACGCGAAAGACGCGAAAGACGCGAAAGACGCGAAGGACGCGAAAGACGCGAAGCTCGCCGCCGAAGCCGAGGGGGCGTCCACCGGCGAAGCTCCGACGCCGCCTCGGGTCGATGCTCCGACGGCGCCTCCCGCTCCCGAGAAGGTCGTCGCGATCCGTGCGCGCGCGGGAAGCGCGCCGTGGAAGCGGTTCGCGTTGCTCTTTGCGGCCGCGTTCGTCCTCCTCGCTACGGGCGCCTTCGCGTCGGAGCAAGGCCGGTCCCTCGCGCGTCGTGCGACGTCGATGTTCACCGCCGAGGACCACACGCGCGAAAAAGAGAGCCCCGCCGACAAGCCTGTCCCGCCCGCGCCGAAGGCCCTCGACGTCGCGCACGCTCCCGAGCTCGCCGCCGTGGTCGCGCCGCCGCCGCCGGTCGTCGAGGCCCCGTCGGTCGCGGCTCCTCCGTCCACTCCCACTTCCACTCCCTCGCCGGTGACGCTCGCTACTCCCTTCGCGCCTTCGCGCTCTGTGGGCGTGGCGGCTTCCCCGGTGACGGCCGCGGCAGTCGCGCCTGCCCCGGTGCTCGTGGAGCCTCCGGTCGCCGCTCCGGTGGTGCCCGTGGCCGAGGCGCAGGACGCTGCGTCGCTCTTCTCGAGCGCGAACGACAAGCGTCGCGCGGGCAACGTCGCAGGTGCGCTCGCGGCGTACGGCGAGCTCGTCACGCGCTTCCCGGCGAGCCGCGAGGCGGCGACCGCGCACGCGCTCCGCGGTCGTATGCTGCTCGAGCAGCGTGAGGCACGTCGCGCGCTCTCCGAGTTCGACGCCTACCTCGCGACGGGGCGCGGCGAGCTCCGCGAAGAGGCTATGATCGGCCGCGCGCGTGCCTTCGGGATGCTCGGCCAAAACGACGGCGAGCGCACCGCGTGGCAGTCGTTCCTCGCCGCCTACCCGAGCTCGGCCTCCGCGGAGCACGCGCGGCTTCGGGTCGACGCCCTCGCGGGACGCTGAGGCTACCGAGGTCCCGTGCGGAGCACCCGCGAACGTCGCTGGCCCATCGTATCGCTCGCCCTCGCCGGCCTCGCTGGCCTCGCCCCGAGCCTCGTCGTGCAGAGCGCGCGCGCTCAGTCGGGGACCGAGCCCGTGCGAAACCCGGTCGCCGAAGTCTACGTCGAGGGCGAGGGGAGCGAGATCGAGGACGCCGTCGCGCGCGGGGTCGTGCGGGTCGGCTCTGCGGTCGACTTCGTACGCGCGCCGCGCCCGCCACGCCTCGGGGGCGACCGTTTCGCGCGCGTCGACGTGAAGATCACGGCCGCCGAGGTGTCCGTCACCATCCTGTTCGCCCGCGGGGGCCGCACCACGAGGTCGGTCTCGCGTGCGTCGGCGACGGCGGTCGAAGGCGAAGAGGTCGCGCTCGTCGTCGAGTCGGCGCTCGAGTCCGAGCTCGACGCGATCCGCGAAAAACCGGTCCCTCCGCCACCGATCCCGCCGGTCCCGACTCCTCCGCCGCCGAAGAACCCCGAAGCCCCGAAGCCTCCCGCGATCGTGAAGACCGAGGGCCGGCCGACGACGCTCGCGATCTTCGGGGGCGTGCTCGGTGGGGTCGGCGCGTTCGGCGAGCACGACGGTCCGGTCGTCCGCATCGGCGGCGAGCTCGGGGTCGCATCGAGCGGAAAATTTAGGCCTTCCGTCGCGTTGCGTGCATTTTACACGCTCCCGTTCCGCGCCGGCTCGCCGCGCGCGTCGGCGGACGTGAGCGTCGTGAACCTTCGTGTCATGCCCGCGGCGGAGTGGATCGAGCTCTCGGGGCTCGCGTTCGGCGCCGGGCTCGGTCTCGGGGCCGACATCGTCTCGGTCTCGCCGCGCTCGGAGGTGGCTACGGCGAAGCTCGAGCCGGTCAGCGTGCGCGTCGATCCGGTGGTGTCGCCGACGGTGCTCGCGCGGGTGGCAGTCGCGAAGAACGTGACGGTCTCGGCGAGCTTCGGGCTCGACGTCGCGCTCTCGTCGCGTGTGTGGATCGTCGACGACGGGGGCGATCGTGAGCGCGTGTTCGAACCGATGCGCGTTCGTCCGGTGGGCCTCCTCGGGGTAGATTTTGCGCTCTTCGGTGACGATCGTGCGGGCCGCGCCGAGCCGGTGAAGCCATGAGGTTCGGCCTGTTCGCCCTCGGCTCGGTCCTCGTCGCAGCGCTCGTTCCGGCGTGCTCGAGCGAGGAGATCTTGCTCCTCACGCTCCCAGAAGGCTCTGTCCCGAGCCCAGAAGACGGGGGCCTCGACGCGATGCTCGGACCGTCGTGCGACGAGGATCGTGAGTGCGGACCGTCGGCGTATTGCCAGAAGCGCACGTGCGGCGAGCGGCGCGGAAACTGCGAGCGAAAGCCTGCGTTCTGTGACGGCGCGCCGAGCCCCGTGTGCGGCTGCGATGGCGTCACGTATTGGAACGATTGCCTCCGAAAGTCACGCGGGCAAAGGTCGTCGTTCCCCGGCGAGTGCCCTGTTCCGCAGGCCGCTCCGTGCGGCGAGAAGGGGGCCAAGGGGTGCCCGCCGGGCGCGACCTGCGCGAAGATCGCGCCGCTCGGAGGCTGCTCACCGGAGGTCCCTGGGGTCTGCTGGGTGGCGCCCGCGGCGTGCCCGCCGTCGAGCGGCGTCGATCGTTTCGTGAGGTGCGGCCCGCCCGAGCCGTCACCGCCGTGCGTCGATTTGTGCGCTGCGATCCGCGCCGGCGCGCCGCACGCGCGCGCCGAATCGTGCCCCTGACGCGACGCCCGGCGGCGAACGCGAGATGAACGAACAAAACCATCACTGCCGATGGTTTTGTCGTCTCCGCGCACACGTCGCCGTCGGGAGGTCGCGATCGAGCGGCCGAGGTGCAGCGCGCCTGGCGCGGCGACGCTCGATCGACGGGCAGCTCGACGCTTCTAGCGGGCGAGGGATCGACACGGCTGCCGCGCGCGGCCCGTTCGAAAAAGAGATCGACCGCGCGGAGGGAGCCGCGCGGTCGTCTTGGGTCTGAGACTCTCGTTGGGTGGATTCGGGCGTTCGGGTCCTTTCTCGAACGAAGGTTCGTTCGTCAGTTGCCGGTGGCGGTCGCCGTCGGCTCGATTCCTTCTGCGCAGCGAGCGAGGGCGTCGGCCGGTGCGGTCGTCGGGAGCTCGTTGCAACGTGCACGGAACGCCGCCTCGAAGGCCGCCTTCACGCACGAGCGCTCGCTCGTAAAGCAGGCGGCGCGGTCACCGCCGGCGGCGACGCATGCCTCGAGTGTGTCGTGGCAGGCCTTCAGCGCCTCGCGCGCCGGCAGGGGGATTCGCCCGCACGCGTCGTGGTGACCGCCCTTTCCGCCTTGTTTTCCGGGCTTGTCGCAGTCTCCACCGTCGGCATCGCCGCCGCCTTCCGGGCGTCGCGGCGGGGCAGAGCCGCTCGGCGCGGGCGCCCCTTCACCTGGACGCGGGGGTGGAGCAATGTTCGCGGGCGGGGGCGGCGGGGTGCTCGTGGTGCTCCCCGACGGTGCGGGCGGCTCGGAGCCTTCGCCAGAGGGAGCGGGCGGGGGCGGGGGGCTTCCGCTCGGGGGCGGCGGGATCGGCCCGCCGCTGCTCGGCGGCGCAGGAGGAGGCGGGCCGCCGTCGCGACCGGGCCGACCACCACAGCGAGGCGGAGGGGGCGGCGTGTCAGGGAGACAGGCGTGGAGCGCCGTGCGGCACGCCGCTTCGTCGGCCCCGGCGGCCGCTTTGCAAGTCTCGAACGTCGCGATGCACGCGGAAATTTCGGCCTTCTGCGCGGTGAAGCTCTCTTGTGCACCTACGAGCGCTTGAGCCTCGTCGGCGGAGACCGCAGTGACGCTGGAGTCGGTCACCGCGTCCCCGGTACAGGCCACGACGAAGGCGGCGGGAGCGAGGGCGAGCACGAACGCGACGCCACGAAGCGCCGAAGATTGAATCGACATGGGTTCTCCTCCGGAGCGGCGCGGTTGTTCACGCTTCCGCCGCTCTCTGATGAGGGACGTGCGCGCCTCCTCGAAAAGGGATCACCGTCCGCGCGATTTTTTTTTTCACGATTCGGCGGGCGCGCGATCGATCGGATCGATGGCGCCTCGTCGCCGAATCCTCGAATGCGCGCGTTCGGCCGCGCAACGCCCGATCGTCCGTGAATCAGCGCGCCGGGCGTTTGCGCTCGTGGAACCACGCACGAACGCTCTCCATGCGCGCGCGCTGATCGGCCGGTGCGTGGGCTTTGCACGTGCTCACCTCGTCCGAGCCCGGCGGCGCTCCCCAACGCGACTCGACGCAGTCGTTCGGGTTGTACGTCATCTCGAAGGCCGTCTCGCGGGAGAGCACCTCTGCCAACGTGAGCTCGAACGACGAGCCGTCGGTGCGTGTATATTGCACCTTGCGCGCTTTGAGCTCGGCGAGGAGCGCCGCGTCGAGGGAAGCTTTGGTCTCCTCCGCGGATTTGCCGTTCGTCGCGTAGCGGTTCGCGCGGCGGGCCACGCGCTGGGAGAACCCCTTCGCGACGTCGATCGCGATGAGGAGGCGGAGATCGCGCGACGGCGTGGAGAAGTCTTCCCACGGACCGAGCGCCTCGAAGATCTTCTCGCCCTCCGGCATCGGCGCGGGAGGCCCCTTCTTCTCGAGGAACTTTCGTCCGTTTTCAATCGAGGTCACGCGGGTGCGGACCTGCTCGTCGAGCGCGACCACCACCTCGCGGAGCGCGACGAGAGGATCACGCGGCGAGGGCGCGAGCACGTCGTCCATCGCGTCGTAGAACGCGTCGGCGTCGAGGGAGGCTTGTTGCGCCGAGTAATGAGAGCTCGGATGTTTTCCGAGGAGCGCGTCCGACGAGCGCTGGTACACCCCGCCGCGATAGACGATCGGACGGAAGCGCTTGAACCCGGGGCCGCCGAGCGCAGGGTCCTTCGCGAAGAGGAAATTCCCACGCCAGAAGCGCTTGCGACCGACGGTGCCGTCGGGTTGGCCATCGACCGCGTAGAGCACGCCGCCGCGATCGTTGGTCTCCGGGAGGCGCTTCGCGACGACGAGCACGTGACCGTACGGATCGGCGAACACGGTGCCGGGCCGGAGCGCGTCCCACGTGAGCGCGACGGGGTAATAGTCGGACTCGTCGTCCGCGAAGGGGGCACGCCCGGAGCCGGAGTGGACCCGGTCGGCGAGCGTGCCGCGGACGAACAGCCCGAACGCGTCGGCCGCGTGCGGCTTCGGGTGCGCGGGAGGATCGGCCTGCGTGACGAGCCCCTTGCAGTCCGGAGGCGCGCCGGAGCCCCCGCGCGAGCACTCGGCCATCCCGAACGGGAGCCCGAGCTTCCACGCGAACGTGGCGCGCAGCACGTAAGGCAAGTCGGCGCAGTCGGGGCGGATGAGCTGCGCGTGGTCGGAGTCCTCGCCGAGGCCGAGGTGGTCGTAGAGGAAGTTCCGCTTCGGATCGCGCAACACCTCGTGGAGCGCGGCGTAGCTCAAGCTCTCGCCCTCCTTCGCGTCGAAGAGCGCCTCGATCCATGCAGAGTACAGGTTCTCGGTGGAGTCGTCCCAACCGCGGGTCGCGGTCCAAAGGTACGTCTCGGAGGTGCGCGCCCAGAACGGCGTGCGTCGCGACGCGGAGACGGGCACCTCGAGCGAGAGCTGCGCTTTTTCCCCTTCGCAATCGCTCTCCGCGAACGAGACCGCGAGCTTCGAGCCCGTCGGGACGACCTCGGTGAGGAGAAAATACGGAGGACCTCCTCGTGTCTCGTTCGCGCTGGCCTCCGAGCCCCCGTTCGCGGCGAGGGTGCCGGCGAGCGGCTTCTCCGAGAAGGCGACGACACGAACCGGCTTGCCCTTCACCGGCGTCGACGGCGACACGAAGAGCGACACCGCCGCGCTGCCCGCGCACGCGCGCGGGCCTTTTACCGTCGCGCGCGAGAGCGTCGTCGACGCGTCGAGGGCCGCATCGCCCGCGGTCGCGCTGACCGCGTCGGGGTTGGCGGCGGCGTCTTCCACCGCGAGGGGCGCCTCCGGCTTCGGGGTGCACGCAGGGCTCACGCAGAGCGCGAGCGCGGAGAGGCACGCGACGAGACCGAACGCCGTGCGTGCCCCGGTTTTCATGCCGTCCTCGCCGCGCACGGGTGGCATGGGCAGGTCGTTCGCCCGCGGCTCGCTCGCGTGTTCATCCGGATGTCCTCGCGTGCTCGCGCATGAGATCGGCGAGCGCCTTCGCGTGCGCGACGCTGACCGCGTTGTAGAGGGAGGCGCGCATGCCGCCGACGGACCTGTGCCCCTTGAGGCCGACCATCCCCGCCTGTTCGCTCGCGGCGAGGAACTTGGCTTCGTGCGCTTCGCTCGGCAAGCGGAAGACCACGTTCATGATCGAGCGGCTCTCCGCCTCGACCGGACACGTGTAAAATCCACCCGATTCGTCGATCGCGTCGTAGACGAGCTTGGCCTTCGCGCGGTTGTCTTTTTCGATCGCGGGCACTCCGCCCTTCGCGTCGAGCCACGCGAGCACGTTGCGCACGAGGTAGATCGCGAACGTGGGGGGCGTGTTGTAGAGCGAGCCGTTCTTCGCGTGGGTCGCGTAGCGGAAGATGCTCGGGATGTCGTCGCAGCTCGCCTCGAGGAAAGCGTCGTCGACGACGAGCACCACCACGCCGGACGGTCCGATGTTCTTCTGTGCGCCCGCGTAGAGGAGCGAGAACTTGCGTGGGTCGATCACGCGGCCGAGGAAATCACTCGACATATCGCACACATGCGGCTGCTTCGGATCCGCGAACGGGAGCGACTCGGAGAGGCCCACCTGGGTGCCGTGGATGGTCTCGTTGCTGGTCGTGTGGACGAACACGGCGTCCTCCGCGAAGACGAGCTCGCGCGGGTGCGGCATGCGGGTGCCCTTGCCGGCGCCTTCCGCTCCCTCCCAGCGCACCTCCCGCGCGCTCGCGCCGACCATCGCGGCGTAGCTCTTCGCTTCGACGAGGGCCTTGTCGCCCCAGGCCCCGGCGGACACGTAGTCGGCGGAGGTGCCGGCGCGGAGGAAGTTCATCGCGAGGGTCGCGAACACCTGCGTCGCGCCGCCCTGGAGGAAGATGACGGAGCGTTTGTCGTCTGCCGTGAGCCCGAGGAGCTTCCGCAAGAGATCGTGCGCCTCTTGGTGGACCTTCTCGTAGGCCTTCCCGCGATGGCTCTGCTCCATCACGCTCATGCCGGTGCCGTTCCAATCGAGCAGCTCGTCCCGCGCGCGGAGGAGCGCCTCTTCGGGGAGGGCCGCGGGGCCGGCGCTGAAATTCATCACCCTCGTCATGTCGCTTGCTCCGTACGCCCGTGCATCGTGGGCGATTCCTGAAAAAACGAGGGCGCGCTAAGCATCGCGTCGCGCTTCGCGAACGACATGCCGCGCGCCCGTGGAAGCCGCGTTTATTAGACGCGGAGCTTTCGGTACTTGATCCGCGTGGGACGGTCCGCGTCGCCGCCGAGGCGCTTTTTGCGGTCCTCTTCGTACATGCGGTAGTTGCCCTCGAACCACTCCACGTGGCTGTCGCCCTCGAACGCGAGGATGTGGGTCGCGATGCGATCCAAAAACCAACGATCGTGGCTGATCACGACGGCGCAGCCGGGGAACTCGACGAGCGCCTCTTCGAGCGCGCGAAGCGTGTCGACGTCGAGGTCGTTCGTGGGCTCGTCCAAGAGGAGCAGGTTGCCGCCCTCTTTGAGGAGCTTCGCGAGGTGAACGCGGTTTCGCTCGCCGCCGGAGAGGTTCGCGACCTTCTTCTGCTGATCGGCGCCCTTGAAGCCGAACCACGCGCAGTACGCGCGCGACGCGACCTCGCGTTTGCCGAGGACGAGCTTCTCTTCGCCCTTCGAGATCTCTTGCCACACCGAGGTGTCGCCGCCGAGCGCCTCGCGGCTCTGATCGACGTAGGCGATCTTGACCGTCTCGCCGACCTTGAGCTCACCGCCTTCGGCCTTCTCTTCGCCGAGGAGCATGCGAAAGAGCGTGGTCTTGCCGGCGCCGTTCGGGCCGATGACCCCGACGATGCCGCTCCGCGGGAGACGGAACGTGAGGTTGTCGAAGAGGAGCCTGTCGCCGAAGCTCTTCACGAGCTTGTCCGCTTCGATCACGACGTCGCCGAGGCGCGGCCCCGGGGGAATGGTGATCTCGGCCGGATCGGCGGAGCCCTTGTTCGACTTCGCGAGCAAATCCTCGTAGGCGCCGAGGCGCGCTTTGCTCTTCGCTTGGCGCGCGCGCGGGCTTTGGCGGACCCATTCGAGCTCCTGCTTGAGCTTGCGTTGGCGTGCGCTCTCGTTCTTTTCTTCTACGGCGAGGCGGGCGCTCTTTTGCTCGAGCCAGCCGGAGTAGTTGCCCTTGAAGGGGTAACCCTTGCCGCGATCGAGCTCCAAGATCCACTCCGCGACGTCGTCCAAGAAGTAACGATCGTGGGTCACCGCGACGACGGTGCCGGAGTACTCCTTCAAGAAGCGCTCGAGCCACGCCACGCTCTCGGCGTCGAGGTGGTTGGTCGGCTCGTCCAAGAGGAGCATGTCCGGCTTGGCGAGCAGGATGCGCGCGAGCGCGACGCGGCGTTTTTCACCGCCGGAGAGGTGGGCGATCTCGGCGTCGGCGGGCGGGCAGCGGAGGGCCTCCATCGCGACGTCGACCCGCTGATCGACGTTCCACGCGTCGGCGGCGTCGATCTTGTCTTGGAGCTCGGCCTGCTTCGCGAGCGTCTTCTCCATCGTGTCGTCGTCCATCGGCTCGCCGAGGCTCGCGCTCAGCGTTTCGAACTCGGTGACGAGCGCACGCACCTCCGCGACGGCGCCTTCGACCGCCTCGCGCACTGTCTTCGCGTCGCCCAAGTCGGGCTCTTGCGCGAAGTACCCGATGCGGACCCCGGAGTGGGCCTTGGCCTCGCCGTAAATCTCCTTGTCGAGCCCCGCCATGATGCGGAGCAAGGACGACTTGCCGGAGCCGTTCGATCCGATGACGCCGATCTTGGCGCCGGGGAAGAACGCGAGGGTGATGTTCTCGAGGACCTTCTTGTCCGGAGGGTGGACCTTCGTCACCTCCCGCATCGTGAAGATGTAATCCATGGCGCCGGACGTTTAGCACCGTCGCCCCCGCGTCGCCCTTCCATCTCGCCGTTCGTCGCAGAGGGGCGCGGGAGCGCGCGAAATCACGAAGAGTCGCGGGATCTTCGGGCAATGTGGCGATCGCTCGCGGGGATAGCCGTTTTTGGCTATCGCGCGACCCTCGGGGGCGCCATCCTCGGAGGTCATGAGCACCGCGAGCGACGTGATCGGATACGAGGCCCTCCCGGCAGGCGACGCCAAGCACGGCGCGGTGATTCTGTTCCACGAGTGGTGGGGGCTCAACGCGCACATCCAAGATCTCGCGAACCGCCTCGCCAAAGAAGGCTTCGTGGTGCTCGCGCTCGACCTCTACGGGGGTAAGTCGACCGCCGACGGCGGCGAGGCGGCCGCGCTCGCGACGGAGCTCGATACGCTCGAGGCGATGCGTCTCACGAACCTCGCCGCGACCCAGCTTCGGGCGCACCCGCGTTCGAACGGGAAGCTCGCCGTCGTTGGCTTCTGCCTCGGCGGAGCGATGGCGCTCGCCGCCGCGTGCCACGTGGAGGGACTCGCCGCCGTCGCTCCGTTTTATGGAATTCCGGCGAAAGAGAAGGCCGACTTCACGAAGGTGACCGCGCCGATCGAGGCGCATTTTGCGCGCACGGACGCGTACGCGACGGTCGCGAAAGCGGAGGCGATCGCGGCGCAGGTGAACGCGCAGGGAGGCAGCATGAAGGTGCACGTCTACGAGGCGGAGCACGCGTTCATGAACGACACGCGGCCGGTCTACGACGAGGCCTCCGCGAAGCTCGCCTGGTCACGCCTCGTCGCGTTTTTCCACGCGCAGATGGGGTGACGGCGGACGAGCGTCACGCGCCGTGAGCGACGGGCCGCAGAGCGACCCATGCGGCGAACGTGTCCACGATGGCGCCAGTGCCATGGAGCGCGGCCAAGCGGGCGGTGATCGCGGCGGGGGTCGTCGCGCCGCTGGCTCCTACGATCTGAGCCGCGATCGACGCGATGGTGTCCGTGTCGCCGCCGAGCGCGATCGCGGCGCGAATGGCCTCTTCGACGGTGGTCGTCCGTGAAGCGATGGCGAGTGCGAGCGGGACGGCTTCTACGACGTGGCCCAAAGCTCCGCGCGCGTGAGCCGCTCTCGGCGGGTGCAGGCTCGACGCGAGCTCGCCGATGCGGTCTCGAACGGCCGTATCGGGGAGCTCTTCCGCGACGATGGCGAGCAGATTGGGCGGTACGCCATCGCGCGCGAGACAGGCACGGACAGCGACGATCACGGCCAGCGCGCCGGCGTACGCTTCGTCGTTGTGGTGCGTGATCCGGCACACGTCGCGGATCGTGCGGCGCTCTTCGTACACGTCGGGGTCGAGCACGAACGCAAGCGGCGCCGCCCTCATCGCGGCGCCGGCACCCGCGGTGTACTCCCCCTTCGCTCCTGCGAGCGCCCAGTGAACCCCTGCCTCGAGATCACGCAGCGCCTTCAGCGTCGACGCGCCGAGACCGGCGAGCTTGCCCGCCACGAACCACGCTCGAAACCGATCCGCGATCCGCGCGGGATCGACCTCGCCGCCGTGCTGCGCGATCGCTTCGCACGTCGCAAGGGTGAGCAACGTGTCGTCCGAAAGCCTCGGATTGTCAGGGAAATCAGCGACGGGGCCCGGCGGTCTTCCCTCGGCAGGGAGCCCCCACGCGTCGCCGGCAGCCCCCGCGACAAGGCATGAGCGGACGCGGTCCTCGATGGTCACGCGCCGTGCGCGACGAGCAGGTGTCGCGGCGGCGCGTGGTGGTTCCTGTCGTCGAGCATCAGCCCGCGTCTTTTTTCGCGGCGGCGGCGAGATCTTTGGCCCACGTGTGGAGCTTCGCCTCGTTCGGGCCCTCGAGCATGATGCGGAGCTTCGGCTCGGTGCCGCTCCATCGCACGAGCACGCGGCCTTCGGCGCCGAGGGCGTCCTTCACCTTCGCGGTCGAGGTCGCGAGCTGACGCATGTCCTCGAGCGGGCGACGGGTCGCGAGCGTCACGTTCTCGAGCACCTGCGGCACGCGTGTCATCGCGCTCTTTGCGAGCTCCGACACGGGTTTTCCAGAGCGAACCGCGATCGCGAGCACCTGCAGCGCCGCCACGATGCCGTCACCGGTAGACGCGTGATCGAGGAAGATGAGGTGGCCCGATTGTTCGCCGCCCACGTTGTAGCCGCCCTCGCGCATCGCCTCGACGACGTAACGATCGCCGACCTGGGTGCGCACGAGCTTGCCCCCGCGCTTCTCGAGCGCGCGCTCGAGGCCGAGGTTCGACATGACGGTCGCGACGAGGGTGTTCTTCTTGAGCGCGCCCTCGTCCATCATCTTGTGGGCGCACATCGCCATGACGGTGTCGCCGTCGACGATTTGACCCTTCTCGTCGACCACGATGAG
>JAAFHV010000081.1:0-3462 GCA_013297655.1 Myxococcales bacterium | reverse complement strand
GTTCAAGTTGATGTTCACGCCGTTCGGCTTCACGCCGATCGCGGTCACCGTCGCGCCGAGCTCCGAGAACACGAGCGGCGCGACGCGGTAGGCTGCGCCGTGGGCGGCGTCGATCACGACCCGCACGCCGTCGAGCGAAATGTCTTGTGGAAACGTGGCCTTGGCGAAAACGATGTAACGCCCGCGTGAGTCTTCCAGCTTCTCCGCGCGGCCGATCCCGGGGCCGGTGGGGCGCTTGCCGAGGAGCGCGTCGTTGTCCATGAGCGACTCGATCTCGAGCTCGGTCTCGTCTGGGAGCTTGAAGCCGTCGTCGCCGAAGATCTTGATCCCGTTGTCGGCGTACGGGTTGTGGCTCGCGCTGATGACGATGCCCGCGTCGGCGCGCATGCTCTTGGTGAGCTGCGCGACGGCGGGGGTGGGGATAGGCCCGCACAAGATGACCCGCCCGCCCATGCTGCAGATGCCGGCCGCGATCGCTTGTTCGATCATGTACCCGGAGAGGCGAGTGTCTTTGCCGATGAGCACCCGCGGCGTGTGCGGCTTGCCGCGGCCGGCGACGAAGGTGATCGCGCGCCCGAGCTTGAGCGCGAGCTCCGGCGTGATCGCCCCCTGGTTGGCGAGGCCTCGGATGCCGTCGGTGCCGAAGTACTTTCGTTCGGTGGATGCCTTCGAGCTCTTCTTCGTATCTTGGGACTTGGCGCGTGCCATCTTCGTTTCCCCTCGGCGTGTGCCCACACGGGCGCGTCCACGATACGCGAAGGCAAAGCGCCGCGAACAGCGCGAAAACGTGGGTCACGCGCTCCGACGACGCAACGCGCGAGGCGGAACGCTCGACGTGTCGCCTCGAGAGGAGACGATGGACGCGCGTCGCGCGTTGGCTCGGCAACGAGGCGAGCGAGCGTGATGAGCGGCGCTATTCGCGGAAGTTCGTGAACTGAAGCTCGATGTCGTGCTCCCCGTCGCGCAGGAGCTGGATCGCCTTCTGCAAATCGTCGCGGTTTTTGCCCGTGACACGGAGCTGGCCGTCTTGGATCGCGGCCTGGACCTTGAGCTTGCTCTCTTTGATCGCGAGGACGAGCTTCTTCGCCGGCTCGGCCTCGATGCCCTCTTTTACCGTCACGAGGATCTTCGCGCCGCGGAGGCCCATCGGCTGCGCCTTCTCCGGGAACTCGAAGAACTTGAGGCTCACCTTCCGCTTGATGAGTTTCTCCTTCACCACGAGCTCCGCCGCTTTCACGCGATCCTCGCTCCCCGACTCGATGAGCAGGCCTTCCTTGACCTTCTCCACGGTGGTGGCGGTGTCCTTGAAGTCGAAGCGCTGGCTCAGCTCTTTTTGAGCCTGATTGATCGCGTTGTCGATCTCGTGCCAGGCAACTTTGGATACGACGTCGAAGCTCGGCATGGCTCTCCCTCGGACGCCGCAGCATACGAAGAACACGGCGGGGCGGCTAGAGCCGAACCGCTCGGTGCTCTCGTACGGCGAACGCGCGAACGATGGTCCCGCGATCGCGTGAGCCCGTGGAAAACGAAGGTGACGTGACGGTCACCAGCACGTGTCAGAGCGCGACGGGCGGATCTTCTTGCAGTCCGAGGATTCGCGACCGCGCCTCCCCCACGAGGTAGAGCGAGCCCGAAATCACGACCACGCCGTCCCTTCCGACGTGAGCGCGCGCGCGCTCGAGCGCCTCCGTGAGCGACGCACACGGAACGCCGGCAGCGACACCCGCGAGCACGCTCGGCGACGCGGGGAGGCGGCCTCGTGGCTCGGTATAAAAACGCGCATCCGCGGAGAACGGCGCGGCGAGGATCGGCAGCGTTTTTGCGTAGTTTTTGTCGGCGAGCGATCCGAACACGAGCGCCCGCGGTCGCCCTCGAAACGCGAGCTGTGGCGCGTTCGGCGCCGCGTCCGCGTCTGCGTCGCGCTCGTCGTCGGCGATGGCACGAACGAGTGCCTCCGCGCCGTCGGGGTTGTGCGCGGCGTCGAGCAGCACGGGTCCTTCCGCCGTCGCGAGCCACTCGAAGCGCCCGGGCCAGCGCGCGGCGGCGAACCCTCGCGCGGCGTGCGCGTCGATCCCGAGCATGCGGCACGCGAGCCACGCGATCGCAGCGTTGTCGCGTTGGTAAGAGCCGGGGAGGGTGGGGAGGCTCGCGACCGCGCGCGTGGCTTCTGGCGCGTCGACCACGCGGTGCACCTCGACCCCGGCCTCACGCGCGATTTTCACGATCGTGGCCTCGGCCTCGGGCACGAGCGCACCCACGAGGAGCGGCGCCCCCGCTTTCACGATCCCTGCCTTTTCGCCTGCGATTTCGGCGATCGTGCTCCCGAGGCGATCTTCGTGATCGAGCGCGATGCGGGTGATCACGGAGAGGCGCGGGGGCGGGACCACGTTCGTCGCGTCGAGCCTGCCGCCGAGGCCCACCTCGAGGACGGCGAGCTCGATCTTGGCCCTCCGGAACGCGAGGAACGCGGCGAACGTGGCGGTCTCGAAGAACGAGAGATCGTGGCCGACGGTGAGCGCCTCGTCGAGCACCTCCACGAACGCGTCGTCGGTCAGCGGCTCGCCGTCGATCGCGATCCGCTCCGCGAAGCGCGCGAGGTGAGGTGACGTGTAGAGCCCGGTGCGAATACCCGCCGCCTTCGCCGCGCTCGCGACGAGGACCGAGACGGAGCCTTTCCCGTTCGTACCTGCAACATGCACGCATTGGAACGCCCGCTCGGGGTGGCCCGCGCGCGCGCACGCTTCTGCCATCGGCCCGAGCCCGAGGCGCATGCCGAGCGGCACGCGAGCGTAGAGGCCGTCGAGCACACGCGAGAGCTCAGCGCGCGCGACCATCGAGCTTGCGCTGGCTCTTGCGCGGCGGAGGGATCTCGGCCGGAGGCGGCGTCCACGGGGCGAGGTGGGAGAGGATGGTGGAGATCTCGGCCTTCATCTCGAGGCGGCTCGTGATGCGATCGACCATCCCGTGATCGAGGAGAAATTCCGAGGTTTGGAAGCCCTGCGGCAGCTTCTGACGGATCGTGTTCTCGATGACACGCGGGCCGGCGAAGCCGATGAGGGCGCCCGGCTCCGCGATGTTCACGTCGCCGAGGAACGCGAAACTCGCCGCGACACCGCCGGTGGTGGGGTGCAAGAGCACCGAGATGAAAGGGATGCCCTTGTCGCGGAGGCGCTCGCGTGCGGCGACGGTCTTGGCCATTTGCATGAGGCTCAAGATGCCCTCTTGCATGCGCGCGCCGCCGGAGGCCAAGAGCAGCACGACCGGGAGCGAGGCGTCGGCGGCGCGTTCGAAGAGGCGCGCGATCTTCTCGCCGACGACCGAGCCCATGCTCCCGCCCATGAACGCGAACACGAAGGCTCCGTACGCGATCGGACGCCCGTTCATGTGCCCGAGGCCGGTCTCGATGCCTTCTTTGGCTTGGGTCGACTTCTGCGAAGCGGCGACGCGCTCGGGGTAGGGCTT
>JAAFHV010000080.1:5928-33882 GCA_013297655.1 Myxococcales bacterium | reverse complement strand
ATCTTCGTCGAGTACACCGACAAGGGCTTTCGCCTCCTCAAGAATTGCACTGTCGGCGGCACGTACAACTTCATCGGCATGTCGACCAAAGAGCAGCTCGTGCGGCTCGAATCGGCGGACGACGTGCGCGCGAACTTGCCGCTCGGCGGCGCGGGGCTCGTCGGTCAGATCGGCGGCGAGCTCGGAAAGTCGACCACCCTCGACGTCGCGATGGTGATGATCGGCAAGATCCGCACGACGTCGAACCACGTCACCGCGAAGGACCTCCAAGGGAACTGCAAGGGCGCGACGCACTTCGTGAAAGGCGCGATGGTCGGGGCGTTCGTGATGGATACCGGCGACAAGGCGCACGCGCGCGCGGTCGCCGAGTTCTTCAGCATCGGCGGCGAAGCGGGCGGCCGCCGCGAGAGCAAGGTCCACAACTCCGACGGCACCCTCGAGGAGTGCAAACACGCGCTCCCCGACGCGAAGAGCGCTCCCGCCAAGTGCGGCGCCCTCCTCCGCGTCGAGCTCTTGGAGATCTCGAAGGAAGAAGCGACGAAAGAGACCGTCGCGAAGGACGAGAAGAAGGCATCTTCCACCGCCACGTGCCCCGCTGGAATGGTCATCATCGGTGGAAAGTGCACGAAACCGGTCGGTGAGCAGGCCGCGACCGAGTGCGTCTACGGCAACGCGCGGCAGTGCCTCGACCTCTGCGGAAAGAACAACGGCGCGAGCTGCGGCAAGCTCGGGATGCAGCTCGTCCGCAACGACAACGTGCAGATGGACGGCACCGCGAACGATCGCCTCCAGGCCGGCGCCAAAGCGACGATGCTGGGCTGCAAGCTGAACGACGGGCCGTCGTGCGAGTTCTTGGGCGACTTGCTCGCGAGCACGCTCGGCGGAAAACCGGACATGCCGAACGCGGTCCAGGCGTGGGGCAAGGGCTGCGAGCTCGCGCAAGAGAAGGCGTGCACGAAGGCCGGCGACGCCTTCTACACCGCCAACGGAGTGCCACAGAACTACCAGCTCGCCGCGAAGCTGCTCGACCGCGGGTGCATGGCCGGTGATCAGAACGCGTGCAGCGAGCTCGGGATCATGTTCCTCGGCAACGCCGGCCTCCCCCCCGACATGTCGCGCGCGGGACGGCTCTTCAAGCAGGCGTGCGAGGGCTCGTCCTCGGCAGGGTGCAACAACCTCGGTTACCTCGTCGAGTTCGGAAAGGGCACGACGAAGAACCCGCAGCTCGCCGCGAGCCTCTACGCAAAGGGCTGCAAGCTGTCCGACGAGAGCTGCGGCTCGCTCGCGCAGGTGCTCCACGCGGGCATCGGTGTCCCCAAGAACGTCGACAACTCGCTCAAGCTCTACCGCATCGCGTGCAAAGCGAACGACGTCGGGGCCTGCGCCGTGCTCCGCGTCTACGCCGACCCGAGCACGCAGCTCAGCGCCGTCGACGCGAAGCGCAACTTCGAGGTGTGGAAGGGCACCTGCGCCGCCGGAATCGAGCGCGACTGCACCACCATCGGCGTCCTCGGGATGGCGACCGGCTCGATCAACGAGGGTCGCGAGCTCATCAAGAAAGGCTGCACGATGGGCGACGACTGGGCGTGCGAGCTCTTGAAGCTCCAACCCAAGGTCCGCTGAGCGTCGCGTCGCTTTGGAGGCGCGAGCCTCGCGTCGCTCTGGAGGCGCGAGCCTCGTCGCTCTGGAGGCGCGAGCCTCGCGTCGCTCTGGAGGCGCGAGCGTCGCGTCGCTCTGGAGGCGCGAGCGTCGCGTCGCTCTGGAGGCGCGAGCGTCGCGTCGCTCTGGAGGCGCGAGCGTCGCGTCGCTCTGGAGGCGCGAGCCTCGTCGCTCTGGAGGCGCGAGGCTCGGCAGGGCGGGGCGGAGCGTCGCGTGCTCGTCTTCGGGCGTCGTTCGGTTCGCCGGGCGGCGCTCGAGTCGTCTCCGGTGCTAAGAGACGGCGCGTGCGAACCGCGCGCTTCGAGGACACCCCCGCATCGGCGATCGCGCTCACCGCGGCCGCGCTCGTTTTCGGATGCCAGAAGCCGACCGTCGATCTGTCCGACGCGTCGCTCGACGGAGGCGACGGAGGCGCGTTCGAGCACGACTACCGCGCGCTCGTGCCGAAGTCAGCCACCCTCCCGGGCAATTTTTCCCCTCCGAAAGATCCGGTGGTCCCCCAGCAGGAGCCGGCGCCACCGCCCCCGTGGTTCGGCTTCGAGCCGTTCCCGGGCGCGACGTTGCTGTGCTCGGAGCAGGTGGCGGCGACGAAGGGAAGCAAGGTGCGCGAGGTGCACTGGGCCACCTACGGCGTCACGTCGTCGGCGTACGAAGTATCTGCATTCTACAAGCGTCGCGACGCCGGCGTGCTGGAGCTCGATCGCGACGAGACGACGTTCGTCCTCGGAAAGAGCCATCGACTCTCCGTCGTTCGCCTCCCGACCACGCAGCCCTACCCGCGTTGCGAGCGCTCCCCGGCCAAAGATCAGCGCGCGGTCATCGTGCTGTCGCGCACCGACGCGAACAAATGAGCGTGGGCTCGGGCGCGCGACGCGACCAATCGACCCGATAATCGGCGCAGACGACGGCGCCGCGCTCGGCTTTAATCATGAACGAACCCAAGCACTTGTGCTCTTTATCGCCTAAGCGAGGGCGCGCGTCGCGGATGGCCTCCGTACGCGGGTGATGAAACCCCGCCACGGCTCGGATACGCTAGTTCGCTAATGGGATCGGATCCTGGCGGCAACGTGCCGCGCCTCAACGACCTCGACACCGTGCCACCGCCCGACGGCGGGGACGCGTACGGCAACGCGACGGTCGTGCGCGCGGCTCCGAGCGAGATCCTCGACGCGATTCGACGCGACCGCGAGCGCGAGGCGAAGCGAGTCGATCCGCGAGCCGAGCCCGAAGAGCCACAACCAACAGGGAGCGAAGGGAAGTTCCTCGCCGCCCAGCCCGCGAAGACGCTCGACGCGGTCAAGATCGTCGCCGAGACCTCCCCGAAGCCCGCCGCGGAGCCCGCCGCGGAGCCGGCTGCCGCCTCCGACAGCAGCGACGTGCACGTCCCCCAGGGCGCCGAGCCGACCGCCACGAAGCTGCCTGCGATGGACGCCGCCGCGCTACGGCCCGCCCGCGTCCCACAAGATTTCGACAAGCTCATGTCGCAACGCACGGACGCGTCGCTCGTGGGGATGTCTGCGCAGCCTACCGCGACCGACGACGTCGACGTGCCCGCCACGTCGAACCGACGGGGGAAGTTGGTCATCACTGTCGTCGTGGGCGTGCTGGTGCTGTGGCTCGCGATCATGGCCGCCATGTTCGCGTCCCACCTCGGCAACGGCTGACCCGCGCGCCAGCTCCGAACTGCGGTGCTCGCCCCGCGCGCTTGCGGTATGAGCCTCGTCGTGACCGCCGATGTCGTCTACCTCGCGTCGCGCTTCCTCTCCGAGGGAGAGCCCGCTCGTGTCTCGCTCTTCGACCGCGGCTACTTGCTCGGCGACTCCGTGTTCGCGTCGCTCCGCGTCGTCGACGGGAGCCCCTTCGCGCTTTCGATGCATCTTGCACGCTTCATGGCGGCGGCGGCGGGGATGGGGCTCGACGTACCGCCCGTGGAGGAGCTCGACCGCATCGCCCGCGAGGCGTGCGCGCGGTTCGTCGGGGCTTCGGGGTACATGCGCATCACGGCGAGCCGGGGCGAAGGCGGGCCCGGGCTCGCGCCGACCGAAGGTGTTCCCGCGTGCCTCAGCGTGGTCGTGCGCGCGCTCACGATGGCGCCGTTTCCCTCGCCGACCCCGGTGTACGTGTGCTCGCTCCGGCACCCTCCTGCGGCGTGCCTCGACCCTTCGTGGAAGGTCGGGAGCTACGCGGCGCGGGTAGCGATGCGGCGCGAAGCCGAGGCGCGCGAGGCGCGTGAGGCGATCGTGCTCGGCGTCGACGGCGAGGTCGTCTCCGGAATCGCGTCGAACCTGTTCGTGCTCACGCGCGGCGCGGTGCTCACCCCGCGCCTCGAGAGCGGGTGTCGCCCCGGCGTGACACGCGAGGTATGCCTCGGTCTCCTCGACGGGCTCGGTGCCCCGGCCAGCGAGGCGCGCCTCACGAGGGTCGATCTCGAGTCTGCCGACGCGATCGTCTTTACGAGCTCGCTCCTACCGCTGCTGCGCGCGAGCCATTTCGAGGGGCGCGCGCTCGCGGGATCGCCGCTCCTGGACGATCTCGCGACGGCGTATGCGCGGGCGGCGTTTCGCGCGGAGGGCTCGTGATCGACGCGCTTCGTCGCCTGCTCTCGGCCGAGCGGCACGTGATCGTGCAGGACGTGGTGCTGCCCTGCTCGTTCGCTTCGATCGTACATCTCGACCCCGCGCACGGTCCGCTCGTGCTCCTCGATCGCGCGGCCCCGGGCTCGCCTTACGCCGCACGCGCGCTCGCCGCGTTGGACCCTCGTTTCACGCTCGAGGCCACGCGTACGAACCCGCCCGCCCACGAGGCGATCGTGATGCCCTGGGACGACTCGCGGCGACCGAAGACCACCGTCGTGCGCGCGCGGCGCACCCTGCGCTTCGCGAGCGAGGTGTACGAAGACGATGGCTCGCCGTTCGATCTCGTCGAGGATCTCCTCCGCGCCGCAGAGGGCTCGGTGCCGCACGGGCTCGACAAGATTCCATTTCTATCCGGATTCATTGGATATTTTGGATACGGCGCCGCGGACTTCGTCGAGACGTTGAAGCCGATGGCGCGGCCACGCGAGGCGGCCCCGGACGCTGCGCTCCTCTTCGCGGACACGGTCCTCACGACGCGCGACGCGAACGGGACGCGCGCCACGCTCGCGGTGGTAGGCCGAGGCTTTACCGCGCACGACGCCGCGAGCGACGCCGAGCTCCGTGCGACGACGGCGATGGATCTCTTGTTTCGGATCAGGCACGACGCGCCGCCGCGAGCGACGCGCGCGACGACCGTGCGGAGCGCCCATTCGGCGAAAGGCTACCAAGCGCTCGTCGCGCGGGCGAAGGAGCACCTCGTCGCAGGCGACGCGTTCCAGCTCTGTCTCACCCACCGGGTCACGATCGACCCGCCGCCTCCCTCCCCCGCCCACCTCTACGGTGCCCTGCGTGCGCGAAATCCTGCTCCCTTCGCCTCGTTCGCGCGGCTCGGAGAGGTGACGATCGTGTCTTCGTCTCCGGAGCGCTTCCTCCTCGTCGAGGGCGGGCAGGTGGAGGCGCGACCCATCAAGGGGACGCGACCCCGCGGACAAACGCCCGAGGCCGATCGCGCGCTCCGCGAGGACCTCACCGCGAGTGAAAAAGATGGCGCCGAGAACGACATGATCGTCGACCTGTTGCGCAACGACCTCGCGAAGGTCTCGGTGCCCGGCACCGTGGTGGTGCGCGAGCGACGGATCGTGGAAGCGCATCCGTCGGTGCACCAGCTCGTCTCGACGATCGTGTCGCGGCTGCTGCCCGGGAAGGGCCCGGTCGATCTTTTGCGCGCGGCGTTTCCCGGCGGGAGCATGACGGGAGCGCCAAAGGTCTCTGCGATCGATCTCTTGGCGGAGCTCGAGCCCCACGAGCGCGGCGTGTACTCGGGAGCGCTCGGGTACCTCGATCCACGCGGCGTCATGGATACGGCGATCGTGATTCGTGCGTTCGTCTTTACGCGGGAGGGTTGCACCTTCGGCGTCGGCGGAGGCATCGTGCTCGACTCGGACCCCGAGGCCGAGTGGCGCGAGACGCTCGACAAGGGAAATGCCCTCGTAAAGGCGTTGCAAGACACCCTCGGACAAGACGTCGTGTGGTCGCACGCAGGTGCCGACGAACACCTCGAGGGCGGGTCGTGAGGGTCGTCGTCGTCGACAACTACGACTCGTTTACGTGGAACCTGGTCCACCTCGTCGCCGCCGCGGTCGAGGGGGCCGAGGTGATGGTGCGGCGCAGCCGAGAGGTCTCGGTCGCCGAGCTGCTCGCCCTCGCGCCCGATCGGATCGTGATCTCGCCCGGCCCCGGCGATCCCACGCGCGAGCACGACGCGGGGATCTCGTGCGCGCTCGTGCGCGAGGCGCCGCAGGCGTTGCCAATTTTGGGCGTGTGCCTCGGCCACCAAGCGATCGGCGTGGCCTTCGGCGCGAGGGTCGTCCCGGCGCGGGAGATCGTGCACGGGAAAGCGCGGCCGGTGTTTACCGACGATGATCCGCTGTTCGCCGGGCTCTCGCGCCCGTTCTCGGCGATGCGGTACCACTCACTCGTCGTCGATCTTCCCACGTTGCCACCTACGCTCGTGCCCATCGCGCGCGCGGCGGACGGCACGTTGATGGCGATGCGCCACGCGTCGAGGCCCGTCGTTGGGGTGCAGTTTCACCCCGAGTCGGTGGGGACTCCAGAGGGGCTGAGGCTGGTACGTACGTTCCTGCTCGGGTGAGCCGAGGCGCAGCGCCACGCCGGCGCGCGTCCGGGAGGTGGCGCGACCCGCCTCCCCGTGAGCCCACGTCCGGGAGGTGGCGCGACCCGCCTCCCCGTGAGCCCACTGACGTCCCCCACGAGCCTCGGGATGTCCCCGTTGCGCTACCGACGTCCCCTTACGTGCTTCGGGATGTTCCCGTTGAGCCAAGCAACGTCCCTCAGGAGCTTCAAGGATGTCTTCGGTAAGCCCACCGATGTCCCCCACGAGCTGCGGGACGTCCCTGACGAGCCCACCGATGTCCCCCACGAGCTGCGGGACGTCCCTGACGAGCCCATCGATGTCCCCCACGAGCTGCGGGACGTCCCCGACGAGCCCATCGATGTCCCCCACGAGCTGCGGGACGTCCCTGACGAGCCCATCGATGTCCCCCACGAGCTGCGGGACGTCCCTGACGAGCCCATCGATGTCCCCCACGAGCTGCGGGACGTCCCTGACGAGCCCACCGATGTCCCCCACGAGCTGCGGGACGTCCCTGACGAGCCCATCGATGTCCCCCACGAGCTGCGGGACGTCCCCGACGAGCCCATCGATGTCCCCCACGAGCTGCGGGACGTCCCTGACGAGCCCATCGATGTCCCCCACGAGCTGCGGGACGTCCCCGACGAGCCCATCGATGTCCCCCACGAGCTGCGGGACGTCCCTGACGAGCCCACCGATGTCCCCCACGAGCTGCGGGACGTCCCCGGCGTGCTCCTGGATGTCCCTGACGAGCCTCGGGATGTCTCCGGCGTGCTTCGATCGTCGTCGGAATGGACGGAAATCGTGCCAAATCGCGAGGTTCCGCTACGCTCGGAGGCATGGCGTTGCCGGTCAAGCTGCCCTTCGCCGCCGTGGCGATGCTCTCCGCGCTGTTCGGCGGGGGTGGCGCGACCCCCGCGCAGCCGGTCGCGCCCTCGCCCAATGTGCTCGCTTCGGACGTGGCCCTCGCCGCCCCGGAGACACGTGGGAAGACGCTCGTGTGGGCGGTGCGAACCTGGCCTCTCCACTTCCGCAACCCGAACACGAACGAGACCGTCGACGCCCGCTTCTACTCGGACGAAGGCACGGTCGACCCCGAAGCCATCGCCGCCGTCACCCGGGTCGTGAACCCCGACGGCGAGCCCGAGGACGCGCGGGTGCTCCTCCTCGTCGCGCGGGCGGCCTATTTTTTCGGCGCGACGAACGTCGAGGTCTTGAGCGGGCACCGCAAAGATCCGAAGGCGCAGAGCAAGCACCACACCGGGGAGGCGCTCGACTTCAAGCTCGAGCGCGTCGACTCGGGCGTGCTCGCGGCGCACCTCCGCGGCCTCGGGCACGTGGGGGTCGGCATCTACACGCACCCCGCCACCCGCTACGTGCACGTCGACTCCCGCGAGACGAGCTTCCACTGGATCGACTCCTCGCCCCCAGGCAAAGCGTGGCGGGAGTACGGGATCACGGACATCAAAAGCCACGCGCGCGACCTCGCCTGGCAGCCCGAATTCGACGAGCCTCGGTTTCTCGCGGTGGCCATTCCTCGGCGGAAATGACCCTCCTTACGCAAGCGTAAGGATTCTACTTGATCCATTCTCGCGTCGTCCTACTTCATTGGCCCCATGAACAAGCGAACGCCGGTCCAGTCGGCGCGCCACGCGGGGGTAGGTGCGTCACGGGTTGTTGTCTTTCTCGCCGCGTGGATGGCGCTCGTCTTCGCCGAAGGCACGGCGCACGCGGATTGGCTTCGGCTCGACGACGTCATTCGCCTCGCGAAGACGCAGGCGCTCGCTTCGGTGCGCGCAGCCCAAGGTGTGACCCAAGCCGAGGCGACCATGCGCGGGGCGAAGCTCCCGGCGGTGGGCAACCCGTACCTCGACCTGCAGATCGACCGCGGTAGCACCACGAAAGACGTGCAGGCGCTCGGGTACCTCTACGTCCCGATCGAGATCAACGGCGCCCGTGGCGCGCGCGTCGACGAGTCCACCGCCCTCATCTCGTGGAAGCGCATGCAGTCGAGCGAGGCGCAGTCGCTCCTCACCGGCGAGGCGGTGTCGTCTTACGGCGATCTCGTGGTCGCCGGCGCGCGCGTCTCGGAGAACACGTTCGGCGAGCAGAGCGCACGCGCCGAAGCGACGTACTTCGACGCAAGGCTCAAGGCCCAAGACGCGACCGTCTACGAGAAGAACCTGGCCGACGCGGAGGTCGCACGCTGGGTGCAGACCAAGGGCGAAGCGCTCGTGAAGCTCGCGATCGCGCGGGGGAAAGTGTCGGCCCTCACCGGCCGCGCGATCGACACCCCGCCGACCGGGACCGACGTGACCTTGCCGCTCCTGCGTGGCCGATGGGACGAAGCGGCGATGGGCGAACGCTTGGCTCGATCGCCCCTCCTTCAGCCCTTCAAGAAAGAGAAGGAGTACTGGCAGGCGGCAGTGACACGTGCACAAAAGGAGTCGTTTCAACCGCTCAACTTGACCCTCATCGGCGGTCGCGGCGATCCGGGCGACGTGCGCCTCGGCGGAGGCATGGTGTTCACGTTCCCGATCATGACGCGCAACGCGGGGGAGATCGCGAAGGCAGAGGCTTCGTCCGTCAACGTGACCCGCGAGGAAAACGTGACCCTCTCGATCGTTCGCGCGCGGCTCGCTTCGGCGTACGAACAAATCGTCGCCGTGCGAACCACCATCACGACGCTCGACGACACCGGCCTCCCCGCGCTGCAAAAGGCCCTCGAGGCGGCGCAAGATCTCTACAAGCTCGGCAAGCAGGAGATCTCACGGCTCCTCCTCGCGCGACGCGACTACGCGGTGGCGCGCGGGCGACGGCTCGACCTTCTCGAACAAGGTTGGCATGCGTACGCCGAGCTCTGCGCGATCACGGGTGAAGCGCCTTAGGGCGCTGCCTCGGCCATTTCGAGGAGAAGCTACTTTCTGCCTGAAGGTGGGCCGCCATCTCTGTGGACAGACGCTCCGCGACCGGTAGCGCGCTGCTCCGCGTTCACGAGCGAGGTCGATCCGGCGAGCGTGGCGTCAGTCGCTCCGACCGTCGACTGAAGAATCGCCGGCCCCACCATCGGCCTTCGCGTCAGGCACGGCCTCGGCGTCGGCCTGCTCTACGCCGTAGAAGTCCGGACCGCCGTACGCAGGCGCCTCGGAAACACACGCAACACCGGCGGCGACGAGGGCGACGGCGCCAAATGCCATCGCGCTGCGCGTGGCTCGCGATGTCGACATCGGCGCAAGATCTTGCTCGTCCGAGCTGCAGAACGGGCAACGTGCGCCCCCTCGAACGTGACGGGCGCAGGAGCGACAGATGAGAAGGGTCATAAAACCGATAGTCTGCACGTGCTGCGCCAACTTGGGTTTCGCTCGGTCGCGACGTCCAACGCGAAGCGCGATCACGTCGATGTGCGCTCTTTGCCGCGTCAACGGCGACCCATTTGCGGCTCGGTCCCCCCAACGCACGGTCAGGCGCCGCCGAAGTGGCGCAATTCGGCACGCGCGCCGCCGCCGAGATGGCGCCGAGGTTTTCGATTCCCCTCGTTCAGCGCTGTCGGTCGACGCCTGGAAGATGGACCTCCAGGTCGCCGCGTTGCTCGGTAGCGGTTACCGCGTGCGGCTCGTGAGTAGCGCCCCTTCGAGTGACCGGGCCGTCCTGGTCACCAACGTTTTTGAACTGGGCACGGGTTGACCCGTAGCCTTGAAACGCGAAGTCACTCGCCGACTTGGAGCGCCGCGAGGAAGCGCTCGAGGAGCACCGTGAGATCGCCCGCGATGCCCTTCGGGGCGGAGCGTGACTCGGTGAGCGTCTCGAGGAGTCGCTCCGCGGCGCTCTTCATCGCGGCCAGCTCGCGGGTCGCGCGCTCGTTCTCGGTCGGCGGGAACACGCGCGGCGCGAACTGCTTCGAGAGCGTCGGCATCGACACGGGGTGCTCGAGAACCTTCTCGCGGAGCTCGTCGAGCACCTCGCGCGAGGTGTCCGTGCGCTCCTCCGCGCGTCGCAAAAAATCGACCGTGTCGTAGCTCGGGATCTTCTGGTTTACGCCGTCGCGCTCCATGACGTCCGGCGCGCGCTCCTTCAAGAAGAGGAACGATCCGGTCAGCTTGTCGACCGTCTCCTGGCGAAGCTTGAGCTCTTTTTTCGTGTAATCCTCGAAGGTTGCGTAGCCCCAGCCCTCGAAGCTCTTCGAGCGGCGCACACGAACGAGGGCCTCCGCGAGCTCGACCCAGCCGGTCTTGAAGACGCGCGCGCGGCGGAGCATGTCGGCGCGAAACGGATCGCTCGCGTGGTTGGCTTCGGCGGCTTCGAGCTCGGCGACGGTCTTCGCAAGGGCCATAGGACGCACGGGCATACTCGGCTTCGTCCGTTCTCGAAAGAGGCCCCGAGCACCCACCACGTCGCGACGAAGTTATCCACAGGCTCGCCGCTCCGATCGCTCCGCGCACTCGCGCGCGCACCGGTCGATCGAAGCGCACGGGACGGCACGACGTCGAGCCGCGCGGCCGTGCCGGAACGTCACGCGGAGCGCCGCTCGAACGGCGCGCGAGGAGAAGGAGGCCGTCTCGCACGCGCGCCTTCCGGCATACTGCGCCGAGGAGAACACCCGCGTGCGTACCCTCGTTTGGTTTCGTGGAAAAGACCTGCGCATCTCGGATCACGCGCCCCTCGCGAGCGCCCTCGAGACGGCAGCGACCGAAGGCGACGTGGTCTGCGTGTTCACGCTCGACCCGTATTTTTTCGAGCGAACGCGCGCACTCGAGCTGCCTCATCGCATGCAATTTTTGCTCGAGTCGCTCCGCGCGCTCGAGGAGAACATCGCCCACCTGGGAGGGAAGCTCCTCGTCGTCGAGGGCAAGAGCGTCGACCTCGTGCCGAAGCTCGCGAAGGATCTCGCGGTGGCGCGCGTGGTCGCCCAAGCGTGGACCGAGCCCTTCGCGCGGGCACGCGATCGGATCGTGCGCGAGCGGCTCCACGTTCCGCTCGAGCTCGTCGAGGGCGAGCTCCTCACGACCCACGGAACGGTGCGGACAGGACAGGGCGAGCCCTTCTCGGTCTACACGCCGTTCGCGCGCGCGTTCCGGCGCGACGTGAAGATCGGAAAGCCGATCCCGGCGCCGAAGGTGATCCCCGCGATGGGCCCGGCGCTGACGAAGCTGGTGAAAGCCCACGTCGCGACGCGCCCGGTCCCGACCCTCGGCGAGCTCGGGATTACGGAGAACACGAGCCTCGTGCGGGGAGGCGAGCGCGCCGCGCGTGAACGGCTCGCGTCGTTCGTGTCGTCGCGGATCGCGCGCTACGATGGCGCGCGCGACCTCCTCGCGATCGAGGGCACGAGCCGGCTCTCGCAAGATCTCAAGTTCGGCGTGCTCTCCCCTCGCGCGGTGTGGACGGCGGCGGCGAAGAGCGAAGGCGTGGGGGCGGAGAAGTTCGCGAACGAGCTCTTGTGGCGCGAGTTCACGCACCACATTTTGGACGCGCGCCCGAACCTCCTCGAGCACCCGTTTCGGCAAGGGTTTCGGAACTTTCCGTACCTCGAAGCGAACGCCGAGTGGGCCGCGTGGGTGGAAGGGAAAACGGGCTATCCGGTGGTCGACGCCGCCGCGCGAGAGCTGCTCCACGACGGGTACGTGCACAACCGCGCGCGCATGATCACGGCGAGCTTCCTCACGAAGCACCTCTTGATTTCGTACCGCCGCGGCGAAGCGCACTACATGAAGTTTTTGACGGACGGCGACTGGGCGCAGAACAACGCGGGCTGGCAGTGGTCGGCCGGCTCGGGGGTCGACGCACAGCCTTACTTCCGCGTGTTCAACCCGGTGACGCAGGGCCAGAAGTTCGATCCGGATGGCGGCTACGTGAAGCGCTGGATCCCCGAGCTCGCGAAGCTCGACACGAAGTACCTGCACGCTCCGTGGGAGGCTCCGCCGCTCGTGCTCGCCGCCGCGGGCATCACCCTCGGAAAGACGTACCCGCGCCCGATCGTGGACCACACCTTCGCGCGCGATCGTTTCTTGAAGACCGCGACCGCGCACCTCAAGCCGTGACTCACGCTCGGGCGGAGCTCTCGCCGCGACGCTTTCGGCCCTTCTGGATCTCACGAAACACGTCCTCGCGGTACTCGTCGAAATCGACCTGCATCGTGTGGCGGGCCGACTTCACGTAGCGGGCGAACATGGCGGTGCGCTCGCGTTCGATCGCGCGGATCATCTCGGCGCGGGACGGGAGACGAGCGCTCGCGGAGAGCACCTCCGCGAGCCACGCGCCCTGCGCCTCCGCGAGCGGCATGATCGCGCCTAGCGGCTGGAGGAGCCCCACGAACGCGAGGCCCTCGTGATCGGGGTGAAAGACGCGTTTGTAGAGCGGCAGGTCGTTCTCCTTCGCGGACACGAACGCCGGATCGAAGAACGGGAACGTGACGTTGTAGCCGGTCGCGAAGATGACCGTGTCGGCCTCTTCCTTCGTGCCGTCGACGAAGTGGACGTGCTTCCCCTCGAAGCGGGCGATGTTCGGCTTCGGGATCACCGCGCCATGGGCCAGGCGATCGAGGATGCGGCTCGAGATGGTGGGGTGCGCTTCGCCGAGGCGATGATCGGGCTTCGGGAGGCCGTACTTCGTGACGTCGCCCGTCGACAGGCGGAGCGCGAGCTCCCCGAGGCGCATCCGTACCCAGAGCGGCACGCGAGTGGACGTGAACACCTGGTCGAGCGGGAGACCGAAGAGCACCTTCGGCACCACGTAGGCGCCGCGACGGGCGGCGAGGATCACGCGCTCCGCGACCTGCGAGAGCTCGACCGCGATGTCCATCGCGCTGTTGCCCATCCCGAGCACCACGACCCGCTCGTTCGCGAAGGGCTCCGGCTCTTTGTAATCGTGGGAGTGGATCGTGCGCCCGGCGAAGGTGCCGGGGAACGGCGGATCGGGCCACCTCGCGTCCCAGTGGTGCCCGTTCGCGACGATCACCGCGTCGTAGCGCCGTGTCTCTCCCGTCGAGAGCGTCACGTCGTAGCTGTAGGATGCACGCTTTTCGACCTTGGTGACCTTCGTGGAGAACGTGATCGCCTTACGGAAGCCGAAGTGGTCGACGTAGGCGTCGAAGTACTTCGCGATCGTGCTGTGGTGGGGAAACTCCGGCGTGCCCTCGGGCATCGGGAAATCCGAGTACTCCATGCGCGCGCGGGACGTGTTGATGTAGAGCCCGCGGTAGGCGGAGCTCATCCCGTTCACGTTGCCGAAGACCCAATTGCCGCCGACACGATCGCTCGCCTCGAAGGCGTCGAAGGGCACGCCCCTCTCGTAGAAGGTCTTCGCGACGGCGATGCCGGACGAGCCGGCTCCGATGAGACAGGCTTTTTTCAAGACACCCTCGAGACCGAGGCTAACGCGCTTTCTGGGCGAGGCACCGCTCGGAAGCACGGAGACGGCTTTTCGCGCCCGCGACGCGAGGCCTCGCGCATCGCGCCACGCGAAGCTATCCTCGGCCGGATGAGCGAGCCTGCGATCGTGCTGTTCGATGGCGTCTGCAACCTGTGCAACGGCGCCGTGAACTTCATGATCGACCGCGATCCGAAGGGGAAGCTCAAGTTCGCGTCGTTCCAGTCCGAGGCGGGCAAGGCGCTCCTCGTTTCGAAAGGGGTGCCGGTGCCGGAGGGGGACCCCACCTCGATCCTGCTCGTCGTCGGTGACAAGGTTCACGACGGCTCGGGGGCCGCGCTCCGGATCGCGGCGCGCCTCACGTTCCCGTGGTTCCTCTTCGCGTTTTGGCTCGTCGTTCCCTGGTTCTTGCGCGATCTCGGCTACTACCTCATCGCGAAGAACCGCTATCGGTGGTTCGGAAAAGGCGACGCGTGTCGCATCCCTACCCCCGAGCTCAAGGCGAGGTTCCTCACGTGAGCAGCGAACGCGGAATGGGACGTAGGCTCGTCGGCCTCGCCGCGAGCACCCTCGATCGTGCCGTCGTCGCGGCGGTCCACCTCCGCCAAACACGACGGGAAACGAGCCGCAGCGGCCTCACCCCCGAGCGAAAGCTCGCCGTGCTGGAGCAGGCCGCCAGCGACTACGCGTCCGCCGCCTCGGGACCACCCGATGCGTTCTTCGTCAAACCCGAAGGGGTGACGGTCACCCAGACCCGCGTCGCCCACCTGCGGAGCCGGCCGAACGACACCGCCGCCGGCCTCGTGGAGCTCGCCTGGCCGAGCGACGTGCCCGCCCATCTCCCGTCCATGCGCGACGCGCTCGTGGCGCGCCGCGAGAACCTCACCGGGCGCGCGCGTCTCTACCGCGGAGGGCGAGGGCGCCCCGCGGTCGTGTGCTTGCACGGTTATTTGGGCGGCACCTACGCGATCGAAGAGCTCAAGTTCCCTCGTGATTTTTTCTTCGAGAACGGCATCGACGTCGCGCTCCCGGTGTTGCCCCATCACGCGGTGCGCGGAGCGCGTGGGGGTGGCCCGCCGCCCTTCCCGAGCGTCGATCCGGCGCTCACGAACGAGGGATTTCGTCAGGCGATCTACGATCTTCGGGTGCTCGCGGCGCACCTCCGCGCCGAGGGCGCGCCGTGGGTGGGCTTCGTAGGGACGAGCCTCGGCGGCCACACTGTCGCGTTGCTCTCTACTCTCGATCCGCTCGCGTTCGCGGTGCCGGTCGTGCCGCTCGCTTCGGTGGCCGACTTCGCGATGGACCACGGCGAGCTCGGCGCGGGCGACGAGGCGGCCAAGCTCTACGCAGCCTTCGAGCGCGCCAACGCGGTCGTGAGCCCGTACACACGAGCTCCCCTCGTCCCGCCGAGCCGCGCGTTCGTCATCGGCGCCGAGGGCGACGCCATCACCGGCGTGGTGCACGCCGAGCGCATCGCGAAGCACCTCGGCGCGCAGATGGTCGTCGCGGCGGGGGGGCACCTGCTCCAGCTCTGGCGAAAGCCGCTCACGCGCGGGCTCGCTCCGATCCTGGCCGAGCTCCCGCGTCGTTGAGCCGTAGACCCGGGCTCTCGTGTGCCTTCGCGACGCGGCGGCGACACGTTGCGCGCCACGCGTGACGCATTCATGTGCAACGAGCAACATCGTGACGCTCGACGCAACGCGTAAGCCCTTGTTTCGTCGAACGAATCGAGCATCTTTGCGTGCGACGAACCTCGTATCGGGTCAAACTGGCGAGGACGGCCTGTCCTATCTTTTTCACGCGCTTGCTCTCCGAGGTTCCATGACGATCGCCCGACGAGCCACGAAGGCTCGATTGCCCCGCTTCCTCGCAGCCGCCCTCGCCCTCTCGGGTGTCACCGTTTTTACCGGCGCGTGCCGCGAAGACGATCGCATCACGGACGACGGAGGGCTGCCTGGCCGTGACGCTGGCGACGGCGGGGGCGACTCCGACGTGCCGCCCCCGAAGGTCGAGGCGCACGCGAGCAAGAACCCGCAGCCGAAGGTCACCGAGTGCTCGCGCCCCGCGCTCCCGCCCACGGGCGGCGGCACCTGCGCCGTCACCAAGACCGGCACCGTTCCCGGCCGTGTCGTGGTGCAAGGCACCGTGCTCGGCCCCGAGGAGACCTTTCATCGCGGCGAGATCATGATCGACGGCGGGCGCCTTACCTGCGTCGGCTGCGACTGCTCCGCGCAAGCCGGGTTCGCCGAGGCGTCGGTCATCACGTGTCCGGACGGCGTGATTTCCCCCGGTCTCGTGAACCCGCACGAGCACCTCACTTACGCGAACAACGTGCCCATCGGCCACGGGCAGACCCGCTACTTGAACCGCGCCGACTGGCAAGGCCGCCGCGGAGGCCCGCGTCTCGCCTACGACAGCGGCGCGAACACCACGCTCCAAGCCTTCGCCGAGCTCCGCTACATCATGAGCGGCACCACCACGATCGCCGGCGGCGGCGGCGCGAAGGGCCTCGCTCGAAACGCCGACGACGCGAACGAGAACCTCGAGGGGATGCCGATTCAAATCGCAGACTCCGACGTGTTCCCGCTCCCGGGCGACCTCCGCAAACAAGGCTGCGAGTACGACAACGGACGCACCACCGGCGCCGAGGTCGACAACCTCACCGGGTACCTCCCCCACATCGCCGAGGGCATCGATCTCGAGGCGAAGAACGAGCTTGTCTGCGCGGGCGAAGAGGGCCGCTTCGATCTCCTCAAGCCGCAGACCGCCGTCATCCACGCGGTCGCGACGAGCCCGAAAGAAGCCGCCGCGATGCGCGCGTCGGGCTCGAGCGTGGTCTGGTCTCCGCGCTCGAACGTCGATCTCTACGGCGACACCGCGCCGATCGTCATGCTCGACATGGCCGGTGTCCCGATCGCGCTCGGCACCGACTGGGTCGTCTCCGGCTCGATGAACATGGCGCGCGAGATTCGCTGCGCCGACGAGCTCAACCAGAAGTACTACGGCAAACACTTCACCGACGCAGACCTCTGGCGCATGGTCACGTCGAACGCCGCGACCGCGGTCGGCGCGGGCGGCGTCGTCGGCTCACTGAAGCCCGGGTACCTCGCGGACGTGTCGGTCTACGACGGCGCGAAGTCCAAAGATCACCGCGCCGTGCTCGAAGGCGGCGTGGAGGACGTGGCGCTCGTCATGCGCGGGGGCAAAGCGCTCTACGGCGACGACGCGCTCTTCGCGACGGGCCCGTTCGTGCCCGGCACCGACGACCGCTGTTCGGCCTTCGCCGGCGGCGTGTGCGGCAAGCCGAAGCGCGCATGCGTGGACGCGGGCACGTCGAGCGTCGACTTCACGCTGGAGTCGCTCCGCACCGCGGGCGAAGCGATTTACCCGCTCTACAAGTGCAAGAACGAGGTGCCCCCGAACGAGCCGAGCTGCGTCCCGTTCCGCACCACGTACGCGAAGGGCATCACCGCGGAAGACAAAGACGGCGACGGCATCGCGGACATCCGCGACAACTGCGCCGACGTCTTCAACCCGATCCGCCCGATGGACGTCGACGGCGTGCAACCCGACGCAGACCGCGACGGCATCGGCGACGCGTGCGACATCTGCCCGAACGACGGCACACAAAAGTGCGCGCAGGCGCTCGCCGGCGACTCGGACGGCGACGGGATCCCGAACGGCATCGACAACTGCCCCCGCCTCGCCAACGCAGGACAAGAAGACGGCGACAAGGACGGCCACGGCGACGCGTGCGACGGTTGCCCGGTCGCGAACCCGGGCGCCACGCCCTGCCCCGCCGGCATCGTCGATCTCCGCACCTTCGCGCTCCCCACCCACCCCAAGCCCGGCACCATCGTGGCGATCACCGGCGGGCGCGTGATCGCGCGCAAGACGAGCGATCGCATCTGGATCCAGGCCCCGAACGCGACCCCCGAGCCCTTCACCGGCCTCACCCTCCGCACCGACGGCCTCACGACCGGCATCGCGGTCGGCAACGAGATCAACGTGATCGGCGTTTACACCGAGCAGTTCGGGATCAGCACCGTCATCGTGTCGACCCTCCAGCGCACCGGCACCCAGACCACCCTCCCCTTCGCGCCGATCCCGGTCACCGCCGCCAACTACGGCAACGGCGCCGCGACCGCCGAGGGCCTGGAGAGCATGCTCCTCCAGCTCGACAACGTCACGATCACGAACGACAACCCGGACAGCGGCCCGTTCTACGAGCTCGTCGTCACTGGCGGTCTTCGCATCGACGACGACATCCTCACCCGCTACGGCGTGGGCACCTCCGCGATGCCCCCTCCGCAGCCGATCCCCGGCTTCACGAACGGCACCGTGTTCACCAAGATCGTGGGCATCGGCGGCTTCTCGTTCTCGAACCGCAAGATCCTGCCGCGCCTCGAGTCCGACTTCACGAAGCCCTGAGCTGCCGGACAGGCGCCACGATCGCGCGAGCGAGGCCAACGCTTCGCTCGCGCTTTCGTTTGCCCGGCGAGAGGCGACGGCGCGACTCGCTCAGCTAGCAGTAAACGCTCGGAATCACTCGCCTATCTCCCTGACAAGGGACGGCGAAGCAAATCGGCGAAAAGCCGACCGAATGAAGCGGTTCAGTGCCCTAGGACGACGCGGAGACGTTCGCGACGCCTCCGGAAACGGTCACGCGTCGACGCTGAAGAGGACCGCGCGTTTCGCCTCTGCGGCGCGCTCGAAGAACGACGGCAAACCCTCGAAGCTCGACCAGGTGTACGCGAAGTCTTCCTCGGTGAGGTCGAAGCCACACGCCTCCGCGTCGAGCGCGAAGTAACGCTTTCGGAGCCACGGCTCGTTCACGGCGGCGAGCGCGGTGGCGGCGAGGTCGACCTGCTCCGGCGTGAGGAGACACGCGGTGTAACCCTCGCCTACGTCGAGGGACTCGCCGCCGAGCACCGCGTACGCGAGCGGAAAGGGCCCCGTCGCCGCGAGGAGCCGACCGTCGGTGAGCGACCGGTGCAGCGCGTTCCACGATTTGTCGAGCTGGAAGGACCAGCGATCCGACGCGAGGTACTTCTCCTCGAGCTCCTCCGAGATCAGGCCCACCCGCGTCTCCGCGTCGTCCGCCGCGCGGAGTTTCCTGCAGTCGGTAGCGGAGAGCGCGAAGTAGACGCCGAGGCTCATGATGGGCGGCACCCTACAGCCACCGCACCGCCCGCACCATCCCTCTTTGGGATCACGCGACACGGGCCGCCCCTCGCGATCGTGCGTCGTGACTCGTGGTACGCGACAGACCGCGCGTCGCGAGGCGTGGTCGCGTTCGACATCGTCACGAGGAGCGCGATCGTCAGGTGGCGGGCGCTTCGGCGGGCTTCTTCGTGTCGTCGTCGCCCTTCTCGTCGTCGTCGCCGCCCTTCTTCTTGCGACGACGGTCGAGGGCGCTCTTGGTGAGGGCGATGAACTCGTTCGATTGGCCTCGCGCGAGGATGAGCGCGCCGATCGCGTAGGCGATCGCGCCGACGACGATCTGCACGAGCAGGCTCACGAGCACCGGAGCGCCGAGGAGGAGACGGCGCGTGCCCTCGACCGAGGCCGCCATCGGGACGCACGCGAGGAGCGGGGGCACGAGCCGCGCGAAGAACGCGGTGAACGGGATCCCGTCGCCGCGCGCCATGATGTACCAGGACAGGCAGAGCTCCAGGAGGAACGCGACGCCGACACCGAAGCACGCCCAGAGCACGCCGAAGTGGCCGAAGCCGAAGACACAAATCATGACCGCGACGAGCTTGAAGACCTCGAGCTGGGTGATCCGGATCGTGCGCCCGGTCGCCTGGAGATAGGAGTGCGCCTTCGAGATGAGGGGGCGCGTGATGCTCATCACGCAGAGCACCATGAGCATCTTGCCGATGCCCGCCCACTTCGCCGTCATGAGCCGCTCGGCGGTGAGCGCGATCGCGCCGAAGCCCACCGCGACAGGGAAAATCACGAGTGAGATGATGCCCGTGACCCGCACGATCGCCTTCTTGCGATCCTCGGGGGTCATGCGCGCGAACGACGGGAGGAGCACCTCCGCGATCTGCTCTCCGATTTGCTCGGCGGGCATGTCGGCCAGGTTGTAGGCCATTTGGTACATGCCCATCGTGGCCTCGCCGAAGAGGCGACCCATGAGCAGGTTGTCGAAGCGCGTGTTCGCGAAGGCCACCGCCTGGCTCGCGCCGAGGGGGAGACCGAACTTCAAGATGCGCCGGTAGACGTCTTTGCGGAGCTTGGTCGGCGTGAGCCACGCGCTCCAAGGCACGAACTTCCAGGTGATGACGAGGCGCACGAGACCACGCGCCACGTTCGCGAAGAGGATCGACATCGCGCCGAACTTGCCAATCGCGAGACCGATGCTGACGGCGGTGTAGGTGAGATCCGAGAGCGAGCGCGCGATCGCGACGCGAGGGAAATCGAGCTCCCGAATCAGCACGCGCTCCGGCACGAAATAGAGCCGCTCGAGCATCGTCGCGACGAGCATCCACGGCAGGTATTTCATGAGCGACGGCGCCGGCATCCACTTCACGAGGGGGAAGCCGAGGAAGAACGTGGCGGCGAACGCCACGATGCCGATCCCGATGTGGAGCACCGTGACGTGGAACACCACGTCTTTGCCTTCGTCCGGCTTGGCGACCAGGTACTGCCCATAACCGAGGAGCGTGAACTGGTTCGCGGTGAGGGCGACGATGACGGCCGCGCCCACCGCGCCGATCGCTTCGGGATCGAGGAAGTACGTGATGCCGAGGGAGCCGAGCACGCCCGTCGCGCGCGCCAAGAGGCCCGCCGCGATGGTCCACCCGGCGGCGCGTACGGCCTTGTCTTGGAGGTCTCGTTTCTCTTCGCTGGACCGCGCGATCTTGGAGCTCTTCGGGGCAGGCTCGGCGTCGGCGGGAGGCCCCTCGGGCGCCGGCGCCTGCGCGGCGTCGGGCGTCTTTTCGGCCTCGATCTTCTTCGCTTCTTCGGCCGGCGTCGCGCCGAGATCCTCGGACTCCCCTTTGATCTCCTTGTCGCTCACGATCGAACTCTACAGGGGAAATCTCGGACAAATTCGCAAAACGCGCGTTCGAAAAGGAGAAGGCGATCGAGCCGCCACGGGCCACGATCGCCTTCGATTTCCCCAGCGCGCTCGGTGGAGGCGCGACCGGGATAACGCCTTCAGTGCGCGGGAGCGGTGAGGTCGTAGGTGTACGTGGCCTCGCCCTTCTTCTGGTCACCGGGGGTGAGGGTGAGACCGGCGATCGCCTTGGTCACGCACTCGGGGACCGGATCGGGAGCGGTGGTGTTCGCCTTGTCGACGGCGACATCGACGAACTTGCCAGTCTTCTCTTCGACGCCGAACTTCACGGTCACCTTGCCGGCGGCGCCGGGGTGAGCCTTGACGTACGTGTCGTAGCAAGCTTTGACTTCCTCGTTCTTGGTGGCGAGGACCTTGTTGGTGTCGTCGCGGTACATGTCGGGGCTGCGGACGGCGAAGCTGCAGCCGGTGCCGAGGACGACGAGCGCGAGGGAGGCGAGCGGCGCGAGGTTACGGAGAGTGTTCATGTTCACTTCTTTCCGGCTTTCATGATCTTCGTGGACGCGGCGGGCTTCACGGACGCGGGGGTGGCCGGCGCGGCGGGAGCGGGAGCTGCGGTGGTGGTGGTCGCCCCAGCCTTGGGAGCCGGATCGACGATCACGAACTCGACGCGGCGGTTCTTCTCTTTGCCGTCGTCGGTGTCGTTGCTCGCGATGGGCTTGGTCTCGCCGAAGCCCTTGGAGACGAGGGCGTCGGCTTTTACGCCGCCCTTGTCGACGAGGTACGTGCGGACCGACTTGGCGCGCTCGTCCGAGAGCTTCTGGTTCATGCCCGCGTCGCCTTCGGCGCTGGAGTGACCTTCGATCGAGATCTTGTGGATCTGCGGGTTCTTCTTGATGACGTCCGCGATCTCGTTGAGGAGGCCGAAGCTCTCCGACTTGATGATCGCCTTGCCCTGCTCGAACTGGATCTTCTGGTGGATCTCGATGTGGTCGTTCTTCACTTCCACGTTCTTGACGGGTTCGGGGGGCGGGGGCGGCGCGGCCACGACCGGCGGCGGGGGGGGCGGCGGGGGCGGAGTAGCCGCGATCGCCATGTTCCCCTGGAACGCGGTCACGCCACCACAACCGGTACCGAGCGCGAGCATGACGGCGACGACGGGAGCGACGCCGGCGCGAAGCTTGGAAAAGCCGAATGAAGACATCGAAATCACCTCTCGGGGATGGAAATCACCACGAATTCGGGCGCAGGCTAATCCCTAAGAGGTCCCCACGTCCACCCCTCGAGGCCAGTTGGACCTCGACGAGCGGACCTTGGACGACACCGGCTCCTTTTTCTTCAACACCCTCGACGCGAAAGGCGCGCCAAAGGCGCAACAGGTCCGGCCGCGCGGACCGGACCTGTTTTGTTCGTCAGGCGACGAGCTGGGCGCGACGTTTCCGCGGTGTCAGCGCACCTCGACCCGATCGCCCGCTCCGCGCCCGAACGTCTCCGGCATGTACATCTCCTCCGCGCGCGGCGGAGGCACGACGAACACACCCGGCGTCGTCGCACGTGCAACATACACGTACTCGTGGACACCTTCCCAGAGCAGCGAGGTGAACGCCTCGACCCGCTCGTCGCGCATGTTCTCGTGCTCGTACCAGCGGCCCCACCACCACGAGCCGCGCTTGCTCGCCGGATCGTTGGACGTATCCTCCGGAATCGGCCCGGTGGTCTTGAGGGCGGGGTTCATCGCCTCGAAGCCCGCGGGGAGCGGATCGACGAGCGCGACGTGGTAGCGACGCGCGTTGGCGACCATCGTGACGCGGACGCGCACGCGTGAGCCAGCCTTCACGTGCCATACGCCGTCCTTGTCGATCGACACGTCCTTGGGCTCGTCGGCGCCCTCGTAGCTGCGCGTGACGACGAAGCCACGGTCGATCGGCGGGGGGCGCAGATCCTCGGGGGCGTACTGCATGCCCACGCGGTAGTACATGCGGCCTTCGCCCTCTTTGCCCACCACGAAGGACTGCGGACGATCGCCCGCTTGCGCGAGGAAGCTCATCGGGACGTCGGCGCGATCGCGCTCGGTGGTGCGGCCCTTGAACGCGTGCTCCGCGACCATCGTCGGTCCGAGCCAAGCGCGAGCGATGAAGTCGGGAGTGACCTTCTCGTAGGTGTTGAAGTAGCGATCGAGCGCGAGGAGGATGAACGCGTTGTCGTTCGTGCTGCCCCAGTGCCCGCGCTTCCGGTGCGCCAAGAGGCCAGTCACGATCTTGGGAATCACGGTGTTCTTCTCGTCGACGCGAATGAGCGACTCGAGGAGCACGCCGTCGTCGCGGCGATCGGAGTGGAGCAGCACGTGCGCGCCGTCGGAGTACGACGAGGTGAAGTGCGCAGCGCCGGAGGTCTCCGTCACGCGGTTGGCGAGGAACGCGAGGATCTGGGTCACGTCGCCCTTGAATTGCGGGTCGCCGTTGAGGGTCGGCAAGATCCAGCCGAGAGCTTCGATCGAGAGCTTCTCGACCCCTTTCGCCTCGACGATGAGCGAGTGTGCCTTCTGCGGATCGGCGTTCCCCGCGAGCTCGCGGACGAACAAGGCATACGCCACGATCGCGCGCTTCGACTCGGGGCTGTACCAGTGCGGGAGGTGCGACTCGATGCTCTGCAGGTACGAGAGCGCACGTACTCGCGTGTTCGGATCGGGCTTGTAGCCCTTCTTCTCCGCGCGAATCAGCGCATGCGTCACGTGGAGGGTGACGAACGGATCGTCCTCCCGCGAGCGCCAATACCCCCAGCCGCCGTTGTACTTTTGGAGCTGCTTCAGCTCCGCGAGATCGATCTTCATCGACTCGAGGATCGCGTCCTGCGAGGGCATGCCCTTCGCCTTGAACGCGGAGAGCACGTCGCGGAGCGCGGCGATGCCGAGCACGCGTGAGGCGCGCTGTTCGGCGCAGTCGTATGGGTACTTGACGAGGTAGAGCACCGCGTCGGTGAGCGCCGAGAGCGCGGTCGACGAGGTGGACACCTCGAGGCCGCCGAACTCCTTCACGACGCCCTTCGGCATGGTCACGGTCTGAGAGACGGCGCCCTTGTCGACGACGCCGTAGGTCGCGAAGGCCTCCGTCGTCGCGGGCGTCCACACCGGGAGGTCGACCTCCGCGGCGTCGGCCTTGTCGCCGCTCGAGCTCGCGATTTGGAACCGCGCGCGACCTGGTTTTTGTGCGCGCGCCGGGAGCCTGACCTCGACGCGGTCGTTCGCCGGGACCACCACCTTGCGTCCACGCGGATCGTCGAGGGTGGCGTTCGTAGAGCGCGCCGCGAGCTTCACGGTCATCGCCTTGTCGGTCTGATTTTGGAGCACGATGGGGAGCTCGAACACGTCGCCGAAGTTCAAGAACCGCGGCGGCGAAGGTCGCACCATGAGCGGAAGTCGCGCGGTGACGGTGCCCTCGCCTTTTCCGAAGTCGTGCTCGCCGTGGACCGCGATCGCCATGATTCGGTAGCGGGTGAGGCTATCCGGCAGCTTGAAGGCGATCTCGGCGTGGCCCTTGCCGTCGGCGGCGACCTTCGGGAGGAACGCGACGAGGGCGCGGAAGTCCTTGCGGACCTGGATCGGGGTGTTCTGGTTGGCGTCCTCTTCGCGACCTTCGATGGTGGCCTCCGCGAGGGTGACGACCTTCCGCTTTTCGCGCGCCATGTCCGGCTTTGCCGCCGCGCTGGCCATCGGCGTTGGGGAAGCCTTCGGGGGGCTGGCGGCGTACTCCGCGCTCTTCGACGACAGTCGCATGTCGCCGGGAGCCGAGCCCGATCCACGCCCGAACCCGCTGCCTCCGCGGACCTCGGTGACCGTCTCGCGGAGGCTACCTGGCTCCGCGATTCGAACGTTCTCGCGCAGCTCGTGGGTGGCCGTGCCGGCGCCACGCGTGGGGTAAAACGCGCCCATCGGATCGGGGAGCGTGTAGCCCGCGAGCGCGAGCACCGACTCGTCGACGACCGCGATCGCCGCCCGCGCCTCGGGGAGCGGCTCGCCGTTCGCTTTGAGGAACGTGACGTCGGCGACGACCTGCGCGCCCGGATCGACGCGCTCTTGGCGCGGCTTGATCTTCACCTCGATCTTGCGATCGACGGGCGGGATCGTGAGCTGCGCGCTGCCCTGACCGTACGCGGGGCGGCGCGGGAGCGACGGATCGGCCTTGTTTTGTGCATCTTCGCGGACGGCGCTGCCGACGACATGGAGCCTGACCGTCGCGCCGGGGGCGAAGTCGCCGTCGAGCTTGAGCTGCACGCTCTCGGTGGTCTTCTCGATCCGGAACCGGCGCTCACGGACCACACCCGCGCGCTCGAGCGTGAGGAGCGCCTCGGCGGGGGCGATCGGCGACATGACGAGGAGCTCGGCGGTGTCGCCCTGCGCATACTCTTTTTTGTCCGGGACGATGGTGACCGTCTCGGAGCGGAGGTCGCGGTCCTTCTCCGTTTGGCCGTAGACGTAAATGTCGGTCTCGGTCTGGTTCTTTCGCTCGTACTCGTCGACCACCGTGGCGCGGACGCGGTAGAGGCCGGCCTGCTTCGTGGCGAGCTCGCACGGGCGCGCGTCGTCGTCGGAGTCGAGGTCGCACGCGGCTTGATCGAGCTCCTTCTCGACCCACTCGCCGCCCTTTTGCTCGCTCTCGAGGCGCGCGCTCTCGACCTTGATTTTACGACCTTTGAGGGCTTTTCCTTCGAGATCGGTGACGAGTGCAGAGAGGCGAATGGCCTCCCCCTCTTTGAGGTACGTCTTCGGAATTTTGAGGCCGACGTACGTGCTCGACGGGTGAACCAAGATGTTGCCGTGCGCCGACCATTCTTGGCGGTTCACGTCTTGGATCCGCGCGTCGAGGCTGAGCATCCGCGGGAAGGCGGGGGCCACGCCGTCGAAGTCGACCCGCACGCGGTGCACGCCGTCCGGACCGGTGGCACCTTTGAGCGTCTCGTAGCTCGGCACCGAGCCGCGACCATACGACGAGGTCGAGCCGTAGCCGTACCCGCGAGCGCGGCGGAAGTAGCCGTACCAGAACCCACCGCCGCGACCGAAGAGGTAGTCGGAGCGGTTCGGCGGCGAGTAGTGCGCGTCGGCACCCGAGACGGTCCAGGTGGTCTCCGCGTTCGGGAGCCCGCCGCCCGCGAAGTACTTCGCGGCGACGGTGGCGATCGCGTGCTTGCCGACGGAGTAGGGGCCCTCGCCGGTCGTCATCGAGACCTCGAACTCGGGCCTGCGAAACTCCTCGATGCGGAAGTCGTGAGAGTGGCTCTCGCCGCCGCAATGGAGCTGCACCCGGCCATACCCGAGGTTGCCGTTGTCCGGGATTTTGAAGCCGAGGTCGAACCCATAGGCAGGGTCCAAGTCTGCTTTACCCTTGGCGATTTCGTTGCCGCGACCGTCGTAGGCGGTGAACGTGACGTCCTTGCCGGAGAGCTCCTTCGGGTAGGTCACGTCGCCCTTTTTCCCGAGGTCGACGGAGCGGAGCCAGCCCTTCAGGTGAACCTCCTCGCCCGGCTTGTAGAGCTTGCGGTCGTCGAAGGAGAACCAGCGAACGTCGTTGTACGGCGAGTAGCTCGTGTAGAACGGGTTGTCGCGGCCGCCGAGGAACGCGACGTCGCTGCCGCGTTGCACGGTGAGCAAATGGATCGACTCGGCCTTGAAGTGCGCGAGGCCGTCGGCGGCGCTGGTCGCGACCTCCCGTCCGTCGATGCCCACCTTCACGCCCGCCGCGGGGGCACCGGTCGCGAGATCGGTGACCCACGCGATGCCTTCGCCGGGCTCGTGCACGGTGGTCACGCCGAGCTTGGTGACCTGGATCCACTGCCGCGACCACTCGTGGTACTCGGGCCGCTTTGGCTGCACGGTGGGCTCTACGATCGCGATCACGTTGCCGACGCCGCCGGTGAGCGCGGGCGACAGATCGACGTGGGTCTCGACAAGATCGTCGGGCACGTTTTTCACCGCGACGACGGTGCTCTGCATCAGCTTGCCGGGCACCGGCAGTCGCTTCTGGTGATAGTCCCACTCGCGGCGGAAGAGCTCGTAGGCCGCGAAGTCGCGCGGCGTCACCTGGTAGAGGCTCACGCGAAGGCTTTTGTGGTTCACCGTGAACACGAGGCTCTCGGACTTACCGCCCGGATCCTGCACCCGCATCGAGCGATCCTCCTCGAAGAAGGCGGGAGTCGCGCGCCCCACGAACACGTCCGCGGTGGCATCTTGGGCGAGGGTCTGACCGAAGACGTCCTTCAGGCCCGCCTTCACCGTGACCTTGTATTTCGTCTTTCCCTTCATGCGGCCCTGGATCGAAATCCCGTTGCCGGAGGTGACGAATTTCGCGCGCGCGACCGGCGGATCGATGACCACGCTCGCGGGCTCGAACGCGGCGGCTTGCACCGGGTTCGAGAACGACAGGTGAATCCCGTCGTCCGGCTCGCACGGCTCCTTCTGCGTGCAAGAGCTGTGGACCATCTTCATGAGGCCGTAGGTCGAGAAGCTCTCCACGTGATCGCTCGTGGTCGGGAGCGGGCCCTCGGCGGACGGTGTGCCCTTCGGGACGTTCACGGTGAACGAGGTGCCGAGCGGCAACGGACGATCGGGCTTGAAGGCGAACGCGCGCCCCTTCTCCGCGTGCTCGATGCGGTAAGCGATCGACTTGTCCTTCTCGATCTCGGCGTCGGACGCGAGGTGGACCGGGATGTTCGCCTGCCCTCCGCCCGAGACACGAATGTGGGAGAGCACCTTCGCGGAGTCGACCGCCTGATCGAGCTCGACGAAGAGGAGCGCGTCCTCCGTGTTCCACGAGCCATCCGGTGAGACCGCGAGCACACGGGGCGGCGGCGTCTTGAACGTCCAATGCTCGGCTTTTTCGAGCGACTTACCGTTCATCGCCTTGGTGCCGGCGGGGATGTCGACGGTGTACTCGGTCGCCATCGGGAAGCGAGGATCGGGCTGGAACATCACGGTCTGCGTGCCGAGCCAACGCCACTCCCCTTTCGGCTCCGGCGAGATCTTCACCGGCGAGGGCAGCTTCGCGAGCTCTTGATGCGACGTGAGCGGCACCATCGGGAGCGAGAACGTGACCGCGAGATGGGGAGCGAGCGGCACGTCGCCCTTCGGGAGCGCGCGCTCCACCTTGAGCGGACCTGTCGCCACTTCGGCGGGGGGGGGGCCC
>JAAFHV010000080.1:0-5918 GCA_013297655.1 Myxococcales bacterium | reverse complement strand
GGGCCCGCGGGCGGAGGGAATGGCTCTTTCACCGTCTCGCCGGTGATCGGCGGGGGCAGCGACTTGGCGCGGAGCGCGAAGGGCACCACGTCCTCCGGCGCGGTCTTGATCGGGTTCACGCGCGCGAGCAGCGCTTGTGTCTCCTTCTCGTCGAGGGGCGTCGTCACCGCTTGTTTCGTGCGCTTGTCGGCGCTGTCACCGTCGGCCTGGCTGAGGCGGAACCCGAGCCCGCTCTTCGATTGGCGCCAGACGATCGGGCCCTCTTCTTCTTTTTGCGCGACGGGAGCGTGGGGGCTCTCCACCGGCTTTTGGCCCGGACATCCGAGCGCAAAAGTGGCAATCGTCAGGGCGAGAATCCAATGAGCTCGACGCATCCGGCACACCTCGAGAGAAAAGAGACGACAGATCTTCGAGGCTTTCTACGGGCGTGAACAGGGAAAAACCTAAACGACGAGCGAGCGCGCGCGTATCCTTCCGCTCCGGTGGCGAAACCCTCGAAAAATACCTGGGCGCGGGGCTGGCTCTTGGCGGCCACCCTCACAATCGGAGCCGTGAGCGCGGCGTGCGGGCCCAAAGAGCCCCCGAAGGCTCCGTCCACGGTCATCGTCGTCCTCGTCGATACGCGCGGACGAAAGCTCCCGTTCGACCCGGAGGCGATGCGCGCGAAGCGGGCACGCGAGGCGGTCGACAAGGTCGCGCAGGGGCCGATCGCGCTCTCGATCGATCTCGCCCTCTTGCCGGAGGACACCGAGTCTCGCGAAGCTTACGTCGCCGACGTGCTCGAGTCGCTCGCGCGCGGCCTCGACGCCGAGAAGACGCGTGACAAGGAGGGGTTCGTGCTCGCGACGGCGGCCCTCGCGGAGGTCGCCCTCGTGTACGAGCCGCTCGCGCACGACGTAAAGCTGAAGCTCAGCGAGGACGGGCGGAAGATCGTCTGCAGCACGTCGCGAACCGGCGCGCCGCCTATCGCGAGCGGTGATTTTGCGTACCTCGTGCGTGGTCGCGAGCAAGAAAAGCGGCGCGCACGCTACGCCGCTCGCCGCGCGGAGGACGTGCCCCCCGCCGAGCGCGAGGCCTACCTCACCGCGCTCGTCGATCACGACGGGATCCCACGCGACGACCGCGCGCGCTTGGCTTATCTAGCCGATCGAACGCTCTCGCTCCTCGATCTGCTCGCGCTCGTCGCGAAGGACAACCCGCCGCTCGCGACGAAGGTTCGCCACGAGCTCGTCGTCAACGGCGGCGACGTGCTCCAAGAGGTCGCGATCCACCACCCGGAGCTCTTCGCGAGCGCCCCGAGGGACGCGAGCCTCCGCCGCGCCGAGGCGCGCTACTCCGCGTTTTTGCGTTCCGATTTCGCGAAGCTAGGTGACGACGACGCGCTCGCTGGCGCACGAATGGCCTTCACGCGCGCGAGCATGAACGGCGCCGCCACGCGCTACGTGCTCCCCAGCTTCGACCGCAGCGCGTTCGCGATCGAGACATTGAGCGCGTGGAAACGCCGCGGCCAAGGCTTCGATACGGCCTCTCCGGTGGTGCACACGGTCGTGTGCCCGGAGGAGCGCGTGCGGAGCGGAAACCGCATCGCGACGTCACGGAGCGGGTACTGCGGGGAGGAGCTCTACGTGCTCGCGCGGGAAGACGTCACCGTGCGACGCGCGCTCGTCGCCTACGCCAAGAAGGAAGACGACCTCGCGTTCGCGCGCATCCTCTTCGGCCGCCTCACACGCGACCGCGAGCACATCGGCAACACGTTCGACGCCGTCCGCGAAACCTGGGGAACGAAGCTCTTTCCCGTCGCGATCGACGCCGTCGCGGACGCGGCCCTCGGGACCGGAGACGCGACGTTCGTGTCCGAAGCGCGGAGCTTGGTGCGGGCGCTCCCGCAAGCACGCGGAGACGTGGCCTACATGGTCGCGCGCGCCCTCACCTACCGCGGCGCGGAGGACGTGTTCGCGCGCTTCGCCGACCAGTTCGAGGGCGCGCTCACCCTCCAAGACTACGAGCGGTTCATGAGCTACGGCGACAAGGCGGTCGAGGCCACCCCCGAGGTGCTCCCCGCCTTCGCCGAGACGTCGCGCGGCGTGCCTCGCATGCGTGTATTCCTCACGCGTCTCGACGGCTTCCTGGATCGCGCGGACGAGCGCCGCGCCCAGGGCCACGACACCACGTTCACCGATCTGCGCGACAAGCTCTGCGCCGAGGACGACGACGCGGGGGTCGCCGAGGTCGCACGCGCGCTCGTGGAGCGACGGAAGAAGCACCCCGGCGAGCTGCTGACCGAGATCTTCCAAGACGGGTGCCCGAAGAAAGATCCGAGCGCGACACGACATCCGGGGGCGAAGAAGCCACCCACGCCACGCAAGCCGGGCGACCGACCGATCGCGCCGATCGCGCCCGCCGCGCCGACCGATCCGAACAAGGGTACGGGCCCGCAGGCCCCTCGCGGACCGCAGCGCTATTGATCATGAAGCATCGCAAATTTGCTCTTGTTTTCGGCATGTTGTCCGCGATTGCGTGCGGTCCGAGCGAGCCGCGGATCGTGGTCCACGCCGACGCTCCGGTGGTCGTCGATCCGGCCCCGGACAAACCGGGCTTCGATCCGCGGTCGGCGCGATTGAAGGCCGCGGGCCGCGAGGTGGCGCGTGTGTCCGGGCGCACGCTGGTGCTCCATGTCGACGCTGCGCTCTTGTCGAACGATCCGACCGCCTACGAGGCCGCGCTCGTCTCGGCGCTCACGTCGCTCGCGCGCACCCTCGACGCGGTAAAAAAGGAGGACGACGAAGCGTTCGCCCTCGCGATGAAGCCGCTCGAGGAGATCTTCGTGCGCTACGAGCCGCTCGCAGCGGATCCGCGCGCTCGCATCGACGCCGGCGGCAAGCGCCTCGTCATCGAGACGCGCGAGCGCAGGTTCGCCGAGATTCCTTATTACCCCGTGATGATCGCGGTGCTCGACGGGTACGACGACGCGACCGAGAAGGCGATGGCGGGGCCGGCGCCCTCGTCCGACGCGGACATCGAGAAGCGCTTCGAGTGGCTCACGCGAACCCGCCCTGGTCGCGGCTCGGTCGTGGTTTGGCGCGCAGAGGCGAAGGTCTCGAACGAGAGCCGCGAGGCGCGAGGCCTCGAAGCGGCAGCCGAGGTACGCCTCGCGGTGCTCGATTTGGAGGCCCGCGCCGACGGACGCGAGCTCCGCGCGAAGATGCGCACCTGGCTCGTGAACGAGCTCCCGCGGATCGAGTCGCTCCACCGCGACCCGAAGAAGCTCGCGTTGGTTCCGCGGGATTCGGCGATTTTTCGGGCCGATTCCGCGTTCGACGCGTTCGTCGCGAAGCGTTTTTGGGAGCTCGCACCGCGCGAGCAAGACAAGCTCGTCGACGTGCTCTTCGCGCGCGGCCCGCTGTGCCAAGGCGACGAGACCACCTGCGCCAAGCCGCGCATGCTCTCGCGCGTGCCTCGGCTCGACATCGGAATGAAGCTGCTCGCGGAGGCGCGCGCCGGGGAGTGGGATCCGAGACGATCGGCGCATCCCGAGCTCGTCGCGCGGGTCGTATGCCCTTCCCTCCGCGACGCGCGCGGCAAGCCGAAGGAGACGTGCAACCCGTCATTCGCCGCGTACGCGCTCGCGACGAAGGAAGGGCGCTCCCGCCTGCTCCACGAGCTCACGAGCGCTTCGGATCCGGGCTACGTGAGCGAGGTCGCGGCGACCCTCTCGTACGCGCGACCGGAAGACGTTCGGGCGTTCGTGCGCGGCTTCGAGTCGAACCCGCGGCTCTACAAAGAGGCCGTGCGATCGCTCGTCGGAGCGACGTGGGACTCGGCTCGTACGGTGCTCGAGGAAGAGACACGGCGCGCCTTCGCCACCGCCGATCCCGATCTTCGCGCGGCCACCCTCACCGTGCTCGCCGAGTCTCGCGGGCGCCTTCATCGTCACTACGCCGACAGCTACTTCGAGCGATTCGAGAAGGAGTGGAGCACCAAGGTCGACGAGCGCACGATGAACGCGTTCCTCGACGGCGCCCCCGCTCGCCTCGCCGACGTGCCGCGCATGTGGAAGGCGCTCGATGTCCATGCGCGCGTGAAGCCCGGGATCGCCAAGCTCGACGCGTTCCTCGCGACCCCGCGCGAGGTGCTCGGCGAGTCGCACGCGCTCACCCTCGAGACCTGGGTCGCGCGTCTCTGCGAGGACAACGCGAAGGACGATCTCGCGAGGGTGCACGCCGCGCTCGAGGGCGCATCACGAAAGAGCCGCGAGGCCGCGCAGATGGTGGGCAACGCGCTCGCCGACTCCGCCCCCGGCAAATGCCGCAAGAAAGAAAAAGCGGAAGACGACGGCCGCTGACCTGCGCGCTCACGGCGGGCGACGCTTCCGTCTCGAATGTCTCGCGAGCGTCTCGCCCCGCTAAAGCGCGTCCGGCGAGGGAGGGACGAAGCCGCCACCTCCGTACGAACCACCGAATCGGTCGTGAGGCGCGTCGCCTCCGCCGTCCCTGGAGGTTCCGTATCCCATGAAGCGTTTTGCCGCGTCTGCCCTCGCCCTCTCGATGCTCCTCGCCGCTCCCCTCGCGCACGCCATCTCCGAGGAAGGCAAGACCACGCTGCAATCGCTCGATTACTGGAAGAAGCAGGTCGACCTCAAGACTCGCCCCTTCAAAGACGGCGACTCGGACTACGAGGTATCGCAGGGAATGGGGCAGTACGAGTCGAAGCTGAAGACGGTGAAAGAGCGCCTCGACAAGGTGCCCGCCGCCGACCGCAAGGATCCGATGTACGAGAGCTACGCCAAATGGGTCGGCGAGTTCGAGACCACGCTCAAGAAGTGGCAAGGCGAGCGCTCGCAGAACGCGACGAACCTGAAAAACAAGGCCGCCGCAGAAGAGGCCTACCGGACGGACGTGCGCGACAACGGCGACGCCCTCGGCTTCGTGAAGGCCGCCCGCGGCACGTACTCGTACTCCCTCGACGCCGCGCAGATGCTCACGAAGTGGAAGGCGGCAGAGAAGCTCACCGCGTTCGCCGCGAAGTGCGACAAGGAATACGCCCTCGTCGACGCGAGCAGCTACTACGGCCGCGACAAGGCCGAGAATTGCAAGAACGCCGCGGAATGGAAGACCGTGCTCGTCCCGTTCCTCGAGGCCCGCGCGATCGCGAACGGGAAGAAGCTCGGCGGCGAGGTCGACTCGAGCGTGAACCGCGTGAAGAACGGTGAGACCACCTACGAGGGTCAGCTCAAGCGGATGAAGGCCCCCGCCGAGTACATCGCGACGCTCAAAGGTCCGTACGAGGCGCTGTTCCAGGCGATGGGCAAGCCGCTCCCGGCCGAGCTCTTCGCGCCGATCGAGACCGCAGCAAAGGGCTATCCCGCCGCCGTCACAGCGTCGCAAGCGAAGGTGGCATACAAGCCCGGCAAGTTCGCCGATCCGAACGTGTCTGCCGCGGTGAAGACCGCGTTCGGCTCGAAGAGCTACAAGGTGCTCAAGATCAGCCAGACGTTCGGCGACTGGGACATTCGCAAGAACGACATCGGCTTTCCCACCCACCGTATTCGCGACTCCATCGTGCTCGCGCAGGTCGCCGGCGACTCGTTCTGCCGACTCCTCGAGGTGACCGCCAAGCAGCAATACGCAGGCGGCGGGCGCTACTCGAGCAACACGTCGGTCGATCTTCGCTCCGAGCCGGACTTCAAGATCGCGTCCTGCAAGTGAGGCGTCACCGGACGCGCGCGAAGAAAAAATCGCGACGTTCATAATCGCCGGCGCATGCCCCCACCTACGTCTCGAGAGGGAGCTCTCCCTCGAGAGGAGCAGGGGTTATGCGCCGGTCGCTTTTTGTCGTAGTTTCCATGCTTTGTGTGACGTCGATCGCCCTCGTGCCGGCCGAGGCGCGCGCCGACGAGGGGCCCAACGCGCCCGTCGCCG
>JAAFHV010000008.1:66195-90909 GCA_013297655.1 Myxococcales bacterium | reverse complement strand
CCCCCACCCGACCTCAAAGACGTTCCCCCGCCCGATATCCGAGGAGACAAGTGATGAGCACCAACGTTCATATGAACGCCGACCTCGAGCGCGAGGAGTGGCTCCGCAAGATTCGTCACGTGCTGCGCAGCTTTGGGCGCGACGTGAGCGAGCCGCGGCACGAAGATCGTTCGTCGAGCGATGACCGTAGCCGCACGCGCGGCGGCTGAGCGGCGTCGACGATTGCGTCGAAGTGAAGCGGCCGAGCCTAGCGCTCCTGCCGCTTCTTTCGTTCCGGCGCGACGGTCGTGGTCGAACGCGACGTTGCGCGATCGAGTGGTCGTCGAGAAATGCAGTGCTCGCCGGCGCCAATGTGGGTCTTCCCACAGTCGCGCGAACAACGTGTGGAGAACCAGTCCATCTGCATCTTTGTCGTACGGTGCGCCGGACACCAAAGGCCACGATGTGCGGCCGCCCGGACAAATGAGCGCCGAGTGTCCGGTCAAGGAGCGCTGGAGAGCCGCCGTTCCCGGGGGCTCGTCTGTCGATCGTCGCAAAATTGCCATCGTTCTGCCTTCTCGGCTCGTCCGCGCGCCGAGCTCGGGCAGTGGGGGGCGGCATTCTGTTCGCAATGGTGTCGAGAGCGGGCGTCGCCGCCCCAAGGAGAAAGTGGCCATGGTCGATCATCGTTTTATCGCCCTCGCGTCGTGCGCGTTCATTGGGGTTATGGCGTGCCATAAAACGCCCGAGCAGGCCCAGCAGCACGCGGCAGAGGCTCGGCGCGAGGCGGAGGCCAAGCAGGCGAAGGCGTTCGAGGCCTACGAGCGCTCGGCTGCGCAGGCACAAGCCGAGGCAGCCGACAAAGCCGGCGCCGCGCTAAACGTGCTCGCCGAGGCGCAAAAGGGGCTCGACGACGCCACCGAAGCGAAGCTGGCGAAGAGCGAAAAGCGGATCTCCGACCTCCGCGCCATGCTCGCCACCGCTCCGAGCCTCGGGCTGCGTCGGAGCGAGATCGAGAAGAAGATCGACGCGGTCACGGTGAAGCTCGCGAAGGCGCGGAGCACGCTCTCGGACGCGCGCACGGCGAGCGACGCGACCGAGTTCGCGGGGGCGAAGACGCGTCTCGAGTCGGAGCTGGCTGCGATCGAGCGCGAGCTCACGACGCTCGAGAAGCACGTCTAAGCGTAGGGCTGGTGGCCTTACGGCCGGGGCTCCGCGCGCGCGTGCTCGACGAAGCTCGAGGGCTAAAACGTCGGACCGCCAGCGAGATCGGGGGCCGCGTCGGCCTTCTTTCCGCGGGTCGGTGCGTCGCTCGTCGGATGCGCGATTTGGGCGTCGATCACCCCGAGCATCAGACCGCGGCCACGTGCAGTATGCACACGTGCGAGCTCGCTCGGCCAATGCATGAAGACGCGCGGAGTGGTGCGCATGTCGCGGGAGATGCGAGCGCGTACGTCGTTCGACTTGCCGGCGACGCGCACGCTCGCGCGGAGCAGGCTCACGGTCGTTCCCGGGTTGTCCATGAGGTAACCCACGACGTAGGTGATGTTGTTGCAGAGGTAGGTGTTCGACCCTCGCGGATAGCCCGCGAGCTTCGCGCCGAGCACCACGTCGCCGAAGCGAACGCCGCCCTCGCGTTCGTCCGCGCTCGCCTCGCGTGAGGCCTTTGCGGCGGCGAGGGTCGAGGACCACGAGAGCAGGTTGGCGCGCTCGGCGGGCCCGCGGGTGAGGATCGGCGCTTGCCGGCTCGGATCGTCGGGCAGAGGACGAAGCTGGTCCGAGCCGTCGTCCAAGGTGGCGGCTTTGTTCACCGCTCCGAGCTCTATCCACACGTCTTGGCGGCCGCCGGCGACGCCGTTCATGAGGACCATGTCGGGGCCGAACGCCTCGATTTCCTTGGCCGCGAGCACGGCGGCCAGGTCCCAAAACACGGGGAGCACCATCGCGCAGACCTCGACGTCGCCGCTGATGGGCAGGCGCACGGTGCCGAAGCCGACGGCGAGCTGCTTCGCGGGAGGATCGATCTCGCCCGCGGGCGGAGCTGCCGTCTCCGGGTAGGCGAGACCGGGCAGGAGCCCCGCGACCATGCGCCCTGTCGCGTTGTCGGTGATCGATTGGAATCGACCGAACCCGGTGACGAGCACGCGTTTTTTGCCCGTGCGCGGCGCAGTGCAGCGCGCACGATAGCCATTTACGAATGCCACGTTCGCGTCGTACTGCGCGCGCGCCTGGGGCGAGCTCGTGTCCACCCTCACCGCGTTCTCCTCCGAGAGGGACGGATCGTCGCCCTCCGGGTCGCTCTCGGCGGAGCAGGCGGCGAGCACCGAGCACGCTCCGAGAGCCAAGGCGACGAGGAACCGACGAGGGCGCATAGACGGCACCATAGCCGTGTGCCACCTGCGCGGCAAAGGCGTTTCACGGGAATTTACGGCCTAGAAACAGGTGACCGACCACCGGCGCGTCCGCCGTCAGGTCGAGCTTCGCGCGCTCGGGGCCGAGGACGAGCACGATCGGCGTGACCGCCTCGCACGTTCCGCCGGTGCACGATCCGCCGCTGCACGTTCCTCCTGCGCCGTTCGGGCACGACCCTGCCGCGCAAGACGCGCCGGTGCAGGCGGAGCTCGTGCACGCGCCACCCCCGCGGCACGTGAAGCCGCGGGGACATGTTTGCCCGCTGCACGTCGCGCCCGAGCAGGTCGCTCCGGTGCACTCCGCTCCGCTGCACGTCGCGCCGACACAGGCGCCTCCCGTGCACACGCCCGGTGAGCACGCCCCGGCCGAGTTGTCCGTCACGTTGACGAAGAGCGGCGTCTTGCCGATGACCTTGCCGGCGCGTTCGACGGTCGCCCCGGGCGGGCTGGAGCGAACCTCGACGTAGCGCTCGTTCGGGCCTGCGGTGGGGCGTGCGACCGTCGCCGAAGGCATGGCGTCGTAGAGGTGAAAGGGCGCTGGGAGCACGAGCGACGGAGCCGGCGCCGCGACGATCGTCGCGAGCGGCGGCAGCGTTACCGGTGGCGACGAGCTGCCCCGAAGCGCGACCAAGAGCGCCATCGCGAGGCCGATGACGGCTCCCGCTCCGAGGATGGAGATGCCGGACGCGCTCGGTGAGTGCACCGCAGACGCTGGCGGAGCAGGTCTAAGAGCCTCGTGTTTTCGCGCGAGATCGACGCGAAGGGAACGATTCTCCTCCTCGAGGCGCGCGACCTTCTCGAGGGCAGCGCCGAGATCGTCGCGGTATCCCTTCCGGTCGTCTTCTCCCACCTCGACAGGATAGCGCGCGCGTGGGCTCCCGCCATCCTCGTCACGAATGCGTGTAGGCTGCCACCTTCTGGTCCCGCGGAGGCGCAAATCGCGGGCGAAGCGTGCACGCTAGAAACGTGTATAATGCATAAAATCGGGCGCCGATCGGGTCGACGGGCCGAGAAGCTGGCGTGCGATCGGGCCGCGCACCTGCGCCGCGCGCCTTTCTCGGTCCTTCGACCTGTTCGGTCCCTCAGCCGCGAGCAGGTTCGTGGTTCGCGTCCGCGGTGCGACGACGGCGCACGAGGACGGCTCCGACCGCCGCTCCGACGAAGGCGAGCTGGAACGGGCCCCGACCCTCGGTCGTAGCGCCAGGCACGTCGCAGCCACACGAAGACTTCTTGGCCTCGGGAGCGCTCGCGGCGCTCGAGCTCGAGGCGGCGGCGGCGGGCGTCTCCAGGAGGCCCAGCTTCTGCGCTTTCTCTTTCGATAGGCAACGATCTTTGGTGGAGCACGTTTGGCTGGAGGGGCACGACCCGCCTGCGCCGCAGCGCTGCGTCGCCATGAGCCGATCTTCGCCCTTCTGCCCCGAGTCGGCGAGGGTGCCTACCTCGACACAAAGCGGGACGTTGCGGCAGACCTCGCCCGGCGCGCAATTGCCGTCGTGGATGCAGACCGAGGGCTCGCAGAACGCGAACGCGCCGCTCACCTTTCCGACCGACCCGGGAGGGCAGTCGGTCGGGGCCTCGAGCGCGAGGGCGAGGCGCGGCCACGAGAGGGCGACGAAGAGAGAAACGAGGGCGATCGCGCGGGTCTTCACCGTCCGAGCCTATCAGCGGCGCTCTCCGGGAGTAAACGGGCGCTTGCGCGCAGGCCAAAGAGCGAAAACACTCGGACATATGCGTCGTCCCTCGTTCATGGCGTGCTTCGCTTCGACAGGTGCCGGTGGGAACGCCGCGCGCCTCCGGAGCACGTTGACGTGCGCGTTCGCGCTCTTGCCGCTGGTGTGGGCCATCGCTTGCGGCTCCGTAGGCGGCTCTGCGCCGGTCGATGGAGGAGGGCCCACGCCGACGACGGACACGAGCGTGGCGCCGCCGCCGTTCGGTATCGACGCGACTGCGCCGGAGGCAGGCGACGCGACCGCAGAGGCGAGCCCGGGTTACGACGCCGTGCAGGTGAAGTCGTCCCACAACTCGTACGAGCGCGACGAACCGCTGTTCGATCAGCTCGTTTGGCACCGACTGCGGAGCCTGGAGCTCGACATCCACAACGGAAAACGGTTCCAGTCGGACCCTACGAACGACTTCTACGTTTATCACGTCGACGCTCCCGCGCTCGATTCGACGAGCTGCCGCCGGCTCTCGGATTGTGTCCGCGCGTTGTCGGCTTTCCACGCCCAAGTGCCCAATCACGAAGTTGCCACTATCTTCATCGACGTGAAGGACGATTTCGAGGCGGGGCACACCGCGCAGATCCTCGATGACGTGCTCTCCGGGGTCGGCCGAAGCGCGATCTTTACCCCCTCCGACTGGCTCGCGCGGTGCCCGGGAGCGCGCACGCTGCGCGCCGCGACCGCTGCCCCGTGCAAAGCCCCGAGCCTCGACGAGCTGCGCGGGAAGTTCTTGTTCGCGCTCACCGGAGGCACCGCATGCGGGGCGACGAAGCTCGCCAAGTACGTGGAAGGAGGCGCAGAAAAGCGGATCGGCTTCGTCGCTCCGGAGACGACCGGCGCTTGCTCCATCTCCGAGATCTCCGCGAGTCATCCGCACGTCGTGTTCCTCAACTTCGCCGCCGGAGTGACCGCCAGCGCCGGCGACGCGGCCAAGGCGCGCTACCTCACGCGCGTCTACGACTTGAACGACGAGGCTTCTTTCGTGCGCGCCAAAGATGCAGGGGCGCATTTCCTCGGTACGAACAAGGTCAACGTCACCGTGGATCCTTGGGCGAATACGGCTCAACCCTCCGGATATCCCTTTCGATGTCTCGGCGATTGCGCGATGCCGCGGGAGCGCAGCGATCTATTCGCGCTCGAGGCGACGGGGGGAGACCTCGTCGGCGCGGCCGACGGGGCGCTCTTCGCGCACGAGAGCGCCGTGACGCAGGCCGTGACATGGACGTCCGCGATCTCGGTCGCGAGCTCGCACGTCGACCGCGCCGCGGAGGGCTGCCTCATGGCCCGCGCGTCGCTCGACATCGGCGCCCCGTTCTTCGCCGTGTGCCGCCCGGCCGACAACGACACGGTACGGGTGCTCCGCCGCGAGACGGCGAATGCGAACGTCGCGACGACGACCGCGACGTACGCGACGGAGGCTGTTTTCTCGAGCGAAAGTACGTTTTTTGCTCGGTTGACGGCCACGCCAGCAGGGGCGGGCACGAGAGTGAAAGGGGAGGGATCGATCGACGGCAAGACGTGGGTCACGATCGACGAGCGCACGTTCGCGATGCCGCTCGTGCTGCAAGGCGTGGCCGCGAACGCGAGGGCGGCCGACCCCGTCCGCACCGTTTTCGCCGGCCTCGTTCGTGAGTCGGGAGCCGCCAAAGAGCGCGGGCGCCCCAAGCTCACGAGGCTCGAGAAGGTAGGGCTCGTCAATGGCAAGATCGCGGACGACACGAGCCCTTGATTCAGACTTTTGCAAAGGCGCTTCCGGCGCCATGATTGCCTATTAGGGGACGCTCAAGCTCTTGCCGACGGTGACGGGAGCGCCGCTGAAGGGCGGCACCTTCGCCGTGCGAAACTTCGTCGCGATGCATCCTCCTTCCGGTGTTCCGGCGTAAGGTGGGCCGTCGACCTTCGCGGAGCTCACCTCGCCGCTCGGTGCATAGGTGATCTGGACATGGGTCGACCGGCTAGGACTTCCGGGCTTCGCGCACGAGCTCGCCTTCTGCGCGGCGATGCCGAGCGCCATCGCGGCCGCACCTCGGTCGAAGGGCCCGAGCGCGGAGGTCGGAGGGGGGATAACATCGGGCTTCGTCGGACCGGGGACGGAGGGCGGCTCCGGCGGGCTGTCGTTCGCGACGCACCCTCGGCTGCCTTCGAGGTGGAGCCCTTCTCCGCACGCGGCGGCGAGCTTGCCCACGCACTGCGCGCCATCCCACGTGCTCCCCGTCGGGCACGCGACGTTGGTCACGACGAGGTTTCGAATGCATTGACGACCGTCGAACGTGCTCCCCGCCGGGCATTCGAGCGCGCGAGCGGTGGCCGGCGCGTTTCCCGAGCCGCTGCAGCCCGCGAGCGCGAGCAGAAAGAAGCCTGCGAGTGGTCCGAACGTCGAGCGCATCGGTCGATGGTAGCGGAGTCCGTGATCGCGAGCAGACGGTTCGCCGCGATCGCGCTCGCTGCGAGAGGTTGGCCTCATCGGGAAGGGAGCACCTCGCCCGGCGGAGCACGCCCTCGATGCGGACGCCTTTCGTTGTCGCATCCATTGTCCCGAGGCGCACAGCGGACGTTCGTCGTCGGCGTCGGTCGTCCAGCGCGCGGCGTGATTCTGCGGGCCGACGATTCTTCTTTCGCTCAGAGCTGCCGAGGGGGGCAGAGCGCGGGGGATTTCCTCCCGTCGCCGTAGCGCCCGTAGCGAGGGGTAACTACTCATGAATTCCCAGTCGTTCGTGGTTCGCACCCGTCGCGACGAGAAGGCCCGCCGAGAGCGCCCCGAAGACCACGAGCGCACCAAGCTCGCGGGTACCGTCAGCGTGGGGGAGCCCGGAATTCCGCCGGCTCCGGGGAGCTTCGGCGCCACACCCATCTCGAAGACCGTCGCCGTCGAAATCTTCAAGGCGGCCGACGGCAAGGCGACGATGAAGTGGGTCGTCGATGGCGCGACCTACCAATCGACGGTCGACTCGTGCCAATCGCGAAACTTCACCGCGTCCGCCGCTCGCTCGGCGATCATCGTCCACCTCAATCCGGCCACCACCGTCACGAATTGACGTAGGACAGTGGTCCTTGCTCGACCTCGCCGGTGACGAAGCGAGCCGCGCGGACAGCAGGTTCGCGGGGCTCGTCGTGTCACCCGAAAGTGTCACGATCTCGGCGATCTCCGAGCCTTTCACGGCCGCCCCGCCCGCCGCTCGCGGTGAGCCGTTTTTCCTGGTTCGCGTCTTCCCCTAGGAAAGATACGCTCGCCGTTCGCGCGTCCACGATGGGCGCGCCGTCGGCCGGAGAATGTTTTCCAATGTGCGGAATCGTTGCCTACACGGGTTCTAAAGACACGGCCCCCATTCTCGTCGAGGGACTTCGCCGCCTCGAGTACCGCGGGTACGACTCGGCGGGCCTCGCCGTGCAAACCGGGAAGGGCGTAGAAATCCTGCGCGCGGTCGGCAAGCTCGCGAACCTCGACGCGGCGCTCAAGAAGACGCCCCTCGCCGGCACGACCGGGATCGGTCACACCCGCTGGGCGACCCACGGTCGGCCCAACGAAGCGAACGCGCACCCGCACGTCGCGGGCAAGGTCGCGGTCGTCCACAACGGCATCATCGAGAACCACGTCGAGCTCCGCCGCGAGCTCGAGGGCCGTGGGGTGAAATTCTCGAGTGACACCGACACCGAGATCGTGGCCCACCTGGTCGACGAGGCACAAAAAGCAGGCAAAACGAAGCTCGAGGACGCGGTTCGGCACGCCCTCTCCCAGGTGCGCGGCGCGTATGCGATCGCGGTGCTCACCGGCGACTCGTCGGAGGAGATCGTGGTCGCAAAACAAGACTCGCCCCTCGTCCTCGGCCTCGGCCAAGACGAGATGTTCGCCGCGAGCGACATCCCCGCTCTCCTCGCTTACACCCGCGACATCATCTTGCTCGACGACGGCGAGATGGCGCGCCTCACGAAGGGCAACATCTCGATCACCAAGATCTCCGACGGATCGCCGGTCACGCGCGCCTCGAAGCGCATCGACTGGTCGCCGACCCAAGCGGAGAAGGGCGGCTACAAGCACTTCATGCTCAAGGAGATCCACGAGCAGCCGCGCGCGATCGAGGACACCCTCCGCGGCCGCATCGACCTCCAAAACGCAGACGTCGTCGCCGCCGAAATCGGCGTCTCGGAGGAGCTCGCGAAGAAGATCGGTCGCGTCTACTTCGTCGCGTGCGGCACCAGCGCGCACGCCGCGATGGCGGGCCGTTACTGGATCGAGCAGCTCGCGCGGATCCCCTCCACCGTCGAAATCGGGAGCGAGGTTCGTTACCGCGATCCGGTGTTCCTCCCCACCGATCTCGTCGTCGCGGTGAGCCAGAGCGGCGAGACCCTCGACACGATGGCGGCGGTTAAGGCAGCGAAGGCGCAGGGCGCGCACGTTGTCGCCGTCGCCAACGTGCTCGACAGCGCGATCCCGCGCGCTTCGGATGGTGCACTCTACACGCATGCCGGCCCCGAGATCGGCGTCGCGTCGACCAAGTGCTTTACGACTCAGCTCGCCGCGCTCCTGATGCTCGCGGTGTACCTCGGCCGGCGCCGCGGCACGCTCCCCGTCGATCAGGCGCGCCGTGTGCTCGACGCGCTCTGGCACGTGCCCGCGCAGATGCGCGAGGTCCTCGCCGACGCCGAGGGCATCAAGGCGATCGCGAAGCGCCACCTCCGCGCGCGCGACATGCTCTTCCTCGGGCGCGGCACTGGCTACCCGATCGCTCTCGAAGGGGCCTTGAAGCTCAAGGAAATCAGCTACATCCACGCCGAGGGTTATGCCGCCGGCGAGATGAAGCACGGCCCCATCGCCCTCATCGACGAAGAGATGCCGGTCGTCGTCGTGTGCCCGCGCGACATTCACTACGAGAAGACGATCTCGAACCTCCAAGAGGTGAAGGCACGCGAGGGCCAAGTCATCGCGGTGTGCACCAAGGGCGACAAAGACGTGGCGCGCCTCTGCCTCGAGGGGCGCCCGCCCACGAGCCTTCGCCATGGCACGCAGGCCCCGCCGGCCGAAGCCGACATCTGCGAGGTGCCGGACGCGCAGCCGGAGGTGCTCCCGCTCCTCACCGTGATCCCGCTCCAGCTCCTCTCTTATTACATGGCCGACCTCAAAGGCACGGACGTGGACCAGCCGCGCAACTTGGCAAAGACCGTCACCGTCGAGTAGCGCTCGTCGCTCGTGAAAATGGGCCGTCATCGGAGCACGCGATGGCGGCTCGTTCGCATTTGTCGGGTGGCACTTTGCAGCGCGTGGGCGCTGCTGCCGAGGACGCGTGCGGTCGAGCGAGCGTCACTCGATCCGTCGCGCGCTGCCGCACGCGTTGGGATCCTCGGCCTCGATCACGTGGTATTTCCGACCGTGGAATGACGCGCCATAAAAGAACGTGAGCGGCGGGCGCCATAGACACACCGTCTCGCCGTCACGAATGCCGTCGATCGTCTTTTGGTCCACGCGCTTCGCCACCATCGCCTCCAAGTGGCTCCCCGACGGCGCGACCCACTCGAAGTCCGTGCTCGCCGCGACGGTGAAACAAGCCGCGCTCGCCGCGAGCGGGAACAGCAAACGAACCGCCCGATCGAACCGCGTTCGGCCCTCGCGCATCGCGACGACGAGCGTCCCAGCGACGAGGAACAGCGGCCAAACCATGTAATACCGAACCTCGTGCGACTGCGGCGACGGCGCGACGAGGACCGTGAGCGCGAGCAAGACGCCCACGAGCGCCCGCGCGCGACCCTTCGCGAGCACCGCGCACACGAAGAGCAGGATCGCGACCGTGACGAGCCAGGGCGCGAACGTGCCGCCCATGCGATAGGCCTCGGAGTCAATCGGGGCATATTGGTCCACCGTCCATCGGCCCGGTGTTCCGAGCGCGGGGTGCCCCACCTCGAGCAGCGAGTACAAAAATCGCTTCGCTTGCGGTGAGTGCTCGAGCGACGGAGGCGACGCAAAATAGCGTGTCTCGTGGAAGGGAAGGGGGTGCCCCAAGATCCCGAGCTCCACCGGATAAACGGGATTGCCAAAGCGCACGAGGTTCGAGAGCGGCTTCCCGTACACGATTGGAAACCCGACGATCCAAGGCAAAACGAGCTTCTTTTTGTGCCGGCTCTTCCACGAGCGCCACGCCAAAATCACGAGCCCGAGCAGCACCGTCGGCGCGAGCTGAAAACGCATTTGTGCGGCGAGGGTCGCCGGAATCAGCGCGAGCACGAGGTCGCGCCGCCGGAGCGCGCGCTTCGCCGTCGCGAGGGTCGTGACCTCCAAGAGGAAGATCGTCGCGCACGTGTTCGCCGGTAAATCGATATACGCGCTCGTGGCGTGGGTCTGCACGATCGGGAGCGCGAAAAGCGCGAGCACCGCCGCTCCCGCCGGCACGTGATGGCGAAACCGGAGATACGCCGCGAGACAAGGCACCGAGAGATACGCGAGTAGGTTCGCGCCTTCTGGCCTCCCCGTTAACCAGTAGAGCGCCCCTTGGAGGTGCTCTGCGAGGAGGGCATAGCCCTTGATGCGCTCCTGGTTGTCCGGCGAGAAGGTGTAGGTGTCCGGCCCCACGATCCCTGCAAAATGGGCCGCGAAAGGCACGTGGTAATAGAGAGAGTCGTACGCCTGCGACACGTCGTGGAGGGCGGCGTGCAGCACCGAACCGAGCAGCACGAGCGCGCCGAGGCTCGCGAGGAGCGCGATGAAGCGGGCGATCCTATCCACGACGCCCGCGCGGGCTCGGGCCTTCATTTGCGGCGCATGCTCTCGTCGATCAGCCGGCGCGCTTGATCTTCTCGCTCGCGCGCTCGAGATCGTTCAGCACCGCCGCGTCGGCGCGGGCGCGGTTCTCGATGCCCTCGACCGACGCGAGCAGCTTGCGCACGCTCTCGGTTTGGGCGCGGTGGGCTTGGCTCATTTGATCGAGGGTCGTGGCGATGCCGCGCATGAGGCCGGCGACCTTCACCTCGTCCGCGTTTTGGTCCGTCGCGCTGCGCTCGACGTCTTGAGTGATCACGCGCATGCGCTCGGCGCCCTTCATGATGAGCTCGGCCCCTCGCGCTTGCTGTGCGGTCGCGGCGGCGATCTGCTGCACCGTCTCCGCGATGCGACCGATCGCGTCGGTGACCTGTCGCGAGCCCTTCGCCTGGAGCACCGTCGCGTGGGCGATCTCGCGCACCATGCTGGTGGATTTCTGCGTAGATTCGAGGATTTTCTTGAGGGCGCGCTCGGCCTCGTTGGAGACCTCCACGCCGCGATCGACGTTGTACGCGCCGCGCTCCACTGCGCTGATCGCGTTCTTCGATTCGGCTTGCACCGTCTTGATGAGATCGGTGATCTCGCGCGTGCTCGCACCGGCGCGCTGGGCAAGCTCTTTGATCTCGTCGGCCACGACCGCGAAGCCCTTGCCCTGCTCGCCGGCCTGCGCCGCGATGATCGCTGCGTTCAGGGCGAGGAGGTTCGTCTGCTCCGCCACGTCGTCGATGACGTTCACGATCTGGCCAATCGCGTCGATGCGGAAGCCGAGGTTCGAGATGACCGACACGGCCTCTTGGGATGACTCTTTGATGCGGTAAATCTCGCCGATCGTCTTCAAAATAGCCTCGGCGCCCTTGTCGGCGTCGAGGGCCACTTCTTCGCTGAGGCGCGAGGTCTCGTTCGCGTTCGAGCGTACCTGATCGATCGAGCCGTCCATCTCGTTCATCGAGGAGCTGGTCTCCTCGGCGGTGAGCGAGAGCGCGTCCGCGTTCTTCGCGACCTCTTTGATCGAGTACGTCATCTCTTCGATCGACGAGACGGTGGCGCGCACGCTGTCGGCGAGCTCGCCGAGGTTGTCGGTGGCCTCGCCGCTGCGACGCACGATCGATCCGAGGGAGTCGCTCGACTCTTTGGCGCCCTTCGCCGCGTCGTCCACCTTGACGGACATGTCGCCGAGGGCGGACGTGAGACGACCGAGCGTCTCTGCCGTATCGGAGGCCGCGCGCGCCTGTTCGGCCACGCCGCGCTTCAATCGATCGGTCGCATCGTAGAGCGATTTTACCGAGACTTCGGTCTCTTTGCTGCGTGCCTCGCGCTCGGCGTCGAGCTTCGCGTACGCCGCGGCGAGGTCCGCGATCTCGTCGTAGACGCGAGTCACGGAGGGAGGCGCGCCGACGGGGGCGTCGGACCTTTTGCCTCGCTTCGCGCGCCGCACCGCCTCTTCGATCGCGGCCTCGTGCCCACCGCCGCCTGACTGCGCGAGGTAGGCCCCGAAGAGGCCCATCGCAGAGACGAGGGCGAGGTACGGCATGGCCTCCCGCATCAGCACGCTGCCGACGACGGCACCGGCGATGGAGAGGAGGACGGCGAACGCAGCCAGTTGCTTGGGCGTAGGGCTCACGGAAGGCCCCTACGATACGCGCTCGCTCCGCTCATGCGGACCTCTTTCTCGCGACACGTTCGCTCGCTTTTTTCGGGGCATCGGGCTGGCTCGAGCCCGCCGTGAGCGCGGCGCGGAGGCGCGTCTCGGAGGCGGGCGCGTTCGTCTCGAGGGGCTCCTTCGCCTCGCGAACGAGCGGGAGCCCTTCGGCCGCGAGGCGCGCGAGGCACGTCTCGAGGGACAAAGTGCTCGCGTCGAGGCCGACGAACTTTCTCCCGAGACGCGCCGCGGACACCAGCGTCGTGCCGCTCCCTGCATACGGATCGAGGACCGTATCGCCCGGATCGGTGAGCGCTGTCACGAGCCGATCGAGGAGCGCGAGCGGCTTCTGCGAAGGGTACCCGGTGCGCTCGCGTGACATCGGGGCCAAGACGCCGATCTCCCATACGTCGCCCATCGGCACGCCGAGCGACGCTTCTTCCGTCACGCTCGACTTCGAACGATGACCATTCTCCGCGAACACGGCGCGCTGCTTGGTGTCGCCCCACACCGCCCGCGTCGACGCCGCGAGCGGCTCGTAGGCCTGGTTCCAACGCGGCTTCGCCTTCGCGTCCTTCCGATAGCGAAGGAGCACGTCGTGCACCCTTTGGAAGTTCGGCGTCTTGCTCGGCCACCGGCGGTAGCGCCACACGATCTCGCTCGCGAAGCACTCTTCGCCGAAGATCTCGTCGCACATGACCTTCACGTAGTGGCTCGTCTTCGGATCGACGTGCACCACCATCGAGCCGTGGGGAGCGAGCAGGTCGCGGGCGCGCGTGATGCGACGGCCGAGAGACTCGAGGTAGCTCGCGCGATCCTCCCAGCGATCGTCGAACGCGGTCTTCCGCTCGCGGGCCGACTTGGGAGCGCTGCGATCTCCGGTCTCGACGAGCTCGTGGACCCGGTTCGTGTGGAACGGCGGGTCCATGTAAACGAGAGCGACGGTCCCGCGCTCCTCCTGCCGAAGCTCGTCGAGCGCGGCGAGGTTGTCGCCGAACAGGTAACGACCGGCTCCGCACGCGCTGCGATGAAGCTCGACGCTTCCGTGCGCGGACGCGGCAGCGCCGTCGTCGAGGGAGGAGCGGCCTTGCCAAGAGAGCAGGATGGGACGGTCGGGGCGCACGGCCGCACCTTATGGATACAATGTAGGTATGGCCAAAATTCCGGCAAATTGAGCCCGCGTTTGCTACACATCCCCGATGCACGCCCTCACGCCCCCGGCCTCTACGCGCGCTCGGATCGGGGCGCATCGCGCGGGCCCTAGCCGCTCGGGCCTCGCTTCGTGAGGGCGGGAGGGCTCGCTGCGTTCGTCGTCGGTCTCGTGCTGGTCGCGTGCTCACGAGGCGCTCCCGATGGCACCCCCGACGGCGCGCTGAGGCTCTTCTTGGATCGCATGGAGGTCGCGACCGACGACTCCCGCGCGATGGGGGAGGCTTACGAGCTCCTCGGCAAGTCGGCGAAGAAGAACCTCGAAGAGCGCGCCGAACGCGCGAGCCTGGTGGAGGGCCGCCGCATCGCTCCGAAAGACATGCTCGCGACGGGCTATTTCGGCCTTCGTTTCCGCCCGAAGACGATGACGGTGCATCAAGAAGGCGACATGGCCACCGTCGCGGTGACGGGAAGCGATCCGCAGGACCGCGCCGAGGTGGTGTGCGTGAAGGAGGGGGTCGCGTGGCGCATCGAGCCCGACCTTCCGCCTCTCTCCCTCCAACAACACCGCCCCGACTCGGGGAGGTAGGCGCTTTTTGGCGATGCCGGCGCTCTGGCGTCGTCCCTCGTCAGGGACTTCCAAGGGTCGTCGGACGTCCTCACCGACAGGAGTCGGTTCCGGGCGATCCTCCTAGCCAGAGCTTGGCCTCCCCAAAAATCGCCTACCCCCCCCGATGGTGGTCCGCCCATGGGAGAGAACGGTGCGCTTCGGTCGGGTGGCTCGGCTGGAAATGGCGGGCGGGTGGAAGGCGGTTGCCGAGGGGAGGGGGGCGACATACCTTCCGCCGCGAATGGCTGACGATCTTTATGGTTTGCTCGGTGTCCCCAAGACCGCCGACGCAGACACGATCAAAAAGGCGTACCGACGCCTCGCGAAGGACCTGCATCCGGACAAAAACCCCGGAAATGCGCAGGCCGAGACCAAGTTCAAGGCGGTGAATCGCGCGTTCGATACCCTCGGGGATCCGGGGAAGCGTAAGCTCTACGACGAGTTCGGCGAAGAAGGGCTGCGCGACGGCTTCGATCCCGAGAAGGCGCGTGCGTACTCGCAGTGGCAGTCGCGTAGCGGTCGCGGTGGCTTCGGCGGCGGCGGCGGCGGCTTCGGCGGTGGGGGCGTCTCCTTGGAAGATCTCTTCAACGCGGGAGGCGCAGATTTCTTCGGCGGAGGGCGCCGACGCGGGCCCGCCAAAGGCCAAGACTACGAACAAGAAGTGACGATCGACTTCGCGCTCGCGGTGCGTGGTGGCCAAGTCGAAATGCGCTCGGCGCAAGGCTCGAACGTGCAGGTGCGCATCCCCGCCGGCGCCGACGAGGGCAGCCGTCTTCGTCTCACGGGGCAGGGCGGTCCGTCGCCGAACGGTGGCCCCGCCGGCGACCTCACGCTCATTATTCACCTCGCGCCGCACAAGCATTTTTCCCGCGAGGGTAACGACCTCAAGCTCGACCTCCCCGTGACGCCCCTCGAGGCCTACGAGGGCGCGAAGGTGAAGGTGCCGACCGTGGACGGCCACGTGACGATCAAGGTCCCGCCGCGCACGCAGAGCGGCACGGTGCTGCGCGTGCGTGGCAAAGGTGTCGTCAAGAAGGGCCAAGAGGCGGGCGACCTCTACGTGAAGTTCGTCGTCCACCTGCCCACCACCGACTCCGCCGAGCTCACCGATCTCGTCACGCGGATCGAGCAGCACTTCGCGACCCCCGTCCGCGACGGCGTCACGCTCTAACTTCGTGCACGTGCCGTTGGGCTCGGTGCGCATGTTTGCGAGAACGTCAGCTCGGGCATCCCGGTCCGAGCCTCTGCCCCCCTCGCGCCCCGCTCCGAGGGGCGCACCGTCGAGGAAAACGAGGCAATTCGCCCTCTTGGTTGTGTTCCCGTCGTCGCGAGGGAGTGCCATCGATCTGCCGCGTCGCGATCGCGTCGCGAACGCACGAGCGACCCATCGCGAGGCTGAAATCGGGTAGCTTCGCGATATGCGTGGGATCCTCGGGCTCGGTGTCTTGTCGCTGGTCGTCGTCGCGTGTGGAGGGCCCACTGGCGAGGGCGCGCCCACGGGCCCGAAGGCGCCGTCGAACACGCGCGGCCCGGTGTCGATCCTCGAGTGCGGCGACCATTTCACCTGCGCGATCATGAAGGGCGGCACCCTGTCGTGTTGGGGCGCGGGGAGCCAAGGTCAGCTCGGAAACGGCCCCGGCCCGGACCAAACCAAGCCTATGAAGGTGGAAGGCCTCGCCGACGCGAAGCACATCGCTCTCGCGAGCACCTACGGTTGCGTGCTCGGCAGCGAGCGCGCCGCCCGTTGCTGGGGCACCGGCCGCAGCCCGAACGGTGGCTCCCTCGATCACGCGCGGCCACAAGTGATCCCCGGGCTCATCGTGAACGACATTTCCGGGAGCGGGCTCTTGATGTGCGCGCGGGTCGAAGGCGGAAAGGTGCACTGCTGGGGCACCGAAAAAACGCCCGATCCGAACGTAGGCGCGGGAAAGCCAATCGACGTGCAAGTGGCGTCGACCCACGGCTGCGTCATGAAGGACGACGGGAGCGTGAACTGTTGGGACGCCGAGCAGTGGGGCGGCGCCGGCAGTGAGTCGATGAACCACCCGAAGCTCCCCAGCCCCGCGAGCGCGCTCGGCACTGGCGATGCATTCGCGTGCGTGATTGGCAAAGACAAGCTCGTCTATTGCTGGGGCGCGAACGACCTCGGTCAGCTCGGGAAGACTGCCGATTACGTGGTCCACGAGTCTCCCGAAAAGGTACCCGGCGTCGCGAACGCGGAGTGGCTCGCGGTCGGCGAGGCGAGCGTGTGCGCGATCCTCGAGGGTGGCGCCGTCACCTGCTGGGGCTCGAACTCTTCCGGTGAGCTCGGGCTCGGAAAAACCAGCGTCAGCGAGCTCCCCACGAAGGTCGCCGCGCTCACGTCCGTGAAAGACATGTGCTTTGGCTCCGCCCACGCATGTGTGCAAACCAACGACGACGAGATGCTGTGCTGGGGAGCGAACGCCGCCGGTCAGCTCGGCGACGGAACCAAAGAGGCGAGGCTGACTCCGGTGCGCGTCGCGTTCTGACGGCGGAGCGCCTCAGCCGCCCGCGCCCGCCTTGTCGACCCACGCGAGCGCGACGGCGACGCAGTGTTTGCAAAACTCGCCGTTCTCGCCGGCGGGGCACGTGCACACGTAGCCCAAGCGATCGCCTTTGACCCAGATCGCGACGGCGTAGAGGCCACCGCCCTGCACGCGAGCAGAGAGGCGCGCTTCGGTGCGGGCGAGCCCGGACACGCGGTTTACGTACGAGCGACCGCGCTCGAGCACCGAGCTACGAGCAAGCTTCGCGATCGTCTCGGTGTGGAGCACGTTGGCAAAGGGCGAAGGATCGGGCACCTCTTTGCGATAGCTCAGTTTCGATACGATGGACAGGCGCGCCCGCTATCTCTCGGTGTGTACGCCGAAAGTTGCAGTCTTCGCGAGGGTTTACGAAACCGGCACCATCCTCGGCGCGCCATAGCGAGTCGCGCCGAGGCGTGCGAATCGGTCAGCGCGACTTGGGCTTCTTTTTCTTCGTCCCCACCGACTTTGCTTTGGCGACCGGGCTCTTCGGAGTGCGCGATCCGACGACTCGGTTCTTCGAGCCCTTCGGCGGCTTCGTGTTCTTCACGCGCGGCCTTCGTTGCGTCGGCGCGGTGTCGTCCACGATGGTGAGCTCGGTGCCCTTCTTCTCCAAGTTGGCCCGCGCGGCGCGAGCGCCGAGCACGCGCCTACCGAGCACGGAGCGGCGCTGGAGCGACACGTCGGCGATCTCCACCAGCATGCTGTCGCCGAGGGAAATCACCTCTCCGGAGCGACGACCGACGACGCGCAGACCCACGTCGTCGACCTCGTAGTCGGTGCCGCCGAGCTCTTCGAGCTTCACGAGCACCTCCACGAACGGATCGTCGAGCGCGACGAACACGCCGCTCCCCACGACCGCGCTCACCGTGCCGACGAAGCGGTCGCCGATGCGATCCTTCATGAAGAACGCGCGGTAGAGATCGACGATGTTGCGCTCGACCTCCATCGACTTTCGCTCGTTCTGCGACGACGAGAGCGCGGCGTCGGCGAGCTTCTCTTTGTCGCGTTCGGGCTTCGCGCCGAGCACGAGGGCGTGAACCGTCCTGTGCACGCACACGTCCGGATAACGACGAATCGGGGAGGTGAAGTGCAGATAGGCCTTCGAGGCCAACCCGAAGTGGCCGAGGTTCTCTGCCTCGTACGTCGCTTGTTTCATCGAGCGAAGGAGGAGCGAGTTCAGCACCGGCGCGAGCGGATGTTTCGCGAACCCCTTCAAGAGCTCCGCGAGCGTCTTCGGATCTTTCGTCACCGCGACGTCGAACTCCACTCCCAAGAGCGCGCACATCGCGGCGAGCTTCTCGAGCTTCTTTTCGTCCGGCGGAAGGTGGACGCGGAAAACGGACGGGAGCTTCTTCTCCACCAGCCATCGCGCGACGACCTCGTTCGCGAGGAGCATGAGCTCTTCGATGAGGGAGTAGGCTTTTTTGATGCCGGGGTTCTGGCTCCGCTTCGTGATCGCGGTCGGGAGGCCGCCCTCGCCGAGCGTGATCTTGGGCTCGGGGAGCTCGAAATCGAGCGCGCCGCGGCGCATGCGCTTGCCACGAAGGAGACGCGAGAGCTCGTAGGCGACCTCGAGGCCGGGGAGCAAACGCACCGCCTCGGGGTGCGGCGGGGTCTCCTCTTCGATGAAGCCGAGCACCTGCGCGACGTTCTCGTAGGAGAGCTTCGCTTGGCTCTTCATGAATCCGCGAATGACGCGAAACTCTTTCACTTCTCCCGCGGCATCGAGCTGCGCGTCGACCGCGAGGCAGAGGCGAATCACGTCCGGCAAGAGCGAGCAGAGGTTCGACGAGAGCGCGCGCGGCAGCATCGCGACGGCGCGATCGGGCAGGTACACGCTGCAGCCGCGCACCTTCGCCTCTTCGTCGATCGCGGTGCCCGGCTTCACGTAGCTCGACACGTCGGCGATCGCGACGATCACGCGGTAGCCGCCGTCGCCGGAGCGCTCGACCCACACCGCGTCGTCATGGTCGCGCGCGTCCTTCGGATCGATCGTGGGGAGCGGGTACATCGTGAGATCTTCGCGCCCGCGGAGCATCTCTTCCGGCACCTCGGTGCCGTAGGCCTCGGCCTCCGCGACCGCGTTCGGCTCGTGGAGCTCGTGGATTTGCGCCATCACGAGGATCTTCGCGGCCTCGACCGAGAGCTCGCCCGGGGTGCCGAGGATCGCTTCGATCGTGCCTTCCAGGTTCTCGTGCGGGTTCTCCGGGTAGCGCGTGATGCGCACCACCGCGGCCTGCCCGTCGGTGCCGCTGTTGCCCTGCTCGCCCTCGGTGTCGCGCGCGGCGTTGAGGACGATCGGGCCCTTCACGCGGTTGTCGTCCGGCTCGAGCCACGCCGATTTTCCGCGCCGCCGGAGCGTTCCCACGACGCGCGTCATGCCGCGCTTCACGATCTCGACGATGCGCCCTTCCGCGCCGCGCGAGCTCCGTCCCACGATGCGCACGATCACACGATCGCCGTGGAGCGCGCCGCCGAGCGCGTCCTCCGGGACGAACGTGTCGTCGGTGCCGCCTTCGCTGGAAACAAAGCCGAACCCACGCGCGTTGACGGTGAGAATGCCCTCCTTGCCGTTCGCCCGAGGCTCGCGTGCGCCGCCACGATCCGCTGCTTTTTCCGCGGTGGGCTCGGCTTTTTGCCCGCGTGTCGCGGGCGCGTCGCTCACGGTGTACCCGGCGGGGGGCGCGTCGTTCTCGTTCGTTTCGCGTTCGCGACGCCCGCTCTTGCCAACGGGAGCGCCCTTCGCCTCGGCGCGCTTGTCCGCGACGACCGTCGCCTTGGCCTTGCCGCGCGCGACCGCTCGGAACTTGTGGCCATCGCGGGCCTGCAGCAGCCCGTCGAACACCAGATCGTCGAGCATGCGCAAAAGGCCCGGATAGCTCGTCTGCGGAACGCCGAGGCGCGTGGCGACCTCGTTCGCGTGGACGGCGTGGTCTTCCCCTAGGAGGAGCTCGAGCACCGCCGCTCGCGACGGCAAACCAATCTTCGACATGATGCACCGATACGCGAAAAACCAGGGATTCACCAAGGCGAAGCGCTTCGACGGCCCGCCGACCTCCCCGACCACGACCACACCTTGTCCTTGCCTTCCGCGGGCACGGAGGGGAAATAGGTGCCACTGATGCGCGCTTCCGACCTCGGCCGTTGGGCCTCCCTCGTCGTGCCCACCCTCGTGTCGCTCGCGGCGAGCGCGACGCTCCTCGTCGATTATACGCGGCCAATTCCCTTGTTTTGTGCCCCCGGAGGCGGGTGTGACGCCGTCAAGCGCACCGCGTTCGCGTACGTGCTCCACATCCCTACGCCCGCGTTCGGGGTCGCGATGTTCCTCGCGCTCGGGGTGCTGTCGCTGCTCCGCGGCCCGAAGGTGCGCATGGTTCAGCTCGTGCTCGCGATCGTGGCGGCGTTCGTCTCCCTCGGCCTCCTCGCGGTGCAGCTCAAAATAGGCCACTTCTGCCCGTACTGCGTCGTGTCGGACGTGTCCGCGCTCGTGCTCGTGCTCGCGGTCGCTTCCCGCCAATCGACGGCGTGGGATCCGCCCGAGGGCCGGCTCGCGCTCGTGCCGTCGTTCCTCCTCACGGCCGCGGTCGTGGTGCCGGCGGCGTTGCCCCTCGTGGTGAAGCCGAAGGCGCCCCAGCTCATCGTGGACGAGAACGCGAAGTCTCCGCGCGGGGTGGTCACCATCGTCGACTTCGTCGATTTCGAATGTCCCTGGTGCCGGGAGAATCACAAGGCGCTCGCGCCGCTCGTCGAGGAGCACAAGAGCCAGGTCCGCGTCGTCCGCAAGCAGGTGCCGCTCATGGGCATTCACCCCCACGCGTGGGACGCCGCTCTCGCCGCCGTTTGTGGTGAAAACATGGGCAAAGGCGACGCGATCGCGGAGGCCCTGTTTTCGGTCGAGGTCTCCAACCTGACGACCGACGGGTGCGAAAAGATCGCCGCAGCGGCGGGCCTCGACCTGGCCGCGTTTCGTACCTGCGTGAAAGATCCGGCGACCGCAGCGCGCGTGAGCATCGAGAAAGAGGCCTTCAAGTCGATCGGTGGGCGGGGCCTACCCCTCCTGTTCATCGGCCCGAAGCGAATCGACGGCGCGAACGATCGACCGATCCTCGAAGCGGCGCTCCTCGAGGCGATGCACTGATTCCACGGAGCGTGCGCGTGGCGTAAAGGCGGCTTCTCGGTGCCTTCGTGGCCGCCCGTTCTCAGGTCGGCGCGCGCGTTACCTCGCGCCGTGATCGAACGTCCCGCTTGCGCCCGGGGCGGCGAAGTCCGACTCTTGCAGGGATGAAAGACTTTGGCTGCCCCGTCTGACGGTAGGAAGTACGCAGCCTTCGGAGGATCTTCTCATGGTCAGGGTTTTTGCACGTGCGGCGCTCGGCTCTGTCTTGGCGCTCTCTCTCTTCGCTTGTGGTGGTCGTGAGGTGGTGCGCGGCTCTCAGGAGCCCAGCATCGACAACGCCGCCATGAGCACGGGTCTCGACAAGGAGGACATCCAGCGGATGCTCCACGAGAACCTCAACAACCTCCGCTCCGCGCCGATCATGAACCAGTGGCGCACCCAGAACCCGCAGGCGAACGTCGCGATCTTCCCCTTCGCGAACACCACGAGCGAGCACATCGACTCCCAGCTCGACGCCATCTTGAGCGAGAGCGAATCGTGGCTCATCGAGTCGCAGGTCGTGAAGGTGATCTCCCGTGAGCGCCAGAACGCGATGATCGCCGAGGTCGAGGGCGGTCGCAGCGGCGTGTTCAACCAGGCGAGCGTGGCCAAGTACGGGCGTCAGCTCGGCGTGAAGTACTACGTCACCGGCAAGGTCCAAGCGGCCGACGAGCGCCTCGAGGACTCGCGTCGTATCCAGTACTTCCTCTTCATGCAGGTCATCGAGGTCGAGACCTCGGCCATCGTCTGGCAGCACAAAGCCTACGTGACCAAAATGGTGCGCTAAATGCGTGTGAATCGCACGGCACGGGGCCTGTTGACGACCCTCGTCGTCTCGGTCGCCGCGTTCGCTCTCACGGGGTGCGGCGGCCACGAGGCGCGCACGCTCCACCTGCGGACCGCGCTCGACGAAGGCAACCCCAAAGCGGCCCTCGCCGCGATCAACGAAGAGCTCGAGGTCAAAGACTCCAAAGACCTCCCGAAGGAGCTCGTCGGCGACAACGCGCTCCTCGTGCTCGATCGCGCGAGCGTGCAGCAGAGCGTGCTCGCGTTCGACGACAGCAAGAAAGACTTCCAAGCCGCCGACAAGGCGATCGAAATGCTCGATCTATCGAAGTCGACCCTCGACTCGATCGGCAAGTGGGTCTTCAGCGATTCGGCCGGCAGGTACGTCGCCCCGCCGCACGAGAAGCTGCTCGTCAACGCGCTCAACATCCTCAACTACCTGGAGACGGGTGACCTCAGCGGCGCCAAGGTCGAGGCACGCAGGCTCTCCGTTATGGTGCGGTATCTTCATGATGTCATGAAGGAAACCGACAACGCGATGATCGCCCTCGGCGGCGTGCTCGCGGGCTTCGCGTTCGAGAAGAGCGGCGACGCGGACGAGGCCCTTCGTTACTACGACGACGCCCTCGCGTTCGGCGCGTACCCCACCCTCGGTCCGGCAGTGAAGGAGCTCCTCGGTCGCGGCAACTACCGCAGCCCGCGCCTGGAGAAGCTCGCCGCCGCGCAACCGGAGCCCCGCGCCGACGACGACACCGGCGATCTGCTCGTCGTCATGGGCCACGGGCGCACGCCACACAAGGTCGCCGAGCGGCTCCCGATCGGTCTCGCCCTCACGTTCGCCTCCGGCTACATCCACCCGAACGACGTGGCCTCCGCGAACAAGCTTGCGCTCCAAGGGCTCGTCACGTGGGTGAACTTTCCCACCCTCGCGCCGGGCCAAGGTGCCTACTCCACGCCGGTCGCGCAGCTCGACGGCAACTACCTCGAGCTCTCGCAGGTCGTCGACATCTCGCACGAGGTTCGTCGCGCCTGGGATCGCATCAAGGGCCAAGTCATCGCGAGCGCCATCACGCGTACCATCGCGCGCTTCGCGGCGGGCTCGGCGGTAGGCGCGGTCGGCTCCGCCGCGGGCGGCAAGAACGGCGACATCATCGGCACGTTGCTCTCGCTCGGCACGCAAGCCGCGCTCACGGCCGCCGACACCCCCGACACACGAAGCTGGGAGACGTTGCCCGCGCGTGTCGTCTTCGCCCGCATGCGGGTGCCGGCGGGGCGCCACACGATTTCGCTCTCGGCGCGGGGGTGGTCGCGTCGCCAAGAGATCCAGGTCGAGAAGGGCGGCTTCAAGGTCGTCTCCCTCATGGCGCTCAACTGACACGAGCGCCGCGCCCGCTCTTCCTCGTGTAGGGTGCGCGCGTGTTTCTCGCCTACGACCACGCCGCGCGGAAGCTCGTCGCCACGACCAAGATCGCGCGACCAGGGTGGACCGACGTGGTCGCGCCGACCGCCGCGGAGCGTGAGGCGCTCGTCGCGATCGGAGTCGCGAACGATCTCTTGAAGGACGCGCTCGACACCGACGAGCTGTCGCGGGTGGAGCATCATCCGTCAGGCGCGCGCCTCTTCGTGCTCCGAGTTCCCGTCGCGGCGGAGGTGCACGCGAAGGTGATGCCGCTCGCGGTGATCACCCTCGAGACGGGCGAGATCCTCACGGTGTCGCGCGTCGACACCGGCCTCCCGGGCGAGCTCGCGCTAGAGGGGTGCGATCCGAACGAGCACGTGCGCTTCTCGCTCTACCTCGCGGAGCATGTCGCCGCGCGCTTCGTGAAGACGCTAAGGGTCATCGACGCCGATCTCGAGCGGGTCGAGGCGAAGCTCCGCGCGTCGCTCGAGAACGACGAGATCATGTCGCTCCTCGACCATCAAAAGCGGCTCGTTTACCTTGATTTTGCGCTTCAAGAGAACCGAATGGTGCTCGAGCGCATCTTGGACGACGACCGCCTCGCGCTCGACGATACCCACCGCGACCTCGTGCAAGACGTGCTCGTCGAGGTGCGTCAGGCCGGCGCGATGACCCGCACGCGCAAGGAGCTCCTCGGCGAGACGATGGACGCCCTCGCGACCGTCGTGTCGAACAACCTGAACGTCGCGATGAAGAAGATCGCGTCGCTCACCCTGCTCGTCGCCGTGCCCGCGCTCGTCGCCGGAATCTTCGGGATGAACGTGCCGCTCCCGTTCGCGGACACGAGGCTCGCGCTCCCCTTCGTGCTCGCCCTCGCCGCCGCCCTCACCGCCGGGCTCGCGGCGGTGCTCCACATGAAGAAGTGGCTCTGACAGTCCGTAAAACGCCAACGCTGGTGAATTTCAAAAAACGCCAACGCTGGCGAATGGAAACGCCAACGCTGGCGAATTTCGAAAAACGCCAACGCTGGCGAATGGAAACGCCAACGCTGGTGAATTTCAAAAAACGCCAACGCTGGCGAATGGAAACGCCAACGCTGGCGAATTTCGAAAACACCGGCGCTGGTGAATCGCGGAGCTGGCGAGGCCGGTCAGCGAGGCACGAAGAGCACGAGCACGTCCTCGTTCGGGGCCTCGTCGAGCTTGTTTCCGGTCAGCACCGTCCCGAGGCAGTTCGCGAGTGCATCGCAGGTGTTCAGGCGATCGGCGAACTGGCCGTCGGTGTACACGCGGAGAAGGAAGCCCGCGCTCGCGTTGTCCGCGCAGGGAGTGCAGGAGTCGATCTGGGAGGGCACCTGCGAGAGGAGCTGCGCCTTCTGCGCGGTCGAGAAGCGTAGCTCGGGGCCTTGCGGCTTGTTGTCGTCGCCGCGCGACGTGTAGTGCACGGGCACCCACTTGGTCGGCCCCGGCGCAGAGGTGCCGCGCGTAGGCCAAGGCGCGGTGGTGAGGCCCGGATCGGTCTCCGGCTCGCCGATCCCGAGGACGGAGTTGCACGACACCACCATCGCGCC
>JAAFHV010000008.1:0-66185 GCA_013297655.1 Myxococcales bacterium | reverse complement strand
CGAGCTCTCGGGCGCTCAAAACGTACCCCGCGCGAACATGCCGCCGCCGCCCGGCGCGAGCGTGGGCACGAGCCCTACGTTCGCCTGGCTCTTGTCTGGTGCGAGGAACCAGAACACGAGCCCAGTCGTGAAGAGCGCGCCGCCCGCGATCATGAAGATCGTGGACGCGTTGCCCCAGTTCTTCGCGTCGAGGAGCTGGCTCGTCTGCGCGTCGGTCGCGCAGCGGCTCTGCTCGTTGCAGCCCGCCTCGTCGCGCTTCGTCATCGCCTGCGAGCCGGCGACGAAACCAGCGCCGACGCCCAAAAGACCGAGCACACCCATCGTCACGCCGACGGGCCGGAATGGGAACCCGGACGATGCCGTGCTCTCGGGCGGGATCTCCTGTTGGGTAGGTGCCGGAGCGCTCGATGGGGTCGGCGCGGGGGCGACCGGCACGCTCGCGCCAGAGGTCGCGACGAGCTTGATCTCGAAGGTGCGCGCGCCCTCGTCGGCGTTGGGATCGACCGTGATCTCGCGCTGCGCGTCGGCGTAACCTTGGGCCTTCACGACGAGGGTGTGCGCGCCGGCCTTCACGCGAAATCCGCGGTTGCCTTGGAGCGTGGGGGCGACCGGAGCCTCGCCGTCGACGAGCACCTGCGCGCCTCCCGCGGCCGACTTTGCGCCGACGACCTTCACGAAGATCGGGACTGCGTCGTCGAGCTTCTTGAGCTGCCCTTTGCACACCTCGACGAGCGCGCGGTTGCCCGCGCAGTGGCCGCTCGAGCACTCGGTCAGGTCGGCCCGGGCCTGCGGGTAGGTCGCGTCGTAGCGCGCGAAACCGCTCGCCTTTTCGAGGAGCGTGGCACACTCCTGTTTCGGCTCCTCGGCGCGCGAGGTGCCCTCTCCGAGCACCATCGCCGAGGCCAACAAGAGGCCCGCGAGCGGCGTATGCGCGTTGCGCGAGTGGCGCGATTCGAGGCGGGCGAGACGGGAGGGACCAAGAGAGGTCGTTCGAGGCATCATCGGCATCCTGGTTTCACTCGGACCTCGCCCGTCGCGGGATCGGTCACCACGGGATTGCTGCAGTCGGGTTTAGGGGGGGAAGGTGGAGGCGGTGGCGTGACGGCGGCAGGAGCCGAAGCCGGTGCGGCGGGTGACGCTGCCGGCGGTGGGGTCGTGGCCTTGCCAGCACCAGCGCCCTTCGGCTGAAGCTTCGCGGCGGCGGCGGGGGACGGAGGGGCGCTCGCGCTCGCGGATGCCGGCGCCGCGAACGACGCCGAGGCCGAAGGCGCGCTCGCGAGCGCCGCGGGCCCATCTCCGTGTGTGCTCGATGCGACGGCGCTCGACGAAGGCGCGGGGCCCGCGCTCCCGCGTGAGAATCGAGTCGCCGCGAGCCCTACGCCCGCGACGACGAAGAGGACCGCGAGGCCCCCGAGCACGTACGGGAGCGGGCTCCGTGCGCTCGCCGGCGCCGCGGTGGGCGCGTTCATGTAGCCGGCGGTGGTGGTCGGTCCGAACGGAGCCCCCCCCATCGGCGCGCTAGGCCCGTGCCCGTGCATGTGGCCGTGGTGAAGGGGAGCCGCGCCACCGCGCGGAGCTTCACTCTGACCCATCGGCGTGGGAGGCGGACCGTAGGGCGAAAATGCGGGAGGCGTGGGGTTTCGAATCCCCGGCTGCGGCGTGGCGTAGAGCGGAGGGGTCACGCTTCCGACGACCTGTTGCGGCCCGCTGCCGGAGCTCGTGCCGCTCGCGGGTGGAAACTGTGGTTGGCTCGCGAAGCTGTCCCGCGCGGGGAGCTCGGCCTCTCGCAAGATGCGGCTCGCGCGGACGGCGTGCACGTGCGCTTCTTCGTTCGCGAACGGGGCGAGGGCGCGCGCGAGCTCGCCCACGCTCACGAAGCGGTCGGCGGGGTTCTTTGCGAGGCCCTTCAGCACCACGTCGCCGAGCGGCCGTGGGATCGCCTTTCGGTCCGCGCACGGATCCGGCGACGGCACGTAGAGAATGGCTCCCGCGATGGCGGGGAAGGTCTCGCCGCCGAACGGTTGCCGCCCGGTGAGCAGCTCGAACAGCACGACACAAAGGGCCCAAACGTCGCTCGCGGGGCCCACGTCTTTTGCGGACTTGAGCTGCTCGGGGGACATGTAGATGGGACTGCCCATCATCACTCCCGTGTTCGTGAGGCCGAGTGACGCGCCACCGCCGCTCGCGTTCGGCTGCGAGCTCTTCGCGACGCCGAAATCCAGGACCTTGACGAGCGCGGAGCCATCTGGCCTGCGGGTGAGGAACAGGTTCGAGGGCTTGAGGTCGCGGTGCACGATGCCGGAAGCGTGTGCCTCTGCGATGCCCTCGCACGCCTGCAGCACGTAGCCCACCGCCTCGGGGGTGATGACGCGCCCGGTGCGGCGCAGGTGCGCGCCCAAATCTTCGCCTTCGAGGTATTCGAGGACGATGTACGCGGCGCCGGAGTCGAGGAGGCCGAAGTCGGTCGCGCGGGCGATGTGCTCGCCCTTGAGCTTCGCGGCCGCGCGGGCCTCGCGGAGGAACCGCTGCGACGCGTCGCTCGAGGGGTCGGCGCGGGTCATCACCTTGAGGGCGACGTGCTCTCCGAGATGCACGTGCTCGGCGAGCACGACGAGCCCCATGCCCCCTTGCCCGAGCTCGCGGAGGACGCGGTATTTCCCTGCGACGATCTCGCCGGCGTTCATCGGCGCCGCGCTCGCTGGGGCCGCGCCGCCTGGTTCCAGCGTCGTTCGGAGGAACGCGCGAGACGAACGGGACGAACGGGACGAGCGCGACGAGCGCGACGAACGCGACAAGCGATGAGCTCGACGGCGCTCGCGACGACGATCGAACGGTGGAGCGTGCCGACGGTCACGGTGAAAGCAGACTACCATCGTGCGCGGCGGGTGGCACGGTTCTGACGCGTGAGAACGTCGGGCGTGGCGCGGCGTGGGAATCCTTAGTAAGGGGTCGGGCATGCGTGGCTACCTCGACCTTCTCCAGCTCGTCCTCGAAAAGGGCAAACGGCGGGAAGACCGTACGGGCACGGGAACACTGGGTATTTTCGGCCACCAGCTCCGGTTCGACCTGCGCGAGGGTTTCCCGCTCCTCACCACCAAGAAGCTCCACACGAAGTCCATCTTCGCCGAGCTCTTCTGGTTCCTCCGCGGGGAGACGAACACCCGCTCGCTCAACGAGGCGGGGGTCCGCATTTGGGACGAGTGGGCGACCGAGGAGCAGACCGCTCGCTTCGGCCGTGCGGCGGGCGATCTCGGCCCCGTCTACGGCCACCAGTGGCGGAACTTCGGCGCCACGAAGAACGCCGACGGAACCTACCGCGCCGACGGCAAAGATCAGATAGCCCAGGTCTACGCCGATCTCCGTCAAAAGCCGAGTAGCCGTCGTCACGTGATCACGGGCTGGAATCCACTCGAGGCCGACGCCGTCGCGCTCCCTCCTTGCCATACGCTCTTTCAGTTTTACGTGGAGGGAGGCGAGCTTTCTTGCCAGCTCTACCAGCGGAGCGCGGACCTGTTCCTCGGAGTGCCATTCAACATCGCGAGCTACGCGCTCCTCACCCACGTGATGGCGCACGCGACGGGCCTTCGGGTCGGCGATTTCGTGCACACGTTCGGCGACGCGCACCTCTACCTGAACCACGTGGAGCAAGCGAAGCTGCAGCTCGAGCGCGCCCCGAAGAAGCTGCCCCTCCTCTCCATCGCTGGCGTACCCAAAGCCCCGTGGGAGTACACCGTGGCCGACGTGAGCCTCGAAGGCTACGACCCGCACCCTCACATCAAGGCCGAGGTGAGCGTGTGAAGCCTCTCGCGATGGTGGTGTGTGTCGCGAACGGCGGCACGATAGGCAAAGACGGCACGCTCCCGTGGCACCTGCCGGAAGATCTGCGTCACTTCAAAGCCGTCACCATGGGGCACGCGATGATCATGGGGCGCAAGACGTACGCGTCGATAGGCCGCGCGCTCCCCGGGAGGCGAAGCCTGGTCGTCACGCGCGACCGCCGCTTCTCGGCTCCCGGCTGCGACGTGTGCAGCTCGCTCGACGAGGCGATCGCCGCCGCGCGAGCTACCGACGACGAGCCGCGGATCATCGGGGGGTCGTCGCTCTACGCCGAGGCGCTCGCGCAGACGACGCGGATCTACCTCACGCGCCTCCACCGCGACGTCGAGGGCGACACGTTCTTCCCTCTCGATGCCCTCGCCGACTTCGACCTCCGAGAGACCAGAAAAGCGGAGACCCCGGACGTGGAGATGCAGATCCTCGAGCGCGCGCGAGGCCTCCATGCGTGACGTCTTTGCCGGCGCCGCGCTCGTCGCGCTCGGTCTCGCCCTCGTGCCGCTCGCCGGCTGTCCCGCGGCAGAGCGCCCCCCGGCCCCGGTCGACCTTTGTGTCGCGGAGTGCGGGAAGGTCGCGGGGAAGGCGTGCTCGGAGGGCGAGTGCACCCGCGGCTGCGAGCTCATCCTCGACCGCCTCGTGGAGCGCGAGGGCAGCGGTGTCGTCGCCTGCGTGGCGAGGTCGCGTCGGCGCTGCACCGACACGGCGTGGGCCGAGTGCGCCGCGCTGGTGGGTGCCCACGCCGACGGCGGGCCCCCCGCGCTCGTGCCCCCCGATCCGCTCGACGACTGACCGAATCCCGAGTGTGTGTAACCTGCACAAGATAGCAACGCCGCCACGAGGGCCGCGATTTTCGGCTATGTAGCGCGCCATGCGGAACTTCTTCGACACCCTCGAGCGCGAGCACGTGTTCAACGTGCCTCCGCGTCGCGTCGTCTCCCTCGTGCCGAGCGACACGCTCACGTTGGTGGAGCTCGGCTGCGGCGAGAGCTTGATCGGGCGCACCGACTACTGCGAGCTCCCCGCGGACGACGTCGGCAGGCTCGCCCCGGACGCGATCTCGAAGCTCACGTCCGTCGGCGGCACGAAGAACGCGAGCGTCGAAGCGATCGCGGCGCTCGCCCCCGACTTGGTCCTCGCGAACAAAGAAGAGAACACGAAGAGCGATCTCGAAAAGCTCGTGAAAATGGGCATCCGAGTCTACATCGGGTTCCCTCGCACGGTGGCGGAGGGCATCGGGCACCTCGCGCGGCTCGCCCGCATCTTCCACCGCGAGAACGATCCGGACGTGAAGGCGCTCGTGAAAGAGGGCTACGACGTGCTCCGCGAGGCAGAAGAGGCGCGAAAGTCCCTCGTGCCGCTGCGCACCTTCTGCCCCATCTGGATGAGCCCGCTCATGACGATGAACGGCAAAACCTACATGAGTGACACTCTCGATTTGTGCGGCGCGCAGAACGTGTTCGCCGACCGCGAGCGGCGCTATCCCCTCGCCGCCGATCTCGGCAAAGCGAACCCGCTCCCCCCGGACGACGTGGCGGGCCGTGACACGCGCTATCCGCGGGTCACCATGGAAGAGGTAGAGAGTCGCGCGCCGGAGTTGGTGCTCCTGCCAGACGAGCCGCACCCGTTCTCGGAGGAAGACGCGAAGGTGTTCCTCGCCCAGCGCACCGAGGCCGCCAAACGTGGCGCGGTAGTACGCACGCCCGGGAAAGACATCTCCTGGTACGGCTCTCGCGCGATCAAGGGCATTCCCCGCCTCCGCGCCACGATCCAAGGGTGGAGGTCGTGATCGTGCGCTGACTGCCGAGGGTCGTCGTTCACCTCGATTCGCGCACGCGCTTCGGTGCCGTCCGTCCGCTCCTCAACGAGCGGTGCGGGTGTCGGTCGCGAGAAGGGCGAACACGGCGTGATCGAGCCAGCGCCCGTGGCAACGCTCCGCCTCGCGCGACATGCCCTCGAAGCGGAACCCGAGGCGACGAATCACGGCGAGGGACGGGTGATTTTCGGTCGACGCTGCGACACGAATGCGGTGCACGCGGAGCTGCGAGAACGCCCACGTCACGAGGTGCCCCGCCGCCTCCGTCATGTAGCCTCGCCCGCCCGCGTCGAGGCGCAGCCAGTACCCGAGGTCGACGCTCTCGTGCATGTGCGAGAACGCCTCGAGCCCCACCACGCCGACCAAGCGCTTCGTGGTCCGCTCACGAATCGCGAATCGCGCCGCGCGCCCGAGGTCCCAGTCCGACGTGCTCGCGTCGACGTACCTGTACGTCGAGTCGTAGTCGAACGCGTAGGGCACCCATGGGAGCCACGGCTCGAGGTGCGCGCGGCACCCCTCCACGCACGTCCACATGTCTCTCGCGTCTTGTGTCTCGAGCGGCGCGAGGACGAGGCGCGAGGTCTCGAGGGGGCGCGCGCGGACCTCGCCGCGTGTGGGAACCGAGAGCATCGACATGCCCAGCGTTCCAAAAAAGCGCCCCGCTGAGAACCGTAAAGCTCGCGGCGTCGACGAAAGCGCGTCGATTCAGCGCGGCTTCTTCGCGCGTGGCCGCTGAGAGGGCAGCTCGGGATAGGCCTGCACGATCTCCTTCTTCGGGCGCTCGATCGCGTAGAGCGGGCTCGTGACGAGGTCGCGTTCGCCCTGCGCGAAGCAGAGGGCCTCGCCGATCTCGGGCTCGCCCGCGCTCGGGACGATGCCGCCGTTGCGGTGGAACCGGAGCGAGCCTTGGATCCGGCGACGGAGCGCAAGGTGTCCGAGCAAAAAGTCTTGCGTCTTGCGGTCGCGGACGGCCACGCAAAACCCGTCACGGAAGTGATACTCCGTGTTCTTGGTTACGTAGACCCGGTGGCGACGACGCTCGGGCTGCGAAGGGGCAAGGTCTCGGTTCTCGGCGTGCATGGCCGCACCTTCGGGAAATTGTGCCCCCTCGGCCAAGTTCTGTGCGCGCGTGCAAACCTGCACGAGGCGATGTGCGGTTCTTTTCACATGTGAACCGCGTTCACTTGTCAGCTCGGCATAGGGCACTGCGGCAATCTGCCTTTTGCGGCGCGATCGTGACGTAGCTCGTCAAAGTGCGTATTTGGCATTCGTCGTGCTTGCGAAGGCACGATGCTCCACGAAGACGAAGTGTGGGACGAGACCCCTTCGCGCGAACGCGCCACGACCCCGTGCCCCACGAACGAGGGTGAGCACCTCGCCTTGTTGGCGGAGCTCGACTCTGCGCTCGCCGCTGCAAAACGCTCGATGTCGCGCATTCGAATCGACGACGAATGACCGCCCGCGCGCACGAATCGCATTCGAACCGCGCCCGGGTCTCGGCCGAGTGTGAGCGTGCACGCGCGCGCGCTCAGGTCGCGCCCGCCGAACTTGGCCGGCCAACGGGGCGAGGTCAGCGTCGCGAGGTCAACGTCGCGAGGAGACCGAGGCGGTTCGCGGTGTCGTCCGGGCGAGCCACCTAAGTCATTGAAGATATAGCAAAATACACCCGCTCCGGGTCACAAAGACCGGGGCTCGACGCTGCGCGAGAGCGAGAGGCCGAGGCGCTTAGAGGTGCATGGTCTGCGGGTCGAGGGGGACGTTGGTCCGCAGCTCCCCGAAGCGGATGTCGCTGGTGTCGCCGTTCTTCTCCACGAGGCGCGTGAACGTGGGCCTGACCCGGTCTTTGGCGATGCCGAAGCGCACGGCCTTCATGCCTCGCGCGTCGGCGCTGGCGAGCGCGGTGGCCTCGAACTCGACGTCGTCGCCGACGGCGAAGGCTTTCACGTCGTAGCGCTTACGCAGCACACTGAGGTCGCCACCCAGCATCGCGCGGAGGTCTTCGAGGCCCGCGGACAGCGATTTTGCGTCATTCGAGCGGACCGCGCCCTGCGACGAGCGGTTCCGGTAGGAGAGCCCTTCGGGGGTGACCCAATAGGTGACCTCGTCGGGGGGGAGGAGATCCCACCGCAGCCGATCGGGTACGACGAGCGACACGCGGCCTTGGGACAGAATCTGTGTCCGCATGAGGCCCATTTTGCGGGTCTGCGTGAAGGGCCCCGCGAACGAGCGCACGCTCTGGCGCGCCTTGGCGATCTCGCGGAAGAGCTCGTCGAGCTTGGGGCCGACGATGGGCGTACGCGGCGTTACGGGAGGCGGTGGCGCCGCAGAAGAAGCCGCGGCCGGCTCGTCTGCGATCGCGAGGCGCGGCAAGACGAGGAGGCCGGAGGCGAGGAGGAGGCTACGGCGAGTGGTTCGGATCATTTCCTGGACGCTTCGGTGCGAGGAGCGGACCTCCTGCGCGTTTGCGGCCTTCTTCGTAGGCCTTGGTGTCGTGGAGGAGAGGATCTTCGGGTAGGTCCGCGACGTTCTCGGCTCGCGAGCGTGGATCAGTCGTATCAAATTCGCGTCGCAAGTCGAACCCTACGAACTTCCCGACGAGGTGCGGGCCCGCGCTTACCCACAAAATTCTCGTGGTGGTGTCCGCCACGACGCCGTGCGTGGCGATGAGGGCGTCGATGGTGCGTCGGTCGCCGAGCGCGCAGCCGTTCTCTCCCGCCGCGCACGTGCGATCGCGCAGCATCGCGAGCATCGTCGACGGCGTCGCGGAGCCGTCTTGCACCATCGGCAAGAGCTCGTCGAGGCGCGCCTTCCGAGCCACCGTCGTGGAGCTCTTTCGAACCGCGAGGTTCTTCGGATCGTCCTTCATCGGACCTTCGAAGTGGTTCGTCAGCGACACGCGCGAGGGGTCGGCGAAGCTCTGGATAACGTTCGCTTTTTCGTGAGGCGCGCGCTCCACGATCGCGACGTTTCCCTTGCCGTCGGCGACGAACACGATGTGGGAGACCATCACGTCCTGGGAGGCCAAAATCGCGGTCGCCTCCGCGGTGCCGTGCGCGCGCTCGAGGGTGTCGCGGAGCGAGGCGATCACGGGCAGGCCTTTGGTCTCGTTGTCGCGCGCGCGGCCCCCGTTCACGGAGACGAACACGCCCTCCGCGTTCATGCCGGTGAGCACGCCCACGAGCCCCGGCCACGAGACGCTCACGAAGGGGATCGCGCCGTTCGGCTTCACGAAGAACACGGCCTTGTCGCGATCGAACACGTCGGCGGCGTCGAAGTCGAACGCGCGCGCGACGAGGGTGTGACCATCGGCGGTGGCCTTGCCGGAGAGCGCGAACGCGGAGCACCCGAGGAGCGGCGAGTGCTCGAACCCGAGCGAGATGTCGTAGAGCGCGTGGAGCGAGATCATGCGCTCGTACGTGGGCAGACGATCGGCGTACGGATCGGGGGAAAATGCCTTCGCTTCGGCCGCGATCTCGTTGCGGCGGGCGATGGGAAAATTCTCCGCGACGTTCCTGTGCATGAGGCGGCCCATGTCGAACATGAGCACCCGCGCGGGGGCGAACGGCACGATCGCAGAGAAGCCCTCCCACACCTCGCGCTCGTTCGCGACCATGTGATCGTAGAGCAGCGTGCCGTGTTGGGTGCCGATCTCCTCCGGGGTGCCGCCGAGGTGTGCCTCCAGGATGTCGCGCTCGCGTGACGACCACCCGGCGCCGACGAACGTGCGCGGCCCTTCGGTTCGCTTCGCGAGCACCGGGACCGTGATCGCCGGAGGGGGAACCGCCGCCACCACGCCAATGCACGCGTGAGCGACGAAGGGCCCGACGAGCACGGTCGCGAGCGCGCCGAGCTTCTTCGGGTGCCGCGCGAGGAAGCCTTTTTCCTTCCGCGGCGCGACGGTGACGCTCAAGGGGTCTTCCGGGAGCGCAAATCGTGGAGCGTGCTCACCACCGCGACGATGATGCGCGCCGGATCTCGCACGCTGTCGAAGTGCGTGACTCGCAGCTCCTCCGGTGGGTAGATCACGGGCACGGTGGTCTCGACCATGGGCATGCTCGCGTGCACGGCGCGGAGCAAGAGCTCCGACTCGTAGGCGTAACCGGGGGCCCGGCCTGCGAGCGCGAGGGTCGACACGACGGGGTAACGACGGAGGCCGCACTGGGTGTCCGCGAGGACCTTGCCCGAGAAGAAAGAGAGGAAAAAATTCGAGATCCGGTTCGACATCCGGTTCTTCTTGGGCGCGCCCGCCGTCACGAGATCGCGCACCCCGAGCACGAGCGCCTCCGGATCGCGGGAAGCGTAAAGCACCTCGCGCGCGGACGTGGCGGGATGCTGGCCATCGGCGTCGACGCTGAGCGCGACTTGAAAGCCCATCGCGCGCGCCGTGGCGAGACCGGAGCGGAGGGCGGCGCCTTTGCCGCGATTTTCGCCGTGCGCCACCACGGTGCACCCGAGCTCGTGGGCGAGGCGTCCGGTGCCGTCGCGCGAGCCGTCGTCGATCACGACGAGCCGGCGACCCGAGGCTGCCTCCGGGATGACACGACGGAGCTCCTCGACGACGTCACGGAGGCTCGCTTCCGCGTCGAACGCGGGGACGAGGGTGCACGCGCGAAAAGGCAGCGTGGGCTCCGGCACGTCGTTCTCGGAATCGGGGGCGTTTCGGGCGGCTATTTCGGAAGTAAAACGGGCGGATTTCACGACGATTCTCGGGAAGAAAGGGCCAAACTCGGCGAGGATCGGGGTGATCGTCGGTGCGGCCGGCTCCTCCAGGGTAGCGGAAAAAGCGCGCCGTTCGTGCGGCTTTGGCGCGCGCGGGCTTTCCGCCGGCTCCGCGTTCGGGCAAAAAGGCGCGTCGTCGCTCGCTTCATGCGGCATTCTGGCGCGAAACCCGGCAAAATACCTGCCTTCGTGGGCGTATCGCCTTCACGCGCGCCTCGGTTTTTTCCGCGAAAGGACCTCCCTTGCCCTTCCAGCTCCGCATCGTCCGCGGCCCTCACGCCGGCGTCGACCGTCGCGACCTTCGTCTTCGCATCGAGGCCATGATGCGCGCACGCAATCTCGATACAGAAGAAGTTTCATTCCTTTTAACGGACGATAAACAGATCCATAAATTAAACCGTGAATATCGCGGCTTCGACAAACCCACCGACGTGCTGGCGTTCGCGCTTTCGGAGGGAGAGCCGATGCCGAATTCTGAGGGCCTGCTCGGTGACGTGATCGTCTCCGTCGAGACGGCGCGGAGGCAGGCACGAACCGCGAAGCGTCCGCTCGTCGACGAGCTCGCGATGCTCCTCGCGCACGGTCTGCTCCACCTCCTCGGCTACGACCATCGCACCGCGAAAGAGGACCGCGTCATGCGCGCGGAGACCACCCGTCTCACCGACCTCGCCGATCTCGCGGCCGCCCCGAAGCCCCGCGCCAAGAAGCGGCCCGCTTCTTCTCACAATGAAGAGACTACGGGCGCCGGCAAACGTCCTACGAGAGCGAAAGGAAAGGCCTCTCAGACCGCTCGCGCACGCCTGAACGCATGACACGGCGCGACGTTGGCAGGATTTTTCTCGGGTCGCCGGAGAAGAAAACGTACAAAAGCCTCGAATTTCCCTTGCGGGGGGCGATTGGCGGATGCTAGCCATGTGTCCAGCCCGTGAGTTTGGAAGCCTTTTTGAGCCTCCTCCGCGCGGGCCTCGGATTTTTAGCGGGGGCCTCCGGGGTCAGATCTCAAGATTCTCTCGCCACGAATTCCGAAAAGAATCGGTGACTGAGCGCAAAGTTCCAAACAGGAGGAAGCGCAAATGGCTGCAGCGAAGCGGTTGACCAAGGCCCAAGTGATTTCCGACATTGCCGAGGGCGCAGAGCTCGACAAGAAGAGCGTCGCTCGCGTGTTCGACGGTCTCACCGAGCTCATCAAGAAGCAGCTCGGCTCGCGCGGACCGGGCGAGTTCGTGATTCCCGGACTTCTCAAGCTCAAGGCTGTGAAGAAGCCCGCCACGAAGGACCGTCCGGGCAAGAACCCGTTCACGGGCGAGAACATCACCATCAAGGGCAAGCCGGCCTCGAAAAAGGTCCGCGCCACGGCTCTCAAGGCTCTCAAAGATCTCATCCAGTGACGGCTTGATGTCCCTCTCGAGGGATATCCCGCGCGGGCGTTTCGTCTAACGACGACGCGCCCGTCGCGTTTTGTGGGAAGGCAGGCGGCATTTCGCCGATAGCTTCGCCCTGGCGTCGTCGGACGTCCTCACCGACAGGAGTTCGTGGAATGGCTCCCTCGCTCCGCTCGGTCGCCAAACGTATGCCGGTCGCCTTCGGCTCCCTTGCATAACCGGGCGATCCTCCTAGCCAGGGCTCGCTCTCGACGAAATGCCACCTACCTTCCGCCTCGCGGGGCCTCGGCGTCGCCCCCCGAGCCACGCGTCTCCGCGAGCCACGCGTCTCCGCGAGCCACGCGTCCCCGCGAGCGTCGGGTCTCCGCGAGCGTCGCGTCGTCCCGCGAGCCACGCGTCTCCGCGAGCCACGCGTCTCCGCGAGCCACGCGTCCCCGCGAGCGTCGGGTCTCCGCGAGCGTCGCGTCCCCACCAGCGGCGAGTCTGCGAGCCCGCGCGGCGAGTCCGCGAGCCCGCGCGGCGAGTCCGCGAGCGTCATGGGACGAGAGAAGGTGGCCTGATTTTCGTCGACGATCCTTGAAAGCACCCGAAGGGGTGGAGCGAGCCCTGGCTAGGAGGATCGCCCGGAACCGACTCCTGTCGGTGAGGACGTCCGACGACGCCAGGGCGAAGCTATCGGCGAAAAGCAGGCCGCCTTCTAGCTGGAGGCTAGGAGGGGGGCGCGCGACCGGGCCCAGGCGATCTCGGAGGGCGAATGCTGGCCCTCCAAAACGATCCAATCCGTCGCGTTTCGCATCGCCTGCGCGGCAGTGACGGCGGCAGACAAGCTCGGGAACACCCACGAGAGCGGACCAGGCTGCACGTTCTGCCAGCCGTAGATGCACAGCGTGACGCGGCCCGCGGGCATCGCGGCGCGCGCAGGGCCGACCAGCTTCACGCGCGGCGGGCGGAGCGGCGCTACCCCGATGTCGTGCACCGGCGCGTCGTGAGCGGGTGAGTAGACCGGCGCGATCGGAACGATGCCCGACTCGCGCATGCGATCGCCCTCGGAGCCGACGATCCCCCGGTCGACCCGCGCCGAGAAATGCCTCGACGAAGGTGGCGGTGCGGGCGGTGCGTTCGGCGTTCGGCGTGCAGCTTGGGTCATGCTTGTCTCTCCCCCGAGTGACTCTTCGTCTTTTGACTCACAATGGAGATTCGTAAAGGAACAATCTGAATAAAATCGATGCCGCGTCGTGTTAGATTTCCCCAATGGCGTCGAGTATTTACGGGAGTGCGCGGTGCTTCGACGCAATCGGACGAGACCGTATGGAAACGATTCCGCGGGCTTGCCAACACAGCAAGTGACGCAGCGGATTGTTCCTGACCCACGTGACGCTGGCGAAAACCTTTCGGACCGAGCTCGCGACGGGGCCCGAGGGGCGGGCTGCTACGCTCGCGCACGGACGTGAGCGACCTCTTCTCCGACACGAGCGCGGTGACGATGCCGAAGCGGAGGAGGCCCACGCCGCCTCTGTCGCTCGCGGCGCTCGCGCCGTTCGTCGTGAGCTTCTTGGGGCTGCTCGTGGCGGTGGGGATCGGAGCGCTGGGCGTGCGTGTCATGCGCCGCACCTCGGACGAGAACGCGAAGGCGCGGGTGGAGCTCCTCGCCGACACGCTCGTCGCCAAGCTCGGGCCGCTGTCGGAGGAAGGTCGCGCCGAGGCGGTCCGTCGCGCGGTCCGTCGCACCGGCGGCGAAGGGCTGCTCGCCGAGGCCGACGGCGCGGTCGTGCTCGACGCGACGATCGGAGGCGCGTCGCGGGTCGATGTGTCCACGTTCTTGGCGCGCGGCTCGGGCGAGACCGACACACGGTTCGGAGCGGCTTTTTTCGTCGCGCGGCGGGTACGTCACGGGCCGTTCCTGGTGCTCGTGGTGCGCAAGCCCCCCGCGACGGAGAGCGAGACGCACCTCGTGGAGGCCCTCGTCGCGCTCACGACGTTGCTCGTGTTCGCTGCCTCCGCGGTGGCCTTCGGGGTGAGCCGCGACGCGGGCCGTGACATCGACTTCGTCACCCGCCGAATCGAGGGAATGGCGCGCGTGCGCTCGGAGCCCACCGGAGAGCTCGTGCCCGTGCGCGCGATCGACGAGATCGGCGGCCTCGCTGTCGCCTTCAACCGCCTCGTCGAGCGCTTCCTGACCGCCGAGCGCGAGTACCACCTGAGCCTCTCCCGCGCGCGGGCGGCAGACAAAGATCGCGCCGCCTTCCTCGCCGCCGTCAGCCACGAGCTCCGCAGCCCGCTCAACGCCATTTTGGGATTCTCGGACATCCTCGTTCAAGAGGTGGACGGGCCGCTCTCTCCCGAAGCGCGCGAAGAAGTGGAGCAAATTCGAGGGAGTGGCCAGCACTTGCTCGGGCTCATCAACGACATTTTGGAGTTCTCCGCGATCGAGAGCGGGCAGCTCAAGCTCGCCGTGTCGGCGGTCGACGTGGTCCATGTCTCGACCGACGTGCTGCGTGAGGCGAGGCTCTCGCTCGGCGGCAAGCCGGTGACGCTCGAGGTGGTCGCCCTCGGCAACGACGTCCGCGGGCCGTCCGAGAGCGAGGGTCCGGTGTTCGCGCACGCCGATCCGCGTCGCCTGCGCCAGGTGCTCGGGAACCTCGTGAGCAACGCCGTCAAGTTCACCGATCGCGGCAAGATCACGGTCACCGTCTCGTCCGCCGCTCGCGACGTCGAGATCGCCGTCGCCGACACCGGCAGGGGGATCGCGGAGGCGGAGCAGGCGACGGTGTTCGACGACTACAAACAAGCGGGCGAGCGCAGAGGCAAGGCGCTCGGATCGGGTCTCGGTCTGGCCATCGCGCGGAGGCTCGTGCTCGCGCACGGCGGGACGCTGCGACTCGAGAGCACCCTCGGTGAGGGGACCACGTTTTTCCTGACGCTCCCGCGCGCCATTCGCGACTCGGGCCCGCCCTCCGAGCTCCGCGCCCGTGTCGCCGCCGCGCGCACCGCGCTCGAATCCGAAGCCCCCGCTGCGATCCCGACCGAGAGCGATCCTCCGCGCGCAAAAGACGAGGACGCATGAAGCCCGCGACCCGCTTCGCGGTGCGACTCCTCGCGCTCACGCTCGCCGGTCACGTCGTCACGGCGGCGATCGTGGCCGTGCTCGCGCCGACGCTGCTGCTCCTCGGCTCCTCGCTGCGCGACGAGCTCCTCCCGCTCGGGCTCGTGCTGTTCGTCCTCGTCGGCACCGCGATCGCGATCGGGACGTTCGCGATCACGGCGCCGCTCGCGCCGCTCTTCCAAGCGCAAGAGGACGGGACCGACGTGGAGCCGGAGCAGGTCCGCGCGCTCGAGGTCGCCCCTGCGCGCCTCACGTTCGTTTACGTCGGCACCGCCGCGACGCTCATCCTGCTCTTTACGCTGACCCGCTCGGCGCGCGCGGATCTCTCGACCCACCTCGCGCTCGCGGCCCTCACGAGCACCCTCGTCATCGCGCTCTCGCTCGCTATCTTTACCGCGCTCCGCTCACAAGCGTGCGAAATTATGGAGCAATTGTCGCCTCGCGGGAACGCCGACGCCTTCGAGCTGGCGCGCGACCGAGCGGCGCGGCGGGGGAGCCGTCTCGAGGGCCGGATCACGCTCGCGGTCGCGGCGCCGGCGGCGTTGATCGCGGTCGGCGCGCTCCTCCTCGTGTACGCGCACGCACGTGCGGCGACGATGGAGGCGCGCGTGAACAGCGCGCTCGCGTTCACCCGCGCGACCCTCGAGCCTATCGAGGGAGAGCCGCTCGGGTTCGAGGAGGTCTCCCGTGCCGCGCGCGAGCACGGCTACGTGATGACGATCGCGGAGGAGCCCGTGACGGAGGTGCGCTCGCAGGCCGACTCGCGCGGCGAGATCACGGTCCACGCGCCGTTCGGCAACCACTCGGTCGTCGTGCGCTTCGACGCGGGCTCACCGAGCGGGAGCCTCGCCCTCGTCGTCGCGGTGGCCGGGCTCGGGATCGGGTTCGCGGCGGTGCTGGGGGGGCGCCTCGGGTCCGCGCTGTCGCACGACGTGGAGGTCGCGCGCCTGCAAGTGGAGGCGATGGGCGCGCGCGACGTGCGGCGTGGTCTACGTATGCGAAAAGAGGCGACATTTCGTCCCGTGCGGGAGCTGACCGCCGCGATCGAGAAGCTCGGGGGCATCTTCCGTGAGTTCGCGTTCGCGCAGGAGCGGGCCATCGTCGCGAAGCACCGCGTGGAGCAGACACGCGGGCTGTTCCTCGCGTCGATGAGCCACGACTTGAAGGCGCCGCTCAACGCGGTCCTCGGGTTCGCCGAGCTCGTGAAGCGCCAGCCGCTCAGCGAGGGCCAGCGCGAGAGCCTCGCGATCATCGAGCAACGAGGAAAAGAGCTCCTCCACCTCGTGCGCACGATCCTCGACGCCTCGCGTGCGGACGCGGACGCCCTCGACTTGGCGACGGAGGACGTGCGCGTGGAGGACGTCGTGACGACGGCGGTGCTCGACGCGCGCGAGCTCGAGGGCGCCCTCATCACCGCGAGCGCGATGGCGAACCTCCCGAAGGTGCACGTCGATCCTGCGCGCGTGTCGCAGGCGATCACGCTGGTGGCGCTCGCCGGCGCTCGTTTGGGAGGAAAAGGGGTGTTCCTCCGCGCCGCGCGGAAGGCCGGTAAAGGAGTCACGGTGGACATCGAAGCGCCAGGAAATCGGCTGTCGCCCGAAGAGCGGGTCGCCCTCTTCGCCGCCTTCGAGAACGCCGAGAGCGCGCGCGTATTGGGCAGTCTCGGACTGGGCCTTACCCTCGCGCGCACGTTGATGCGCGCGCACGGCGGCGACCTGGAAATCGAAGCGGCAGAAGAGGGGGAGGGCACCCTCTTTCGGCTCCGTATTCCGACGCCGGAGTCACTCGCCTCGCGGTCGGAGAGACCGACTCAGCGATGACCCCCGTCGCTCCGTGGAGCGACGAGCGTGAGCGGAAGGATCACCGTCGACTCGGCCTTCGGGCGCGGGAATACGAGGGCCGAAAATTGATGTGTCATACAATCGCCGAGCGGCTTGTCGGAGACGGAGCCGCCCGCCACGTTCGGCGACCGCACGCCCCCGGCTTTCGTCACCACGAACGAGATCGATATGGTGCCCTCGAGGGAGGACGCGCGCTTCAGCGCCGCTTCGTAGCAGAGCTTGAGGCGCGGCAGCCTCGCGTGCACCGTGCGGTCGACGACGTCGGCGCCGAGGGCGCCCGATACCTGCGGCGGGCCCGCGAGCACCTGCGCCGCCTTCGTCGCGGGAGGGGACGATGGCGCCGACGGGGCGTCCCCACCGTCGGTCGTGGGGGTAGCCACCTCTGGACCTTGACCGCCGATCTTGGTCGGACCGGTGCCGACGCCTTCGCGCGCGCCTGCGTCGCCGATCGGGACATCGGTCGTGGGTTCTTCTGGCGCGGAGGACGAAGCCCCTGGCACGTCGACCTTTTCCATCGCGGGAGGCGTGCGGACGCGCGTGGGCTCGGCGCACGCTGCGAACGCCACGACCGAGAGCCCCATCGCCCGCCACCCCGCGACCCGTCGTTTCACGACGAAGAGGCTAGCCGAACTCGTGACCGAATGCGCGTGGAGCGGGACGGCGCGACCGGTCGTCACGGGGCGAGCGCGGCAGCGCCCGCGCCGGAGAACGAAGCTCCGGTAGGGAACTGCCTGAGCGACGGCCCGAGGGTGAGGGTGGCGACGGCCATCTCGTAGACTTGAGCGTTCGCGTAGAGGAGCAGCTTCCCGCGCGACTGCGCGAGGCCGAAAATGCCAAGCCCGACGTATTGTCTCGGCGCCGTGAGCGGCCTCCCGTTGGAAGGATCGATCTCGACGATGCAATCGCCGCCAGCGGGACAGCTTCCTTCGTTCGTTTGCACGGAGAGGAACGCGCGCGCGCCGACTCTGGCGTAGTCGCCCGCGGGCCGCAACGTGCCAAGGGCGCCGTTGGTCAATCGCGTGACAGTCGCGTTCGTGGTGCTGACCATGTCGTAGTCGGCGTCGCGGTAACCGACGAGCTGCTCGACGCCGCCGATGAACGCGGTGCCGAGGGCGAAGGGCAGGTTCGCCGTGCCGACGAACGTGCAGCCGGTCGCCGCCGACCAGCGGTAGAGGTTGCGGCTATCGGACGAGGTGACGTAGACGGTGCCGTCCTGCATCACGGCCGTCTCTTCGCCCGCCGGACAGTTGGTCGACAGGCCAGCGGTGAACGTCTTTGCGTCGTGGTCGAAGAGATAAACCTTCGCGTCCTTTCCTAGCGCATAGGAAACGTTCACGTTCACCGGGCCCGGGGCGGTGGCGTCACGGCCGGCGTCAGCCGATACGATCGGGGCGTCGGTGCCGCTGTCGACGAGAGGAGCTGCATCCGACGTCGCGCCGTCGGCCTCGATCGGTGCGGTGCCCGTGGGCTGAGGCGTAGGCGTGGTGCCGGTGCCGCTCGGTGCCGGCGCGGTGGTGGAGGGTTGCGCTGATGGGGCGGGGCCCGCGTCGCCAGCGGGGTCGACGGAGAGGCTCAGCCCACAGCCCGCGACGACCGCCCCCGTGAAAATTCCGAGGAGAATCCGCATGCTTGGAAGGTAGCGCGGGCCCGCCCAGCGAGCGCGCAGATTTTTCACGCTCCGGCCTCGGTCGCGTGAGAGCTGCCTGCCTTGGCGCCCGCTCGGCTCAGGAGCGCTCGGGCACAGCCGCGATCGCGCACAGTACGCCGCGGGCCTTGTTTCGTGTCTCTTCCGCTTCACTCGCGGGGACGCTCGCGTCCACGATGCCGGCGCCAGCGGTGACCTCGAACGCGCCGTTGCGGCACACGGCGGTGCGGATCGCGATCGCAAAATCGACGTCGCCGGTGCCGGACGCGTAGCCGATCGCGCCGCCGTAGATGTTCCTCGGGCGCGCCTCGAGCTCGCGCACGATCTGCATCGCGCGGACCTTCGGCGCGCCTGACAATGTGCCCGCGGGAAATCCGGCGCGCATCACGTCGAGGGGAGTCGCGTCCTCGCGGAGCTCGCCGGAGACCTCGCTCACGATGTGCATCACGTGTGAGTAGCGCTCGATCACCATTCGCTTCTCGATCGTCACGGTGCCGAGCTTGGAGACGCGGCCCACGTCGTTGCGACCGAGGTCGACGAGCATGACGTGCTCGGCGAGCTCCTTCTCGTCGGCCAAGAGATCACGCTCGTGCTCGAGGTCGTCCGCCTCGGTCTTTCCGCGCGGACGTGTCCCGGCGAGCGGACGCACGGTGACCTTCCCGTCGCCGGTGCGGATCAACGTCTCGGGGCTCGCGCCGGCGATTTGAGTCCGCGTGCGCTCGCCCTTCGCCGGCGGAAAGTCGAGGTAATACATGTACGGCGACGGGTTCACGAGGCGCATCGCGCGATACACGTCGAAGGCGTCGCGACCGCCTTGTTCGGTCACGAACGTGCGCGCGAGCACGACCTGGAACGCGTCGCCGGCGCGAATGAGCTCCTGCGCCTCGCGCACCCGCGCCTCGTACGTGGCGTCGTCGACGTCGACCCGATGCTCTGGCAGCGTCTTGCGATCGGGGACCGCGATCGGTCGAAGCGGGACCCGTGTGTCGAGCTCGGTGCGGGCGCGGTCGACGCGTTCTTTGCTGTCCGCGCAGATGGAGAGCGTCTGCGTGAGGGCGTCGAACACGACGATGGTGCAGCCCCCGAGGAGACGAAAGAGAGGCAAAAAATGCTGCTTCCATGTCGCAGGATCGCCGGGCGGGACCTTCTCGATGCGATGGATGAGATCCCACGCGAAGAAGCCGACGTGGCCGGACGCGAAGCGCTCTGCCGGAGTTCGGAGTCCCTCCTTCGGCGTGAAGAACGGCGCGATCGCCGCGAGTGGATCGTCGCTCGACGCGAGGCTCACGCCTTCGGGCAGCTCGCCGTGCGCGGCCACGCCGTCCCACTCGTGGACGAGCTCGTAGCGCGGGCGATACCCGAGGATGCTGTAGCGACCCCAACGCTCCCCCGAGACGACGCTCTCGAACAAGAACGACGGGCCGTCCCCCGCGTGCGCACGAAGCGCGGCGTAGGCCGAGACCGGGGTGATGCCGTCGGACGGGAGGATCTCGGTGTAGAGCGCCATTTCAGACCCGCTTCGAAGGAAGCGCGAGGTGGGCGCGCGCCGCTTCGGGAGACAGCGGCTTTCGCCCGATCGAGCGAGCGTAGGCCGCCGCGCGTGCGACGAGCGGGGCCGAGCCCTCCGCGAGCACGCCTTTCTCGAGGTAGATGTTGTCCTCGAGGCCCACGCGGGCGTGCCCACCGAGGCGCATCGCGAGCTCGGTCATGGGCCTCTGGTGACGACCGACGGCGGCCACCGCCCAGGTGGAGCCCTCCGGGAGACGCGCGATGAGGGTGCGTAGGTTCTCTTCGGAGGCCCCGATCGCGCCGGCGATCCCGAGCACGAACTGGAAATGGAACGGCGCGACGAGGAGCCCCTCCTTCGCGAGCGCGATGCCCTCTTCGACGTGGCCGACCTCGTAACATTCGAGCTCCGGGACGCTGCCGGCTTCGCGGATCCGGGCGGCGAGGGCGCGGATATCGGGGCGCGTGTTCACGAAGATGTCGTCGCCGAAGTTCACCGTGCCGAGGTTCAGCGTCGCCATCTCCGGGCGACAGGCGAGGGGACCCGCGCGCTCGGCGATGCTCATGCCGACCGCCCCGCCGGTGCTCGTCTGCACGATGACGTCGGTCTTCTTCGCGATCGCCTCGATGGCCTCGAGGAACCGATCGGCGGCCTGCGTCGGCGAGCCGTCCGGGTTTCGCACGTGAAGGTGCACGATCGCCGCGCCAGCGTCGCGACAACGTGCCGCCTCGTCGGCGATTTCCTGTGCAGTAATGGGTAGATACGGGGTTTGTTTGCGCGTGACCTCGGCGCCCACGATCGCGGCGGCGAGCACGAGCTCCTCGGCCACCGCCGCGGATCCGGAGGCGAGCGCGGGGCGCCCTTTTGCTTCGGGGAGCGACGGACCGGGGAGCGCCTTCTTCCGTTGGAGCTCCTTCGGCGTGACGCAGGTGCCGATCGCGCGGCACACGACGATCGGCGCCTCGAGCACGTCGGCCGCGCTCGGGGGCACGCCCATCGCGCGCACGTTCGTCACGACCTTCCGCGCCTCGAAGCGCATCTTCCGGCTCGTGTTGCCGACGGAGAGCAGCTCGGCCTCGACCTCGATGTAGTCACCGGCGAAGACAGGCGCGAGGAACTCGACGCTCTCGTAGGCGCGAAACAAGCCTTCGTCGCCATCGAGCCGAATGAGGAGCTCGGTCGCGACGTCGCCGAAGAGCCCGAGCATGCGCGCGCCGTCGACGAGCTCGCCGGCGTAGTGGGCATCGTGGGCCGAGAGGCGCAGGCGGAGGGATACCTTCATGCGATCGGAGTACCACAACGATCGAGGGCCGAATCAAGCCGCGCTGAGGTCTTTTTACCTTCACGGTGCGCGGTCTCCGCGTCTCGCGTGGGCGCTTCGACCTCGTCGCGGGTCGCGCGAACGGGACTTCTTCCGCGAACGGTCGTGATGCCCGTTCGGGTGGCGGGCCGAAACCCCTCGTTTCGCGTCACCTTGGTACATGCGGCGCGACCGACGACACATTGCGGCGGAAACGCGACCGTGGTAGCGAAAGGCCCCTTACCCGTGAACCCCATCGTCGTCGAAGCACGAAATCTCCCTTCTCACGTCGGCATCATCATGGACGGCAACGGTCGCTGGGCGCAGATGCGCAACCAGGACCGGGTAGACGGGCATCGGGAGGGCTCTGCGGCCGTTCGGCGAGTGGTTCGTGCCGCGCGAAAGCTCGGTCTACGCGCCCTCACGCTCTACGCCTTCAGCGAGCAAAACTGGGCCCGGCCGGACGAAGAGGTCGACGCGCTCATGGTGCTCCTCCGCGAGTTCCTCCTCTCCGAGCGCGACGAGATCCTCGACAACGGGATTCGCCTGAACGCGATTGGCAACTTGGGCCGCTTGCCCGGCATCGTCCGCGCGGTGCTCGACCCTCTCCGCAGCGAGAGCTCCGAGAAGACGGAGATGACGCTCACGTTGGCCTTGAGCTACGGCGGGCGTGAAGAAATCGCGCAGGCCGCGCAAGAGCTGGCGGTGCGTGTCGCGCAGGGCAAGTGCAAGCCGGAAGAGGTCACCGCCGATGCGCTTCGCGAGCTCATGCCGAGCCTCCGTGTAGGTGATCCGGATCTCGTGATCCGAACCGGCGGCGAACGGCGCATCTCGAACTTCCTCCTCTACGGGCTCGCCTACGCAGAGCTCTACTTCGAGGACGCGCTGTGGCCCGACTACGGCGCCGAGCATCTCTACGCCGCGATCGAGAGCTATCAGCAGCGCGAGCGCCGGTTCGGGCTCGTAGGCAAAGCGGCCGCCCCGCTCGTGGATGGCGTCGCCAAGAACGACGTCCGCCTCGCGGGCTGACACGGGTCGCCGCCGGTCGTCGGCACTCGTCGGCATTCGTCCTGCCGCGTCAGGCAGAAATCCGTGCGCGTTCATGGCCTGGAGGCCATGCTGGCCGCCATGGGGAATGCGAGAGACGGGAAGGGCGAGGATCGGCTCGCCGATTTGCCTGCGCTCTACACGACGGGGGACGATCCGAGGAACAGCGGGGACGTCCCCGTCGCCGGCAATCGCGCCGGCATCCTCGAAGTGCCTATTTCGATCGCCTCGAGCCGCTATTCCCTCGGCGCGCTCTTGGGTGAAGGCGGAATGGGCAAGATCCACCTCGCGACCGACGGGGTGATCGGCCGCGACATCGCGATCAAGTACCTCGCGAAGCACGCGACGTGGGCGAAGGATCGCTTCCTCCGCGAGGCGCGCGTGCAAGGGCAGCTCGAGCACCCGGTGGTGGTGCCCGTCTACGACCTCGGTGTGTCGGAGCAGGGCGACCCGTTCTTCACCATGAAGCGGATCGTGGGGCAGACGCTCGCGACCATCCTCGATGAGCTCCGGAAGGGAAATCAGGAGACTTTATCGCGGTTTACACAACGAAAACTGCTCGGTGCGCTCTCCCAAGTGAGCCTCGCCCTCGCGTTCGCGCACGAGCGTGGCGTGGTCCACCGCGACATCAAGCCGGCGAACATCATGTTCGGTGACTACGGCGAGGTGTACCTCATCGATTGGGGCATCGCGAAGGTGGAGTCGCCGCGCCCCGACCCGGAAGCAGGGCCGAGCCCGGAGAGCGCGGAGCCGAAGCTCCCCGAGTCGCAGCGGCCTAACGGGATACGTGACGATCCCGGCTCCGAGCAGACCATGGAGGGCTCGGTGCTCGGGTCACCGGGGTACATGTCGCCCGAACAAGCGCGTGGCTGGGCGCGCCTCGCCGACCACCGCGCGGACATTTATTCGATCGGGGTGGTGCTCTACGAGGTGCTCACGTTGAGGCCCCTCCACGACGGCAGCACGCGCTCGGACCTCGTGAAATCTACCCTCGCGATCGACGGCGGTGAGCCGCGTACGCTGGTGTCCGACGTCGATCCCGCGCTCGATAGGGTGTGCCGCGCGGCGACGCGCCTCGATCCGAAGGAGCGCATCGGGGACGTGCGCGACATCCACGAAGCGATCGAGGCGCACCTCGATGGCGAGCGCGATCTCGAGCACCGCCACACGCTCGCCGAGCGCCACACCGACGCCGCGCGCGCGCTTCGGGTCCGCATCGCGAAGGCGAGACCCGAGGAGGGCGAGCGCCTCCGTGCGCGCGCGATGCGAGAGCTAGGCTCGGCGCTCGCGCTCGTGCCCATGCACGCGTCGGCGCAGAGCACGCTCTTCGAGATGCTCACCGAGGAGCCGGACACCGTGCCCTTGTCCGCGGAGCGCGAGGTGCTCGGTCGCCAGCGTGACGCGGTGAAAGCCGTGTTCGGGCGCATGGCGCGCGCGTACCTGCCGTGGTTCGCCATCGTCGTCGGCGCTTATTTCATGGGGATTCGTAGCGTGCCGGCGATGGTGATGCTCTCCGCGATCGGGGTTGGCCTCGTCGTCGCCCTCAACGTGGTGTCACGATCCGAAAAGCCGCGCCTCAAAGTCGCCTATGGCATTTACGGATTGAACTTCGTCTTGATTGCCATGTTCGGGTTCTTCTTCGGGCCGCTGGTGGTGGTTCCACAAGCGGCCCTCGCGGTGGCGACGAACGCGATGTTCACCTTGCGCCTCGGGCCACGTGGCCGCCTCGCCGTGACGGCCGCGTCGATCTCCGCGGTGCTGCTCCCCCTCGCGCTCGCGGCTGCGAAGCTCGTTCCCTCGGCGTATGGCTTCGAGCACGGGCAGCTCGTGGTCCACCCCATGATCGCCACGTTCTCGCCGTTCGCGACCACGGTCGTGCTGGTCGTCATGTCCGTCGTGCCGCTCCAGACCCCGATCAACGTCCTCGGCGCTTCGATCGACGAGCTCGCGATCGCGGAGCGAAAATCGATCGCGCGCGCCCATCGTCTGCGGAGCTACTTGCCACTCCTCGACGAAGCGCGGGCGAGCCGCGCGACGCCGAGCCGGCCCGTCGATTGAATACACGAGACGCTCGTTTACGTTTTCGTACGAAGGACCCAGACGGCAAGCGGATGGCGGAAAATCGCGGCTTCCCGCGATCCTCGCGCGCCCTCGTGCTACTCGATACGAAGTGCGAGTCGAGCTTGCGTCGGTAGAGGGCTGTCCCTACGTGGAGAGCGCGCGGATGCGGCTCCGTGAGGCGTTCGACTATTTGGGAATCAACCCGGATATCGTCGAATACCCGCTCGGTCTGCAGGCGCCGGCGTGGCTCGTCGATTATCCCTCTCCCACGATCTTCATCGATGGCGTCGCGGTCGGCGCGACGGGCTCCCGCGACGCTCGTACGTACCGCGGCGTTCGATTGCGGCAAGTGACGCCGTTCGGCGCGCTGGTGCAGGCGCTGCAACGTGCGCTCTCGGCCACCTAACGAGGGTGGCCGAATCTTTCGATGTTCCGCTAGGTTGGCGTTATTCGAGCGCGTCCTGGCGCCGCTCGCGGATCACACGGCGTCGACGGGCAAGACCTTCGCCGAACCGCGCTCACGCTCACGATCACGATCACGATCGGGGATCGCGAGGGCGAGCGCGGACATGGACAGCATGCCGAGCGTGTCGGCGACGAAGTCCCAAATGTCGCAGTGACGCCACGGAACCCACGCCTGCGAGAGCTCCTCGAGGCCCGTGAGCGCGAGCAGCACGAGCACCACGACGGGGACCCTCATCAGCCTCGGATTCGGGAACACGCGCGCGGCGAAGAAGGCGAGGGTCCCGAAGCCGCAAAAGTGGCCCACCTTGTCGCCGAAGGGGATCGCGGTCACGATTCGCACCGCAAATTGCAGGTTCCCGGTGTCGTCGAGCAGCACCAGCGCCACGATGCCGAGGAACGCGATGGCGAGGCCGACGACCGAGGGCCGAAAGAAGCGAGACTTGGGACGCGCGAGGGTGGGCATGAACGAGACTCTTCGTGCCGCGCGGGCTCGGCGCGACCGCGGATGACACGAACGGTCGAAACCGGACCGCGAAAGGTCTCCCCAAGGACACGACGCTCGTTTCCACGATCCGTGCTAAGGCCGCAGCGTCGAATGTCGGAGCCGGTGCAGAAGACCGAAGGCCAGAGCGCGAACCGAAATTTGGCGGTCCGCGTGGCGACGGCGCTGGTCGGCGTGCCGCTCATCTTGCTCCTGATTTTCAAGGGGCCAGCGTGGGGCTTTTACATGTTGGTGCTCCCGGCGTCCCTCATCGGCGCCTACGAGCTCTTCAACATGACCCACCCCGACGACCGGGCCTCGCAGGTCATGGGCGTGGTCGCCACGTTGCTCGCTTCGGTCGGCACGTACCTCGGCGTGAAAGATCCGCGGTTCCTCGTCACCACGTTGCTCGTGGTGCCGCTCTTCGGGCCGCTCTCCACGCTGATCCGGCTCGGCGACATCAAGACCGCCGCGCTCCGTGCCACCGCGATGGGAATGGGGCCGCTCTTCGTCGGCTCGTCGCTGTCCCTCATGGCGGTGATGAAGCGCGACCTCGGGGACGACGGCCCCGGTTACATCATGCTCGCGTTCTTCTTCTCCTGGATGAGCGACACGGGCGGCTATTTTTTCGGGCGTTTCTTCGGCAAGCGAAAGCTCTACGAGGCCGTTTCCCCGAAAAAAACCGTGGAAGGTGCGTTCGGCGGGCTCCTCGGAGGGCTCCTCGGCATGCTGTTCACGCAGCACTTCTTCTTGAAGAGCCTCCCCCTCGCGCACGGCATCCCGCTCGCCATCTTCGCGACCGCGATCGGTCAAGCGGGGGACCTCGGCGAGTCCGTCCTCAAGCGCTCTACCGGCGTCAAGGACTCGGGCGCGATCGTTCCCGGCCACGGCGGCATCCTCGACCGGGTCGACGCCCTCATGCTCACCGCCACGTGCGTCTATCTCTACACGGTGTGGGCACGCTGACTTCGGCCGCCGGCGGGGGCATGCGCTCGGCGATCATGCACGGGCCCATGTGGGTGGGTGGGGCATCGAAGAGTGGATCGACGGTGATCCTTTTTCGCGCTCGCCGATCTCGTAGGATTCAAGATCGTTCGAGTGATTCCCGTCTCCGGACGCGGCACGCTTCTGGCAACATGTCGCAACGTACATGAGGTCGTCCATGGCTTTCCCTAGGTCGCTAACGCTGGCTCGTGTCGTCGGGGCTTCGCTCTTGTTGAGCGGCGTCGCCTGTAGCGCGCTCACGGAGGACGACGGCTCGGCCTCCCAAGACGATGCGCTCGAGGCGCAGTTCAACAAGAACAACGTCGTCAGCGACGCCGAGTTCCAAGCGAGCACCATGACGGTCGCGCAGGTGCAGCGCTTCTTGGACAAGACCCCTTACGGCAGCAAGTCGGGCCTCGCCTCGTACACCGAGAACGGCAAGACGGCGGCTCAGATCCTTCACGCCGAGTCGGTGAAGTACAACATCAGCCCGCTCGTCATGCTCGCCCGCATCCAGACCGAGCAGGGGCTCATCTCGAAGACCACCGCCACGACGAGCGTGGTCGACAAGGCCTACGGCTGCGGCTGCCCCGATAGCGCGTCGTGCGGCACCAAGTACCTCGGTCTCGCCAACCAGGCCGCGTGCGCGGCCGGCTCCCTCCGTCGCTCCCTCGACCGCCAGTCCGGCGGCCAAAGCACCATCTCGGGCTGGAAAAAAGGCCTCGCGAAGAAGTCGCAAGACGCGGTCGACATCAACCCCGAGAACGCCGCGACCGCTGCACTCTACACGTATACCCCGTGGGTCGGCGAGTCCGGTGGCGGCAAGACCGGCGTCGGCGGCACGAGCCTCTACTTCAAGGTCTTGAAGCGCTTCACCGACGCGCACCAGATCGCGATCGGCATCACCGGTGACGCCTCGGCCCCCGTCGCCGACACGGGCACGCCTACGCGCGACGCCTCGCCCACGCCCACCCGCGACGCGGGCCCGGTCAGGGACGGCGGCGCGTGCGGCTGCACCAACCCCGCGTTCCCCATCTGCGACACCAGCACCATGCAGTGCGTGGGCTGCCTCCAAGACAGCCAGTGCGACGGCGGCAACGTCTGCGACACCACGCTCAAGAAGTGCGTCGAGTGCACCGTCGGCAAGACCGCCAACTGCGACGTCGATGGCGCCGGCTCGGCCTGCCTCGCGAACAAGACGTGCGGCTGCAACTCGGACACCGATTGTGGCATCGCCACCTCCGGGCGCGTCTGCGGTACGTCCAAGGTTTGCCAGGACGGTTGCCGTGGAAGCGGTGGAAATCGTTGTCCTTCTGGGCAGTCCTGCTCCAGCGCGTCGACCGCGATCGGCACGTGCGGCGCGGCTTCGGTCGATGCCTCGGTGCCCGATACGTCCACGCCTCCCCCCGCCGACGCGGGCGTCGAGCCGGAGCCCGAGCCCGAGCCCGAGCCCGAAGGCCCCACCACCGAGCCCACCGGCCCCTCGCCCGAGGACCCGGATCTCGAGGGCGGCTCTTCGCCCGTCTCGAACAGCGCGCCGCCTCCCCAGCGCAACGAGTCCGCGAGCAACCTCGCGAGCGGCGCAGGACCCGACCTCGACCTCGGCAAGTCGGAAGGCTCGTCGGGCTGCAACACGGGCGGCACCAACGCGGGCGGGCGCTCGACCAGCGTCCTCCTCGGTGTGCTCGGCGTCGCGGTCCTCGCCTCGTCCCGCCGCCGCAAGAGCGCCTGACCGGCTCTCCCAGCGCCGCAAGCATCCCGCAAGCGCTCGAGGCCCTCACGGCTCGGGCGCTTCGCCTTTCGTGCGAGGGGTCCGACCTGACAAACGACGAGACGCTCGATCGCCATTTTGCGCGCGAGCGTCCCGTGCGATGCAATCGCCGATCGCTACGTGTACTTTACACGGGCCAGGAAGGCCGGCGTCTCACTCCGCGGTAGCGGTCGAAGCGGCGCACGCGTTGTCGTAGCGCGCGGCGGTGACGGCGAGGGCGGTCTCCGAGTCGGAGTTGAAGCGCACGAAGCAGCACTCGGTCTTTCCGTCGCGCTCCGTCTCGTAGCGGGCGGTCGCGAAGTTGCCGTCGCCCTTGGTGACACTGACCGCGTCGCCGAGCGTGCTGTCGACGTCGCCGCGCGAGTTGCCGATCTGGATCGAGCCGCAGGTGGTGGAGTCGACCTTGCCTCCGCAAGCGGCGAGCACGCCGACGAGCGAGAGGAGGAAGAAGGGAGCGGTGAAGCGGACGAGCGATTTGGCGTTCACGATGGCCTCGAGGGAAACTAGGAAGGTTCGCGCGCATCTTTCGCGGGCCGCGGGCCGTTCGTCAAGCCCTACCGGGGTGGTGAAAAGCTCCTGTTGATGCCGTTGGTGCCTTTCGCCTTCGGCTCGCTCGGCATGTTCAAGCCTTAGGCCGACAACGCGTTCCTTACAAAAGGTACGAGCGCGGCGTTCACCTCTGCGGGGCGCTCGATCGCCGACATGTGGCCCGAGTCGGCGATGACGACGAGGCGGGCCCCGAGCGCGTTGGCCAGGTTGCGGCTCTTGGGGAGGGGAGTGGCCGCGTCGGCGTCGCCGCAGAGCACCAGCGCGTTCACGCGGACCTTCCCGAGCGCGACCAACACCGAGGTGCGGTTCACCTCCACCGCCATCGCCGCGCGCACCACGCCCACGCGGGAGAACCCGAGGAGCGCCTTGCCGGTGCGCACGACCAGATCGGGCTTGTTCCGGATCGTGCTCGCGCAAAAGAGCTTCGGTGCGATCTGCTTCTCGTAGAGCGCGTAGGGCATGCCGACGTACTCGTGGAAGACGCAAAACCCCCTGTATTTTACACGCAGATGCGGCAAGTCACGCTCGGCGCTGGTGTCCAAGAGGGCCATCGCGAGCAGTTTGTCGCGGTGCCGGAGGGCGAAGCGCATCGCGAGCATGCCGCCCCACGAGAGCCCCACGAGCACGATTTTCTCGATCCCGAGCTCGGCCAAGGCGTCGGCGAGGGCATCGGCGTGATCCTCGAGGGTGAAGATCGGGGGGACCTCGCTCTTGCCGTGGCCGGGCCCGTCGAACACGATCGTGCGACCGATCTCGGCGAACGGCGCCACTTGCTCGTCCCACTGGCCGCCGTCGAACAGGAGCCCGTGCTGGCACACGATCGCGGTCTTCGCGGTCTTGTCGCCGTGCTCGTCGTAGAACCATCGTCCGAGGCGGGTCGTCACGTAGGGCATCGCGCCCGAGAGTACACGCGAGCCTGCTCGGGGAGGAGGCTCAGAACGCGTACGACAGGCCGCCCCGGAACGACGCCGTCACCGCCGTGAACGTCACCGTGTCGCCCACGTTCGACGCGAGGGTCGCCGAGACGCGTGGGCCGGCGAGGAGGAAGAGGTGCTTCGTGATTGGCACCGCCAGATCGAGATCGGCGGTCGCGCGAAATGCGACGCGGGCGACTTCCGAAGGCGGGATATCGCTCACCTCTCTCCCCCGGGTGTCGCGCTGATACGTTCCACCGGCGGCGAGGCGTGGCCAAAACGCAATAGACTCGGACAGCGGGAGATAATAGCCAATCCGGCCCATCGCCGAGAGCTGATAATATTGGGACCGAACGTCGCCTGAGCCCTCTGCTCGAGGATCGTAGAGCGGCTCGGTCATCCACTGGTAGCCGAACCCGAGCTCACCACCGAGGGTTACGCGAGGCGTGACGAACACGTCGAGAGAGGGGCGAACCGCGACCGACGTCGACGTCAGCGATGCGCCGCCGGCCGATGATGCGGAATGCGAAAAATCGAGAAATCCTGCTTGAAGTACGCCACCGAGCGCACCACCTGCGAGCCCGGGCGTCGCCGATCCGAACGACACTCCGACGAGTCTGTCGAGGACGACCGTTCCCCGCTTGCCGAGTACGGTCGTTTCCCCCGTTTTCTCTTCCGCCGCGGCCTCCCGCGCGAGGAGAACGATCGCGATCCCCGTGAACCGAGTAACGTATTTGCCAATCGACAATGAGCACCTTCCTTTCGGGCTCGTAAGCTTCGAGCAGGCCGATGCATTCACCGACGTTCGTCGATTGCCAATTTGGCTGCGCGCTAGCGGGCCATTCCGGAGGTCGGGTCGCGCGCGACAAAATGACGAAGGCGCCCGGTCTCCCGAGCGCCTCCTTGGCAGTCACACGTACGTCGATCGTCTCAGGGGAAGATTTCGCGCTCGCGGTAGACGCTCTCGATGCGCTGGAGGGCGATCGCGTAAGCGGCGACGCGGAGGTCGACCTTGTGGGTGCGGGCGAAGTCGGCGACCTCGCGGTACGCACGCACCATCGCGCGCTCGAGCTTGTCGTCCACTTCTTCTTCCGTCCAGCTCTCCGAGCGCTTGTTCTGGACCCACTCGTAGTACGAGACGGTCACGCCGCCGGAGTTCGCGAGGACGTCGGGGAGGATGACGACGCCGCGGTCGAGGAGGATCTTCTCGCCGGCCGGGTTCGTGGGGCCGTTCGCGCCTTCGACGATGATCTTCACGTCGAGGGCCTTCGCCTCGGCCTCGCCGATTTGGTTCTCGAGCGCGCTCGGCGCGAAGATGTCGGCCTTGGTGGAGAAGAACTCCTCGCGCGTGATCGGCTTGCCGCCGGGGTAGCCCTTGATGCTGCCGTGCTTCGCGACGTGCTCCTGGAGCTTGTGCGCGTTGAAGCCTTCCGGGTTCAAGAGGTAACCGGTGTGGTCGCCGACCGCGATGGTGGACACGCCGAGGCGGGACAGGATGACGGCGCAGTTGGAGCCGACGTTTCCGAAGCCCTGCACGCTCATCGTGCTGCCTTCGAGGTTGAAGTTGTTCGCCTTCGCCCACTCGACGATGCAAAACACCATGCCCTGGCCGGTGGCCTTGGCGCGACCGAGGGTGCCGCCGGAGGCGACGGGCTTGCCGGTGACGACGCCCTTCACGCTCTGCTTGTTCCCGGAGCCCACCATGTTGGCGTAGGTGTCCATCATCCAGGCCATCGTCTGACCGCTGGTTCCGACGTCCGGCGCGGGGATGTCGTAGTCCGGTCCGATGTTCTCGCCGAGGGCGTGGGTGAAGCGGCGCGTGATGCGCTGGAGCTCGGCCTTGGAGACCGCGGTCGGGTCGAACTTGATGCCGCCCTTGCCGCCGCCGTAGGGGATGCGCATGAGGGCGCACTTCCAGGTCATCATCGCCGCGAGCGCCTTCACGTCGTCCAGGGTGACGCTCGGGTGGAAGCGCATGCCGCCCTTGAACGGCCCGAGGAGGTTGTTGTGCTGGACGCGGTAGCCCTTGAAGAGGCGAACTTCGCCGTTGTCCATCTTCACGGGGAAGTTGATGATGAGCTCGTTCTTCGGCTGGCTCAGGATCGTTTGGACGTAGGGCTCGAGCTTGATCGTCTTCGCGGCGCGATCGAGGTAGTCCTGGACCACTTTGAAGAAGTCGTACTCTTTGTGAGCGCGAGTGGGGGCGACGGACTCTTTGGGAGTTTCGGGATTCGTCATCTTTGGAGCTCGTGGTCGAGGGTTCGGCTCGCGCGGGACAAATGCCCACTGTCGCGAACATGCAAGGGAGCGCTGGCGACCGGCTTGCCTATTGAGCGAAGCGAGGGAGCCAAGAACGCGCCCGTTCTTAGCACCACTTAAGGCGACGGTACGAAACCCTCCCGAAATAAATCGTGACGGCGCGACGCGTTGGCCACGCTGCACGAGGTCGACGTCACGGTCGTGTGTCTCGCGGCCGTAACTCTCTGCTAAGACACGTCCCGCGTTGCGACCGAAGCTGCTCTTTTTCCCTGTCGATCCCGCTCCGCTCACCATGAAGGCGGGGCTCCTTCGTTTCCCGTGCGACTTCGGGAACGGCGAGGCGGACGCGCGTTTGTTCCTCGTCGACGACGATCTCCCACGCGCGCTCGCGGAGAAGCGAAAAACGTGCGCGCGCGAGCGTGGCTTCGATACGTGCGCGACCGACGAGGAGCGCCGCGCCGAGCGAGTGGTGCGAACGTTCGTGCGCGACCGGCTCGCGATCGAGGCACCCGAGCGTCTCGCCGAAGCCGACGCGGACACCGAAGCGCGCGGCCCGTGGGATTCGTTCGCGCGCGCGCTGCAAGAAGATCTCGTGGTCATGCATCGCGGGCCCTCGGGCGATGGTCGCGCGATCGTGGTGCACGTGAGCTTCCCGAGTGGCTGGCGCCCCGAGCACGTCGCAGGTACCAGCTTCCGCGCGATCCACGGGCCGGTCCCAGGGTTCCCCGGCCGCGCGGACGACGCGGAGAAGATCCGCGACGCTGCCTCGCGCAGCATGATGGACGCGATGGTGAAGCGCGGGCCCTACGTGCGCTTCGTGTGGACCGTCTGCGCCGACGACGTGCTCGATCATCACCCCGACGCCGGGCTCCGTGCGCCGAAGACCCGCATCACCCATTTTCGCGTCGAGCGTCAGCTCACGTGGCCGTTCCCGGAGGCCGAGGCTTCGCTCTTCGTGATCCGCACGTTCGTCTACCCGGTCGAGGAGCTCGGCGACGAACGGCGCCGCACCCTCGCGACCGCGCTCGTGAACATGCCCCCCGAGATACGCCGCTACAAGGGCCTCGACGACGCCGCGATCGACGCGTTCGCGCGCGCCGTCGGCACCTGAGAGCGAGCTCCGTTCGAGCTGCCTCCACGGCACGGAACGATCCTGGGGATCAGGCGATCGGAGCGATCGTGATGGTGTGTCGGTGAGATCGACTGAAGGTCAATAAGGAGTCACCTACATCCGCCGACAGCGGAAACTTTCGGTAATTCGTGGCTTGGCGCGGCTATCTCGCTCGGCATGGCTGCTGCAGTGGAGGGAGCATGCGCTTCACTCGCTCCGTGTCTCTCGCCGTCCTCGTCTCTTCCTTCGCCGTCGCCGGCACTCTCGTGGGCTGCTCCAGCGCCTCGGTCGAGGATCCGGGCGCGTTCAAGGAGGGCGAGGTCACAGGTCCCCTCTCTGCCGATCCGGAGCTCGCGGAGATCGAGGTCGGCGCCGACGAGCTCGTGGCGGACGAAGCGGGGAGCGACGCGGAGCTCGAGGCATACGCGTGGCCCGAGGCCTCCGAGGCCGACGAAGAAGGTGTGCTCGCGGACGACCTCCTCGACCAAGCGCTCCTCGACCAAGCCGAGATCGGCGCGAGCATCCCGGACGAGCTTCCCGAGCCGCCGGCGGGTCTCGGCGAAGAGACGGGCCTCGAGTTCTCGAGCGTGAGCCTGCTCGACAAGGCCGTCATCGGAAGCGCCCGCGCGTGGTGGACGAAAGATTATTCGTGCGCGCGGAACCCCCTCGGCGCGAGCTGCGTGTGCCGCGGCTCGATGTACAATTGCCAGTTCCCGAACAACCAGCCGGGGCGAAACCGCTACATCCCGCCGGCCGCGATTCGTGCGCTGCGCACCGTCACCGGCAAGAAGACCCGCAGCGCGATCATCGAGAACGTGGGCCGCTGGGGGATCGAGAACAACACGATGATGTACGACGGCGCCGGCCACGCGCGGGGGGTCGTGAGCGGCGGCTGTTACAACTTCACCGGCGGAAAGATCGTGCGCGACGATCGCAACCACCCGTGCGTGCGCATCAACTTCGGCCAGCTCAAGAAGATGACCGTCGAGGGCTCGAACGACCGCAAAAACTACGTCTACGCGTTCGCGGCTTCGGCGGGGGGCAAGGCCGCGAGCGGCTGGATTTTGGCCGCGAACGTGATCGAGAGCGCGTTCAAGCGCTACGACACGCCCCCGCGCTCGGGCGGCAACGCGCAGTTCGCGAAGACCGACTACGTGCTCAAGGCGGCGACCGACTACTCCGGGTGCGACCTCGCCAACTACGACTCCACGCGATGCCTCCCGGACTGGGCGCAGCTCAAAATTCGGCCCCGCAGCGGCGCGAACGTGAGCGAGAAGGCGCGTGACTACATGCTCCGCGACGGCAACGTGGTGAACCTCGCGTACCAGACGCCGCTCCTCGGCGGCGCCGCGACCGACACCTTCGTCGCGCTCCCCGACGCCCTCGGCTTCGAGCGCGTTCGCTCGACCGACTCCGACCGGCGCACCATTCTTCGCATCTCGCTCTTCAACATGAACGGCACCGTGCCGCAGCGCTCGATGACGTTCGTCTACGGCCGCGTCGAGGGGCGCTACGGTTGGGTCGCCTCCGCCGCGCTCAAGAAGGGCAAGACGAAGAAGGTCGACGCCTCGTGCTTCGGACAGCGCGACGGACGCGTGTGCAACAGCGCTGCGAACGGCGCGGTCACTTGCAAGAACCAGCTCGTCGTCGCGAACCAAGCCTGCCCTGGTGGCCAGCGCTGCGAGCGGATCGAGAAGGACGCGGCGATGACGATGATCTGCCGCTGACCCGATTCGCGGTGCTTCGTTCCTGCTCGCGCGCGACGTCTCTGCACGTCGCGCACGGCGCATTTCGAGGGGCCACGCGGCGACCGCGACGGAGGGGGTGAGCTCGAAAAGATGCGTAAATACGAGGGGTTGCCCGGGGCCCCTTAGACCTCGTCCTCCGGCGGGAGCGACGTGAGCGCGCCGATGCGGACGCGGAGCTTTTGGAGCTTGGTGTCGGAGAGGAAGACGATCACGTGGCCGCAGTCGAGGCAGGCGCGCGCGCGCTTCGCGGCGAACACCTCCTGGCCCGTCGACGCCCACGAGACATCGGGACCCTGGAAGGCCAACTGCACGCCGCCGTTCGATCCTTGTTTGGTGAGCTGCGTCGCGACGCTCACGTTCGTGCCGGAGCACACCGGGCAGCGCAGAGGCGGGAGGGATGCTTGGCTCATGGCCCGATCGTAGACGGCGCGTGTGGTCGCGTCGGTGAACTTTCCAATGGGCCGCGCGCGCGAGAAAAACCGCAGCCATGGCGACCTGTTGCGCATCGTGCCCTCGCGCGTCGCGACGTGCTCGTCGTGCTCGCCGATCAGCGGAACGCGCGGAGGCGCGAGACGGCACACGCGGAGCGGGCGTTCTTCTCGGCGAGCATCGACTTGGGAGAGAGCTCCGAGAGGCTCGCGTCCTTGTCGAGCATCTTCGCGGCGAGGTCGCGGCTCTCGGTCGTGAGCGCGTCGCACTCGGCCTTGGCGCGCGCGGGCGTGGCGAGGGCAGGGGTCAGCGTGAGGAGCGCGAGATCGGAGCTGCCCGCGTCGCCCGTGCCGCGCGGCGTCCACGCGATCGTGGCTTCCTTCGAGAGCCACACGGTGGGCCTTCGACCCGAGGCACGGAGGTGGGTCCCCTCGGCGCGCGCCTCGACGCGAATCGAGCCGCCGCTCGTGAGCAGCACGACGCCCTCGCGGACCACGACCGAGAGCTCCGCGAGCGGCTGATCGGCGGTGCCTGGGCGCATCACGAGGGTGCCTCGCACCAGCCACGTCTCATCGGTCGCAGCGCACGGGACCGCGAGGCCGGGACCCTCGAAACGAAGCTCGCGTCCGCTCTCCGGATCTTTGATCGTGGCGACGGCCTCGGGCCCGAGCTCCAGCGCTTCGCCCTTTTTCAAGAGCGAGCCGGCGCGGTACGGAGCACCGGCGTCGCCGGGCGCATGCAAAGGACCGCCGCCCTCGAGGATGCGACAAGGACCATCGACCCGCGGCGGAGGCGGCGTGTGCGGCGGAGTGGCGCTCACGCTGCTGGGTGGAACCGCCGAAGCATCGGCGAGCACGATCGCGGCGGCCGTCGAGGCGTCTTGCGCGGGCAGCGGCGGCGCCTTCTTCTCGTCGCACGCGGCGAGACACGTGACCGCGCACAAGGCCGCGCTCGAGCGTGCGATCGACACGAACGAATCGAAGAGAATCTCAGCGCCGCGCGGCGTGAGAAGAGAACGTGGGGAAGATCTCGACGGTCGCATCGTCTACCTCGACGTCTTGCTCGAGCTCTTTCATGCGCGCGTCGCGGAGCTCGCTCGTGGTCTGGTCGAGACGGTCGGCCAGGACACCCAAAAACTGCCAGAGGATCTTCACCGCGGCCTGGTGCTCGTTGCGCAGAATCTCGAAGAAATCCGAGCGCTTGATGACCATGAGCTCGCTCGCTCCGGCGCTCGTCACGGTGGCAGAGCGGGGCACGGATCGAATGAGGGCCATCTCGCCGAAGTGCTCGCCGGGGCCGAATCGTGCGAGCTCCTCCGTGCCGCGGAGCACGTTCACCGCGCCGGAGAGGACGATGAAGAGCTCGTCCCCTTTTTCGCCTTCGGTGATCACGGTCTGGCCGTTCGCGAAGGGGCGCACCTCGACCACCTGCATGACCCGCATCAGCTCGCTGTCTTGGAGACGCGCGAAGATGGGCATCTTGGCGAGGACCTCGCGCTTTTGAGCGACGCGTGCAGCGCGCTCTTTCGCGTCGTCGATCTCGCCGTTCACGTGCACCATGATGCAAGTGATGTTGTCTTTGCCGCCGCGACCGTTCGCGAGCGTGACGAGACCGCGGACCGCGTTTTGGCCGTCCTCCTCGAGGAGGAAATCGGCGAGCTCCTCCGGGCCGTCGAGGTAACCGGTGAGGCCATCCGACGCGAGGAGGAAGCTGTCGCCGGGGAGCACCTCGAACGTCAGCGTGTCCACGTCGACCCGCTCGTAGACACCGACCGCGCGCGTGATCGCGTTCTTCTGCTTTACCTTCGCGATTTGCTCTTCGGTGAGCTTTCCGCGACGAATGAGCTCGTTCATCACCGTGTGATCTTCGGTGATCTGAGTGACGGCGCCGGAGCGCTCCATGTAGATGCGGCTGTCGCCGACGTGGGCGATGAAGGCCGTGTGCCCGAGCAAGAGCAGCGAGCTCAGGGTGGTGCCCATGCCGCGCTTGCCGTCGTCGTTCTGCGCGGCTTCGTGCACCTTGGAGCAGGCGCGCTGGACCGCCATCTCGAGGAGCGCGAGCACGTCTTTCGTGGTCACCCCGGAGGTGCCTCGCGTGCCGCGCGCGAAGTCCTGGAGCATCTCGCGCTCCTTCTTCACCTCTTCGTGCACCGCGCGGACCGCGATCGCGCTCGCGACCTCGCCCGCGGCGTGACCGCCCATGCCGTCGCACACGATGAAGAACTGGAGCTTCTTGTCGACGAGGAAGTTGTCTTCGTTGTGCTCACGCACCCGGCCGACGTCGGTCGCCGCGAAAAACTTGATGGGGTCGGAGCTCGTCGTCATCGTGGGAAGGAGGGGGGCTACGGTCGGGTGCGGTCGGTGCGGGCCGCGCGGTCGGTGCGGGCGTCCGAAAAGGGAGGCGGCCGTGCCTAAGTAGGGGAGCCCACTCCGGGACACGAATCCGATGCTGGGACCGAGAAACGAAACACCCAGCTAAAACAACGCGAAAGGCGCTCTACCATAGCCTGCCGCTCGTCCATCGCAAAGCGCGCGTTCGGCCATGTTGGAGGTGGTGCACGGGTGATCCTGAGGGCGCGTCGCAGCGCGTGTTTTCCGGTGCCCACGCGGTTGCTTTCGTTCGATGCTCGTCTGCGTTTGACCCGCGCTCGCGGAAAAATACCCTTTTGAGACCCATGCGCTCCGTTGCCCCGCTCGTGCTCGTCGGCCTCGCGCTCGGGTGGCCGCTCGCGTGCTCGGGGAAGTACGCCGGAGGCGCGGGCGTCGACGCGAGCGAGGACACCGCGGTGCCCGTGCCCACGGGCACCGGGCCGGGTACGCCGCCGATGGATGGCTCGATGGACAGCGCGCCGTCGGACGCCACGCCGCCTTCGCCGTGCGCGGGCAAGCATCTTTTCTGCGATGACTTCGAGGACAAGAGCCTCGGTGAGTCGTGGGACGGCGTGGACGACGCCGCGACGTTGCTCGGACTCGAGGCCTCTCCCGCGTGCGCGCGCGGCTCGCGCTGTCTGCGTGCGCGCCTCGATCCCGATCCGGCGCATGAGGCGTCCCTCCGCCGCACGCTGAAGCTCCCGGCGGGGGGCCTCTCCGTGAGCATGACCGTCACGCTCACGGGCCTCGTGCAAACGGGCACCGGCGGGGTCGGGTTCATGTTCGTCTCGGTGCCGCTCCCCGTCGGCACGAGGTTTCGTCACTTCAACTTCTTCGCGTCGAGCGCCGGAGTAGCGATCCAGTCTGCGCAGTCCCTGGAGGACGGAGGCGGCGGTGGAAACAGCCGCACGCTCGCGCCGTTCGTCGCCGGCCCCCGTCGGGTCAAGGTCGTCGTCGTTCCGCGCGTGGGCCTGGTCGAGGCGACCGCGAGCGTGGACGACGGCGCGTCGATCGCGGTCACCCTCGAGGGGGCCACGTCCGATCAAGCCACGCTCGTCGTTGGTGCGAGCTATCGACCCGGAATTACAGGTGGATTCGTCCACGTGGACGACGTGGTGGTGGACGCGCTCTGAGATCGCGGCTGCGGATCCGCGGCGTCGCGCTCAGTCGTCTTCGTCGCTCTCGGTCTTGCGTAGGCCGAGGGCGCGCGCTTTCTTGTAGAGGTGGCTGCGCTCCAAATCGAGGGCGCGCGCGGTCGCCGCCATCTGGCCCCCGTGGTGCGCCATCGCGTCTTGCAAGATGACCCGCTCCGCCTCTTCGACGAGCACACGGAAGGGGACGCCGGGGCGGTAGAGGCTCTGCGATTTGGCCGACGCGCCTCCGTGGAGGCAGTCGCGGACGTCGGTCTCGCGGATGACGTCGTCGGGTGTGAGGATGACGAGCCGTTCGACGAGGTTCCGGAGCTCGCGCACGTTGCCGGGGAACGAGTGCGCGGCGAGGGCGTCGATCGCGCCCTGGTCGATCTTGATCCCGCGCCGATCGTTGGCCTTCGCGGCGAGGGCGAGGAAGTGCTTCGTGAGCACGGGGATGTCCTCCCGTCGTGAGCGCAGCGGCGGGATCGCGAGCGGCACGACGTTCAAACGATCGTACAAATCGGGGCGAAATTGGTCCTTTTCGCACGCGGCGAGGAGGTCGCGGTTCGTCGCCGCGACCACGCGCGCGTCGACCTTGATCGTCTCGCTGCCGCCGACGCGCTCGATCTCCCGCTCTTGGAGAACACGGAGCAGCTTGGCCTGCATCGCGAGGGGCATGTCGCCGACCTCGTCGAGGAAGAGGGTGCCTCCCGAGGCGCGCTCGAATTTTCCGCGTCGCTGCTTCGTGGCGCCGGTGAACGCGCCGATCTCGTGGCCGAAGAGCTCACTCTCGATGAGCTCACTGGGGAGCGCGGCGCAGTTGAGCTTCTCGAGCGGGCCCTTCGCGCGGGGCGACATTTGATGAATCGCGCGCGCCACGAGCTCCTTCCCGGTGCCGCGCTCGCCGGTGACGAGCACGCTCGCGGAGCTCTTCGCCGCGCGGCCCACTTGTTCGAGGAGGCGCTTGATCGCCGCGCTCTCTCCCACGAGCTCGCCGAACGTGGCGGCGCGGAGCTCGTTCGCTTCTTTCTCGGCGCGCTCGAGGCGGAGGCCCGTCTCGATCGCGATGAGGAGCGCGTCCGTGTTGAGCGGCTTCTCGAGGAAGCTCAGCGCTCCGTGCCGCGTCGCCCGGACGGCGGTGTCGATCGTGCCGTGCCCGCTCATCATGATCACCGGGACGTCGAGCCCCGAGGCGCGAACCCGCTGGAGCAGGTCGATCCCGTCGCCATCTGGCAGCATGACGTCGAAGAGGCACAGGTCGTACGAGCGCTTCTTGAGCTTCTCTTCCCCGATCTTCACGCCGCCGGCGACGTCGACGGCATACCCTTCTAGGGATAGTGCTTTTTGGAGCGTGGTGAGGATCGCGGGCTCGTCGTCGACGACGAGAAGGTGCGCTCGGGCCATGGGTCGATCCATAGCAAGGTTCGGCGAGAATCGAGCGGGCTCCGGGAAATCTCCGCGGTATGATGGAAGAATGTCGAAGCGGATTCTCGGGCTCGCGCTCTTCGGCGCAGGCCTCGTCGGGTGCTCGCTCTTGAGCTCCCTCGACGGCTACTCCGGCGGCACCGTCGCCGACGCTGGCCGGTCCGAGCCGATCGACTCCGCGCTTCCTCCCGTCCCCGACCCCGACGCCGCGTCCTCGGCGGACTCCGACGCGACGCTCGGGTGTGTGCACGCCCGCCCACCTGTGCGCCCTGGTCCGCAGCCAGGGCCCGTGGTCGATGGCGGAAACGACACGATCGTCGGCGCGCTCGCGTCGTACACGTTTGCGTCGACGACCAGCCCGGGAAACCCATCCACCCGTGGCTACGACCTCGACGGTCTCTGCACCTGCCCCGAGCGCCGCGCGTGCTCGCTCGCCGGCACCGCGTCGGATTGCGACGTCGCGGGTGGGATCGACAACGCGGGCGGCAAGCTCCTCCACGAGGCGCTCACGCTCCTCGGCGGAGAGGCCTCCGGCGCGAGCGACGGGGACAACGGGCTCCTCGTGCGTGTCCGCAACTACAACGGCCTCGCCGACGACGACGCGGTCGAGGTCGCGCTGTTCGACACGATGGGGGCGGAGGTTCGCCAGGGCTCGAACCCGGGCAAGCTCAAGAACGACGGCACCGATCGCTGGACGGTGGACTCGCGCGCGCTCCTCGGCGGCACGCCCTACTTGCCGGTCGTCGTGGACACGCGGGCCTACGTGAGCGGCGGCAAGGTCGTCGCCGAGCTCCGCTCCACGTTCCGGGTCGGCTTCGTGAGCTTCCCCGTCTCGCACGGGTACCTCACCGCCACCCTCACCCGCACCGCGACCGGATACACGTTCACCGAGGGCTCGATCTCGGTGCGCGTGAACGCGCGGGCGTTCCTCACCGCGCTCGAAGGCGTGGCCACGACCACGGGCCACTTGTGCGGGAACGACCTGATTTACCTGAGCGTGCGCGATCGCATCTGCAAGGCGCGCGACCTCCCGACCGATCCGTCCGTCGACGGGCGCGAGACACCGTGCGACGCGTTCTCCCTCATCATGGAATTTTCGGCGCGCCCGGCCCAGCTCGGGAATGTCATCGTTCCCCCCACCGCGCCGCGCCCGTGCGGTGACTCATGGGAGGCGTCGTGTCCGTGATCGCGCGACGTCAGTAGCCCCCGTCGGCCGCCTTCGCGAGGTTCTTCAGCATCGGGCTCCGCGCGCTGGCGAGCACCTCACGCGCTTCGCTGCCTCGCCCCTCGCGGTCGAGCTGACGCAGGCACGCCCACGCGATGGCGTACTGCGGAGGTGCGTCTCCCGAAGTGAACCGGGCGCAGTCGCACCGGCCGTCGACCTCGTCCACGAGCTTCAACGATTGCACCAGCTCGTGGCGATCGAAGAGATCGGCTGCGTTGCGGTCGGCCTCGCGGCACTCGTCGTCGGCGGCGATGTACCACCACCACGACGCGCCCGCGCCGCCGGCGAGCACGATCGCGACGACGACGACCGAGGGCCACCTGCGCGTGTTGGTTCCCACCGGCTCAGCGGCCGAGCCGCATCGTCTTCACAGTTCCGTGTAGTCTGCAAATGCCCGCCCCGCGGGTGGAGGCGAGCACGACCCCGTCGAGGGTGACGTCGAGGGTGCCTTTGCGAGGATCGTAGGCCTTGATGGAGACTTTGCCGGCGACAGGATCGTTGCGCCAGGTCTTGCTCTGCGGGTCGAAGGAGCACCCGCCGCTCGTGTTGCAGAGGTTCGTGTAGACCACGCCGCCGGCCGTCAGGTTGATCACGTCGCGCGCCTCGGTGCGCTCCGCGGTGGAGAGCGTGAGGTCCCGTTTGGCGGAGACGAGCTGAATCTGGAAGCTCCCTTCGTTCGGAGCGCTCGCGTTCGTGACCGCGAGCGAGTCGTACGACTGCACGTTGGTGGACACGACGAGGTCGCGGAGCTCGGGAGCGCAGTCGCCCGAGACGCGGAGATCGACTCGCGCGGATCCGTCCTGCGCCCCCGGGGCGTCGGCCGGGTTCGTCGTCGGCGCGGTGCTCGCAGGCGACTCCGCGCTCGGCGTGCTGCCCGTCGCCGGGTCGTCGTTCGGGCGGCTCGTCTCGGGCTCGCCGCTCCCGGGAACCAGCGTCTCGACCGTGCAGGCCGAAGCCGCGAAGGAGAGGGTGACCACCACGAGGGGAGCGAGCTTGCCGAAGAACCGCATCGCACCCTCGTACGCGTCGCCCTTGGAAACCTTCCTTTGTGCCCTAAATACGCATGAGGTTACGCGCGTTTACACTCTATGGAGCGCCCATGCCGAGCTCGAGCACGGTGACGCTGTAGGGGGGCACGTCGGTGTGCGCGCTGGTCGGCCGCGTGGTCGCGCCGTTCTCGCGCTGGACGAGGCCGGTGCGCGACGCGTTTCGGTAGTCGAAGACGCGCGCGCTCTTGGGGACGAGGCCGTCGCATCCGGTGAACGCGAGATCGGCGCCGAAGGCCGCGTCGGTCGAGAAGTTGATCAAGACGGCGACGAGCTTCTTCCCGGAGGGATCACGCGACACGTAGATGCGCGAGCTCTCGTCGTGGGCGACGGCGACGAGCTCGTCTTGGAAGCGCGCGCCGTGATCGTCGTAGTTCCGGAACGCGCGGAACGCCCAGTACACCGAGGAGAGATCTTTGGGCACGCGCCAGTAGTAGGCGACGGCGACTCCGTACTCCCCGAGCTTGCCGAGGGTCTCCGCGGCGGCGAGGGCCCCGCTCTGATCGAGCTCTCCGCCGAAGTTCCACTCGCCGATCATGAGGCCCACGCCGGGGGCGTTCTCGGTGACCCACTTCTGCATCCGGGGGAGCAGCATCACGGTGTCGCGGATCCACGACTCGTCTTTGTAGGACGGGTCCCAGAGGCCCCGCGTTTGGCGTAGACGAAGCGCCTGCACCGCGGGCTCGGCCTTGTCGCTGAACACGCCTTCGCCCTGCGGATAAACGTGCAGATCGAACAGATCGAGGAGCTTTTTCCCGGTCTTCTTCTCGTGCTCGCGGATCTTCTTCAGGTAGTACGCGCTGAGCGGCACGTCGCCATGGGCGAGCCTATCGGGCTTCACTTGGAAGCCGGCGACCGCGTCTTTTGCCGAGAACGAATAACCAGGCCAGCCCCACTCGGCGGGGCCCGCGATGCGAGGTTTGGGATCGGCATTTCGGACCGCGTCGCCGTATTTGAACGTGCGATCCATGAGCTCGTCGTAGCCGAGCGCGTCGGGGTGCACGTCGCGGTGGGTGCTGTTCCAGAGCGCGGGCTCGTTGTCCAAGATGTAGATGCCGACGTCGTTCTGGCCAGCTTCGCGGGAGGCCTTGAGCGCGGTCACCCATTTGGCGACGAGCTCCGGCGGAGCCGCGACGCTGGTGGTCTCCGGGGGAGGCGAGGGGAGCGGTTTGCCGTCGGGGCCCTCGCCGTTTCCTGCGTCCGGTTTTTGCGGGTCGACCTTCTTCTGCGCGCCGTGCTTGGCGACAGGGAAGCTGTACGAGGTCTTGTCCTTCGCGACCCAGCCCAGCATCGGCACCGTGAACGCGGACGTCAGTTGGTTTTCGCGGTTCTGCTTGAAGAACGTGTCGTGGGTCGTGATGCCGTGGTTTTCCCAATACCAATCGTGGGCGCTGTTCCACGCCCCGATGTCCATGTTGTAGCGAGAGCTCGCGTTGCCGCCCCAGCGTCGCGACGTGGCGCCCATGCGGAAGCTCTGCGGCGCGGGATCGCCGAGATCCCACGCGATGCCGTAGACGTGATCGCTGATCGCCTTGCCAGGTTTTTTGCAGTCGATCGCGGCGCTGAGGGTGCGGCTCGGGCGTGGGATCGGCTGCGCGGAAGCAGACGCGGACGCGGACGAGGGGAGCTTCGGCGTGGGGATCGGAGCGGCGCTCGTGAGCTTCTCCGGCGACGACGGGACCGGCGACGCGGCCTCTTGGGACACGGGGTTGCCCCCACGCGGCCGGCACGCGGCCACGAGGATCGCCCCGCAGACCATGGAAACCACCACGGTTTTTCGCATGGGCGGCACTCTACCAGGCCGCGCTCGTGTGGGCTCTCGGCGGCTTCTCCTAAGCTTCGCAAAGTTTGTTTCGCGAGCGCGCAACGAACGCGACCGGCCAGCCGAGGAAGGGCACGGCGCGAGAGAACGGCAATGTCGCCGCCTCGATCGCCGCTCCCGCTCACGAAAACGGTGGTCCCCATGCGCGCTTCGGTCGTCTCGTTGGTCGCTCTCTTCTCCTTCTTCACTGCGGCTCAGGTCGCCTGCGGTGGAGGGGATGCGCTCCCGCCCGTCGGCGCAGGAGGCGACTCTGGCCTCGCGCCGGCCCCGCCACCCGGAGCGTCCTCGTCTGCGTCGCCCGAGGGCGGCGCGGTGCTCCCCGGACAAGAGCCTCGCCCCGATGGCGGCGTCGTCGCGGTGCCCCCTCCTCCGCCCACGAAGCCGAACGAGATCACGGAGGCGTTCGGTGTCTTCGTCTCTACGGCCGGTCGCGCGAATGCTTCGGGGACACGCGCTGCGCCGCTCTCGAGCATCGACGCCGCGATCGCGCGGGCGAAGGACGAGAACAAGAAGAAGGTCTTCGTGTGCGAGGGCTCCTACGCGGAGGCGATCACGCTCGCCGATGGCGTGTCGATCGAGGGCCGCCTCGATTGCGCCGATCCGGCGGAGTGGAAGCTCGACGAGACGAAGCACGTGAGCCTCGACGCGCCGTCGAGCCCCGCCGTGCGCGCGACGAACATCCCGAGCGCGACGCGCATCGATGGGCTCCACGTGAATTCCCCTGCCGCGACGACCCCTTCGGGCAGCTCCATCGCGCTCCTCGCCGTCGACGCGAGCGGGCTCACGTTCTCGAACGGGAGGCTCACCGCCGGCGACGGGATGAAGGGCGACGATGGCATCGAGGGCGATCAGCTCGTGGCGATGCCGACCGGTTGGCCTCGCGGGGAGGGTGAGCGCTACGCCGCGTGCTTCTGGGAGGGCGTTCGCTGCACCGAGGCCAACGACTGGCAGCGCTACCGTCGGCTGCCGGGGCAAGTGGGCTGCATGGCCGGCGGGCGCGAGGTGAGCGTCTCGCGCGGGGGGCTCGGCGGCGCTTCGGGCCTTTACTGGCGCAACTCTTCTTTGGATCGATGGACCCTTCGTGACGCCGCGAGCGTCGGTGCGGCGGGCATCGGCACGGGCGCGGACGGAACGAACGGGACGAACGGAGGCAGCGGCGCGTTCTCGGAGGCCGGGTTTACCCCTGAAAGTGGCACCGTGGGGACCTCTGGCGACGTGGGCCGCGGTGGCGCGGGCGGCGACGGAGGCGGCATCCCGACCGCGATGTACGAGACGGATTTCTGGTGGGGCAACCTCGGCGGTGGCGGCGCGGCGGGTGGATGCCAAGGTCTCGCCGGGACGGCGGGGCACGGTGGAGGCGCGAGCGTCGGTGTGCTCGCGATCCGCAGCGCGCTCCAGGTGACCTCTTCGTCGATCACGACCGGCGCGGGCGGCGCGGGTGGCAGCGGGACCCTCGGCTCCGACGCGACGGCGGGCTCCGTCACCGGCGAAGCGCAGAACGTCGACTATGCCGGGAAGGACGGCGCGCGAGGCGGCTTCGCGGGCTACTCGGGAGGTGGCGCGGGTGGTCCCTCGATCGCGATCGCGCACACCGGTGAGGTCGTGACGACGACGACCCGCGTGACGATCGGCGTCGGCGGCGCGGGCGGGGCCGAGCAACAGCGCACCGTGCTGGGGATCGCGCGTGTGCTTCCCGCTGCGGCGGCCGGCGAGGCGTTGGAGACCAAGACGTTCTGAGCGTTTCTCGTCGCGCACCCGAGCGCCACGGCCTCCATCGAGGTCGTGGCGCTTTGATTTTGTTCGTGAATTCGAGAATCGAAAAAAGAGACACCGCCCACGCAACACGTTCGAGAGCCGCGTCGAGAGAGCTGCACCAAGGCAGAGCGGCGAACGGTTCGCACGCAGCCTCGGGGTTCGATTCGATTCTTTGGAGGCTGTCATGCGCCGCTCTGTTTTTGCCGTTCTCGCTCTCGTCGCCGTCTCTTCCTCGGTTGCCTGTGGCTCTGCTCCCGAGGCGCTGCCCTCGCTCGGCGCCGACGGTGGCCCCGCTCCCATCGGTTCGGAAGGACCGTCCCCCGGCGCATCGACGTCGGACGGCGGCGCCCTTCCGGGCCGCGAGCCCGCTCCTTCGGCTCCCGCTCCCAAGGCGGACCAGATCACCGAGCAGTTCGGCGTCTTCGTGGCGAAGGACGGCGCCGCGCAGAACCCGGGCACGCGCAAGTCGCCGCTCGCGAGCATCACCGAAGCGATCGCGAAGGCGAAGTCCGACAAAAAGAGCGTCTTCGTCTGCGAAGGCACCTACGAGGAGACGCTCGAAATCGCGAACGGTGTCTCGATCATCGGCGGCTTCGATTGCTCCGCGCCGGAGTGGAAACAGACGAACAAGAAGAGCCTGCTCGACAGCGCGCAGAGCCCCGCGATCCACGCCGACAAGATCTCTACGCCGACGCGCATCGACGGCTTCGACGTGAAGGTCCCCGACGCGACCACGCCCTCGGGCTCGTCGATCGCGGTCATCGTGCTCGACTCGAACGCCCTCACGTTCGCGAACGGGACCATCACCGCCGGCGCGGGGATGAAGGGCGACGACGGCGTGGAGGGTGAGCAGCTCTCGCTCCGGCTCGGGTGGCCCGCGGAGCTCGGCACTGAGTGGGGGGCGGCTCCTTCGCCTCCGCCCGGACACAGGCTCGGAGGTGGCGGCCAAATCGGTCAGTGCGTTCGCTCGGATGGCTTCATCTTCGCGGATATGCGTGGCGGATTCGGCTGCAGCAGCGGCACCTACACTCGCGTATCGACGAACGTCCCGTGGACGCTGATGGAGGCTCCTCGGCCCGGTGCGAATCCCACCTACGCGACGCGCGCCGTTCAAGGTACCGATGGCACTTCGGGAAGCGCCGGCAACTTCGTGGACGAAGGATTCGTCCCTGCGGACGGCACTGCAGGCACGTCGGGCAGCGTCGGGATGGGCGGCTGGGGCGGCTTCTCCAATGACCTTCCCCCGCGGTACACCGAAGTCTATGGCTATGCATATGGCGCCGCGCGTGCAGGCGGTGGCGTCGGTGGATGCCCGGGCCTTTCCGGTACCGCAGGGAAGGGAGGGGGAGCGAGCATCGGGATTCTCTCGCTTCGCAGCCAGCTTCGTCTCGACACGGTCACGACCGTAAGCGCATCCGGCGGCGCAGGCGGCAAGGGAACCTTCGGCAGCCGCGAGTCGAACGGGACGGCGGGCGCCAGCGATGGCGCCGCGCAGATGTACTCCAAGGCTGGCGAGCCTGGTGGTCGTGCGGGTGTGTCCGGCAACGGCGCCGGTGGTCCTTCGATCGCCATCGCGCACCAGGGCGGCGCGCCGGTGCTCACGCAGTCGAAGACCGAGGCTGGTGCCGGCGGCGCGGGTGTGGAGGCGCGTTCGAGTGGGACGCGGACCCTCCCCGCCAGCGCCGAGGGCGAGAGCGTGGGCGTGAAGGCCTTGTGATCGAGGACCGGCGAGAGGGAGCGCGCTCTTCGTGAGGGCGCCCCTCTCGCACCGATTCGGAAAGGATATTTCCCATGAAACGGCACCCTTCGTCTTGGTCGATCGTGTTCGCGGCGCCGAAGAACGTCGCTCGCATTCTCCGAAAATCGGAGCGCAAGTCTCCCCGTGAATCGCTCCCGTTCGTGCACGCCGAGGACCACGAGGTCGACGCGCTGCTCGCTTCCCTCGACGAGACCCCAGCTCCCGAGCTCGAGAGCCGGGCCGACGACGGCTACGATCCGGAGCTTCACATTCCGACCGTGCCGATCGCGTTTCGGGTCCCCAAGCCCGCGATCACGCCGCCGCGACCGCGCCACGAGCCCGTGCTCGCGAAGGTGTTGGTCGACGACGCGCTCCTCGTGCCGGCGCCCGTGAAGCGAAAGCGCCGCGAGCTCGACGAGACGCAGGTCTCGATGCGCAAATGCCAGGAGACGATGGCCCTCCTCGCGACCGCGCGCCCCCTCGTGGCGACCCCGCCGCCGCCGCATCGCCCCGCCGCGATTCTCTTCGGGTTCTGTGCGTTCGCCTTCGGCGTCGGCTCGGTGGTCGTCGCCATCGTGACGAGCGCCGGTACGATGTGAGCACGCGCGCCCGGGAGCGAACGTGCATCATGCACGAATCACGGACGACCCTTCGTGTAGGATGCACGGTCTTCGCGGCCGCGCGGGCGGAGCAGTCAGCGGGCGTTGGCCCGCGACTGGAGGGCGAGCACGCGACCTCCGACGACGAGGCCCGCGAGCGTGAAGAGCACCACCGGGAGCACGTGGCCCACGAGGACGTGGATCGCACCATGGTGTGGACAGACGAGCATGGCTCCGGTGCCAGCCCACGCGCCTGCAGTGGCGCCGAGCGCAGCGCCGCGCACGTGAGGGCTCACGGGGTCGAGCCCTCGAAGGTGGAAGAGCATCGCGCCGAGGGGAGCGGCGCCCATGAACGCGGAGAGCATCATGCAAGTCGCGTGGTTCTTCGGCCCCAAAATTCCGGACCAAGTGTCCGGAAAGAGTGCCATTCCGAGCGCCGAGATAGAGAGCTGGAGGATCGGCGCGCTCGCGGCGAGGAGACCGAGGACCGGACGCGAAGGACCTAGCGGCGATCGCGAGCCGAGCGCGAGGCTCGTGGTCGCCATCGCGACCGCGGCCCATCCTAACGAGACGAGGACCGCGAGCTCGACGGGACGACCTTTTGGACCGAGGCCGAGGAGCGCGACGACCACGATCGCGGGCACGAGCGCGCCGAGAGCGAGAGGTATGCGCTTCTTGCTGACCTCCGCGCGGGTAGGGGAAGGGGCTTCGCGGGTCTTTGCGAGGATACGGGCTCGCAGCTCGGCGCTCGGTAGAGGTGCGGTCATCGTTCTTCTCCGAGCTCGGCGAGCACGTCGCGCAGGCTCTCGTAGGCGCGGTGCGCGCGCAGCTTTACGGCCGCCTGCGTGACGCCGAGGATCTCGGCCGCCTCGGCGATGCTGAGGCCCTCCTCGCGGACGAGACGGAACGCCTCGCGTTGGAGCTCGGGGAGCGCGTCGAGGCGGGTGCGGAGCGCGTCCGAGAGCTCCCTCGCGGAGGCCACGGCTTCGCCCGATGGTGCGGTGTTTTGTGCGGCGGAACGCTCGTCTTCGTACTCGTCGTGTAGGTGATCGCGTTTTCGGCGTCGTGTTCCGTCGATGAAGAGCCGCCGTGCGATCGCGTAGGCCCAGGGCACGACGTCGGCGCCGGGGAGGAAGCGACCACGCGCGTCGTGCATTTGCAGGAACGTTTGTTGGAGCAAGTCCTCCGCGCGGGCCTCTTCGCGGGTGAGGCGCACGAGATAGCGGAAGAGGCGCGGGGAGAGCTCGTCGTAGACTTCCGCGAAGGCGGCGTCGTCCCCGCGGCCGTAGCGCGCCATCGCCAGGCTCGCACGCGATCGGGGGCCCTCTTCGTACACGCTCGCGACCGTAGCCGCGCTTGCCCCGCCGAAGAAGGAAAACGCACGACCCAGCGCAGGGAACACGCTCGGGGCTCCGAAGGTCGCGCCAGCGGACAGGGGCATGCGTGGTCTACGCAGCGCCGCCCGCGCGGTTTCGCCCGCGCTGACGAAAGAGTATAGGAGCGACCATGAGCGAATCGGTCGCGCCCCTCGAGGTGGAAACGAAGGCAGAAAAGAAGCCCGCCGTGCAACCGAAGCTCGCCGCGCTCGATTGGGTCCTCGTGGTGGTCGCGGGCAATACAGGCGTGTTTTTGCTCGGGTTTTCGCTGGTGACCGATCGCTTCCGCGCCATGTTCGAGGACTTCGGGGCGACCGTCCCGCTGCTCACCCGCATCGCGGCGCGGTGGTACTCGCCCGTGATCGCCGGGCTCGTCGTCGCGGCACTGTTGGTGGCGGGCCTTCGCGTCGGACCGAAGCGTCAGCGCGCGCTCCTCGGCGGTGCGGCGGGCCTCGGTGTCGTCTCGGTCGCTGCGTTTCTCTATGGCATCTACTGGCCCATCTTCGCGATCGCTGGCCAGATCAAGCCGTGAGCTTGGGCGCGGAGCCGGAGCTCGAGGTTCGTCGCGAGAGCTTCGACGATCCGCGCGCGAAGGCGCTGGTGGAGGCGCTCGATAGCGAGCTGCTCGGCCGTTATCCGGACGAAGGTGACGGCTTCTTCGGGCTCCTCGCCGAGCACGTCACCGAGGGCAGAGGTGTCTTCCTCGTGGCCTATGTCGAGGGCAGGCCGGTGGGGTGCGGCGCGATTCGAGCACTCGACGACACCTGCGTAGAGGTGAAGCGCATGTACGTGGTGCCCGAGGCGCGAGGCACCGGGGTCGCGCGTCGTGTGCTCGCGGCGCTCGAGGCGGAGGCGAGGTCGCTCGGTCGCACGCGGATCGTGCTCGAGACGGGCCTGCGCCAGCCGGAGGCGATCGCGCTCTATCGACGGCACGGGTACACGGAGACAGACCGCTTCGGCGACTACCCCCACTCGCCGCTCAGTGTGTGGCTCGGGAAAGATCTCCGATAGTCTGACCGAATGGGGAGCGGGCCGGACGGCAGCGAAGTCACGAAGGGGGCGCCGAACCAGAAGATAGGGCTCCACACGCCGCTCTCGTTTCGTACGTCGTTCGGCTTCCCGCTCCAGCACCGCGAGGCCATTCGTGAGGTGTTGATCGGAGCGCTCTTGCTCGTCGCGCTCCCCGGGGTGGGCTGGATCTTGAACATGGGGCATCGCATCCAAATGGTGCACCGCATGCAACATGAATTGCCCGCGTGGCCTGCGTGGACGGATCCGAAGTCCTTGTTTCGCCACGGCTGCGTGACGCTCCTCGGGATGATTTATTGGCACGCTCCGGGGGTCGCGGTGATTTCGATCGGGCGCTTCGTTCATGCGGCGCCGCTCGTGATCGCCGGTATCGTGCTGTTCTCGTGTGGCACGTTCGCGGTGCCGGGTTACATGACCCACTACTGCCGAGAATTTTCGGTCGCGGAGGTGTTCTCGCCGCTCCTCGCGATTCGTCGCATTCGCGCGGTGCTCCCGGAATACCTCTTTGCGTGGTCGATCGCCGGCTCGGCCCTGCTGCTCTCGCTCTTGGGATTGGCGTTCTTCGGGGTCGCCTTCTTCGTGACGAGCGTTTGGTTCTGGCAAGTCGCGGGGTTCAGCTTCGCGACGGTCTTCACGCGCGCCTACGGGCTCCGCGACGCGAGGGAGGCGAGCGCGAACAGGGAAGTAGGCACGGAAGGCGCAAATCACTGAGCGTGCGCGCCATTCGTGTCGCGCGGAGGCGATTCGTGCTCGCGCCTGTCGAAAACGATTCGGCAGCGCGGTCGGTCCTTCGGACTTCGTTCCCGCGTCCATCGGGCCACCGGTCCGAGCTGCGCTCGTCCCGTTGGCACGGAAGGTTCACCACGCGCAGCGCCGGCAGAGTATCGTTCAAGACCGATGAGGATACGCTGGCTGCCCCGGTTGCTGTCGTCTGCGATGACCCTCGGACTCGGCACGATCGCGGCGCCGACGCTGGTGGCGTGCGAGGGATCCCAACCGCCGGTAGCGTTGAAGGTGGAGCTTCGGAACGAGTACGTCGTGCTCGAGAACGGGCTCCGCGTGGTGGTCAATCGCGAGCCGGCGTGGAGAACGGCCGTCGTCGACGTACGGTATCGTGTAGGAAGCCGGGAAGACCCGCCGGGCAAAGAGGGGCTCGCTCACTACGTAGAGCACTTGATGTTCCGCGGAACGAAGGACTTGCCGCACGGCGCGTTCGACGATGCGATCCAGGAGACGACTGGCGGCCGCTTCAACGCGAGCACGTGGGCCGACGCGACCGAGTATCACCAGCACGTCGACGCGGCAGAGGTGCCTGCCGCGCTCTTCGTCGAGGCGCAGCGGCTGGCGTATCCCTTTTACGAGCTCACGGAAGAGGAGCACCTCGCCGAACGTGCGGTCGTCGAGAACGAACGACGGCTCAACCACTCCGGTAGCGGCGAGGTCGTACACGCGTTCGTTCGCGAGTCGCTTTATCCGCCATCGCATCCCTACCGGCGCCCTACCATCGGAAGTGCGGCGAGTATTCACTCCCTCACGCGGGAAGACGCTCGCGCGTTCGCCGCGCGGTACTATCGCCCGGAGAACGCCACTCTCGTCGTGACGGGCAACGTCGACGTCGCCGCGACGCTGGATACCATCGCTCGATACTTTGCAAAGATTCCTCGCGGAACCGTCGCGCCGCCGCTGCGGGTTCCTCCCGTGCCGGGGGTGTTGGCCGCAGACGCGAGGACCCGCGTAGCCGTGCCGTCGGTCGCGAGCTCCGCGCTGTTGGTCGTGTGGCCACTGCCGCCCGCGAGCGTGACGGACCCCGCCGTGCTCCGCGGCGCGCGCGGATACCTGGGCGCCTTCGCGGAAGACTCCCTCGTGCGCGAAGAAAAGCTATGTGACGGAGTCGATTTCGACCTCGACGAGCGCGAGCTCGCGACCGAGCTATGGATGGAATGTTCGCGCCCGACGGACGACGCGAAGGTACTCGCCGCCATCGGTGGGGCGCTCGGCAACGCCGCGAATGGCGCGCGACTTTGGCCGATCGGGCGAATTCGTTCGTCCAGGATGGTGAGCTTGGTGGAGAACGTGATGGACCCCGAAGCGCGTGCGTCCGAGCTCCAAAGGTCGCTCGCGCTGACAGGTCGAGCAGATACGATGCAGCTCCAGCTCCGCGCGATGCAGGTCGTCACCACCGACGACGTCGCGGCCTTCGTGACGACGCACCTCGCCGGGAGACCGCGCGTGATCGTGAAGATGGAGGGACAGCGATGATCGCGCGTGTCGTTCGTCTGCGGAGCACTTGCATGTTCCTTTCGTGTGCAGCGCTGGTCGCTTGCGCGGAGGCCGACTTGCCGCCAGCCGAGACCGCCACGTCGCCCGTGCCCGCGACGCCGCGTCGTTACCCGACGCCGAGCGCGGCGGGAGTCCCTACGACCCGACCCGTCGCGCGCCGGGGGCCGACGTTCGTCGGCGTGTCGGAGGAGGGAGTGCTGCCGAATGGAGTGCGCGTGCGCGTCTATCCGGACGCGTCGTTGCCTGTCGTTTCGGTCGCGTTCGTGGCCACTCGCCCGCCGGCGCCGGCGGATACGTTCGCGACCCGCTCGCTGTTCGCGCGCGCGATGCTCGGCGCGACCGGATCGAAGACGCGACAGGAGTCCTTCTCCGCGTTGAATTACGTGGCGACCGGCGTTGGCCACGCGGTGAACGACGAGTCGATCGTGTGGTATTTCGACACCCTCGAGCCGCTCTGGATTACTGCGTTTCGCCGTGTGGCGGCGATGCTCTCGGACCCGCGCTTCGACGCGGACGACCTCGAGCGAGACCTCGTTCTTTGTGAGCACGACCTGGCGCGCTCGACGGCCGAGGCGCAGCTCGTTCGTATGCTTTATGGCCCGACGCACCCCTTCGCGGTGCCGGCGGATCCGAGCTGCAAGGGCCTGACGCGTGCGCAGATCGTTGCCTATCGCGATCGTGCCTTCGCGCCGGCGAACCTCACCGTCGTGGTGGCCGGCGACGTGAGCTTCGCGCAGGTCATGTTCGAGGCAAAAGACGACTTCGTGGGTCTCGTCGATCATGGGCTCGCGCCGGTGCGGCCGGTGCCGGCCGTGCTCGCGTCACCTGCCCGTCGGGTCGCCGTGGTCGCGCGTGAAGGTGACGAGCTTCAAGCGAAGGTTCTGCTCGGGTTTCCTGCGGTGGGGGTGAGCTCGCCGGACCTGCCCGCGCTCCGGGTGCTGGCCGCGGCGCTGGGCGGGCCCCTCACTGGACGGCTGAACACGAAGGTGCGTCGCGAGCGCGGCAGCTCGTATGGCATCCAAGTGTCGACGGAGAGCACCACCACCACGGGCACCTTCGTCATCCGTGCCGCGATCGCGATCGAGGACGCAGGTGCTTCCCTCGGAGCGATGTTCGCCGAGCTCGAGCACGTGCGCACCGAGCGCCTCTCGACCGCGGAGCTCGAGGCGGCGAAGCGCTCGGCGCTGATGGACATCTCGACGCGGTACGAGGGCCCGAGGGCCGCGATGCGCGACGTCATGGCGCTCGAAGAGCACGGGCTACCGCACTGGGGAAAGCTCGCGCAAGCGATCGACGTGGTGGGGGCGGACGACGTGCGTCATGTCGCCGAAAAGTACCTCGTGCGCGCGCACGTGCAGGCGGTGTTGGTGGGCGATCCGACGAAGCTCGACGACGTGGAGGCGGCGATCCGCAAGTGAGCCGATCCGTGAGCTCGTGCCGATCCGGCGGGACCGATGCTCGGAACCATCCGCGTGAGCGCCCGCCGGCACAAAGGCTAGAGCACCGAACCGCTTAATTCGGTCGGCTTTTCGCCGATTTGCGTCGCCGTGCTTCGTTCCTCCTCGGCGAGCAGCAGTAGGACTCGTCCCTCGTCAGGGACTTCCAAGGGTCGTCGTCGCGTCTCGCACGGCTCGCAACGCGGCGAAAATCCTCGGTCATCAAGCGGTTCGGTGCACTAGCTCGGAGTCAACGGTTCAAGCTCTCGAGATCGATGACGAAGCGGTATCGCACGTCGCTCTTCAAGACGCGCTCGTAGGCGTCGTTGATCTGTTGAATTGGAATGACCTCGATGTCGGAGCCGATACCGTGCTTCGCGCAGTGGTCCAGCATCTCCTGCGTCTCTGCGATGCCGCCGATGAGCGAGCCGACGAGGCGCTTGCCCCCGAGGATCAGCGAGAACGCGTGGAGCGTGACCGGGGTAGGGGGGGCGCCCACGATCGCCATCGCGCCGCGCGCACGGAGGAGCGACAGGTAAGTGTCGTAGTCGTGCGGGGCGGAGACCGTGTCGATCACGATGTCGAGCGATCCGGCCGCCTTTTTCATCGCGACAGCGTCGCTGGTGACGATGAAATCGGTGGCGCCGAGGCGTACGGCGTCGGCCTCCTTCGATTTCGAAGTGCTTAGGACGGTGACCTTCGCGCCCATCGAGGCGGCGAGCTTGACCGCCATGTGCCCGAGGCCACCGAGTCCGACGACGCCGACACGATCGCCGGGTTTGCAGCCGAGCTGGCGGAGCGGCGAATAGGTAGTAATCCCGGCGCAGAGGAGCGGCGCCGCGCTGGCGGGATCGAGGGCAGAGGGAACCCGGAGCGCGTATCCCTCGTTCACCACGATTTCGGCGGAGTAGCCGCCGAACGTGCGGGTCTTGCGGTCCATCTCGGTGCCGTTGTACGTGGGCGCGTTTCCCTTCAGGCAGAACTGCTCGACGCCATCGCCGCACGGGTGGCAGCTTCGGCACGAGTCGACCATGCAGCCGACCCCGGCCATGTCGCCCACGCGAAACTTGCCCACTCCACTACCCACTTCGATGACACGGCCGACGATCTCGTGGCCGGGCACCATCGGGAACGTGGCCCCCGACCACTCGTCGCGCGCTTGGTGGATGTCGGAGTGACAAACTCCGCAAAATAGAATCTGGATGACGACGTCGCCTTCGCCGGGCGCGCGGCGGTCGATGGTCATCGGGGCGAGCGGTTTGCCAGCGGCGGTCGTGCCCCACGCTTGAATCTTCTTCATGTCGTATTCCTTAGTCGAAAAACGGACGGATGCGCCTCTTGGATCAAAGGCCGGTCATGCGCTCGAGTTGCTCCGGATAGCGCGCGCCGTGGACCTCGACCATCACGAGCCGCGTCGGCGGCGTCAATCGCACGTGAACCATGTCGCGATCGATCGACTCCATGAGGCGAATACCCGCGTCGAAGCCCCCCGCGACCGCGTCGACGAGGCTGTCTTCGACCCGCACGTCCACCTCCACCGACGAAGCGAGGGATCAACGCGGCCAGCACGATGGCGACCACGCGCCCGGCACGGTGAGACGAATCCGACCGGTCATCTCTCCTTTTTTGGCGGTTACCGCTTTCAACGAGTCCAGCGCCTGGTCGACCGCCGGCCCCGCGTCGGCGAGGAGCCTTTGCCCGGCCTCCGTCAGCGCAACGCTGCGTGATGTGCGTGCGAGGAGGGTGACCGCTGGCCGCGCCTCGAGCTGTCGAACGGACTGGCTCAGCGCGGAGGTGGGAACCCCATGTCTTCGGCGGCACGGCGACGAAGGCGTTTAGGGCGTTGAGGGGGGGGAAAGCCATCGCCGCGATCTTCCGCCGGGACGGCGCCCCGCGCGAGCGCCGCTTCCGTCGATCGCGAAGATTCTCTAACGCCGCGTCGGCTTCGTGGGTGGCAATGCGCGTTCGGCGCGCCGGAGCCAGGTACACTCCCATGCCGACCTCGTTCGTCTCGCCCCGCGCGTCGCTTCCGTGCACGAACGACACGTGGAGCGGCGGGCGCGGAGGCTCAGTCGTTCGCCGCGTCGTTCGCCCCGGCCTTCGCGCAGGCCGCGACACACGACCGGCGGGAGCGTCTTTGCCACTCGCTCCATACGACGAAGACCAGGGTGGCGATGGCCACCGCGACGCCGATCGGCCTCACGATTGGCGCGACGGACAAGCCCACGCTCGTGCCCACCCCGACCGCCGCGAGCGCCGCGGCGACGCAGATAGGGCACTTCGGGATCACCGCCGCGAGCACGATCGTGCCGAGTGACACGGATCCTCTCGTGAGGCGTCGGAGGCCATCACGCGTCGACATCGTACTCGTCGCGCAGACGGAGCCAGGCCATCGGGCTCGTGCCTTCGTCCCGACCTTTCGGCAATAGATCGAGGTAGCTGAACGCCGCGTTCGCCGCCTCGACCCCGCGCGAGAACGTGGAGTAGGTGCGAAAGACGGCTCCGTCCGAGTCGCGATAAAATACGCTGATTCCAGGCAGATCCGTAATCGCGGAGGTCTTCGGGGCGTAGTTGTAGGTTTGTGGTTTGCCGGGCTGGAACGATACTCGGTAGTCGTAGTTGAAGTCGTTTTGCCCGGACGAGAGCCACTCGAACGTCCAGCCGAAGCGCTTTTGGAACGCGAGGAGCTTCTCGATCGGCGCGCGCGAGATCGCCACCATCGTGGCGTCTCGGTGGGCGAGGTGAAGCACGTTCCGCTCGAAGTTGTCGGCCCAAAACGAGCAGCTCTTGCACCCCGCCTGCCAATCCGGCGCGAACATGAAATGGTAAACGAGGAGCTGCGACCGACCTGCGAACGCCTCGGCGAGGGACTTTTGCCCGTTCGCCCCGTCGAACACGTAGCTCTTCTCCACGCGCTCCCAGGGCAGCTCGCGGCGGGCGGCGCTGAGCGCGTCGCGCATTCGCGTGAGCTCCTTTTCTTTCGCGAGGAGGTCCTTGCGCGCATTTTCCCACGTCGCGGAATCGACGATCTCGTGCTTCATCTTTGAGTCCTTTCGTTTTCTTCGGCGCCTAGCCGGCCTCTTGTCAGATAGGTCGACCGCGTGAAAGGCGGGGAGTAACAACTTCGACGCGATCGCCGCAGGCCGTTGCCGTGGCGTATAGAACGGGAATGGATCCTGCCCTCGAAGCGGCCGCTCGTGCGCTGTCGGCGTTCGATTCGCTCGGCGCGCTTCGCTTGGTGGCGCTTCGCGACGAGCCGCACGCGCTCGCCCTTCGTGGCGTCGCGATGGCGCAGCTCGGCGACTACGGAGCGGCGCGATCGCTCCTCGTGCGTGCTTCGCGCGCGCTCGAAGGTGTCGACACGTTGGGGCACGCTCGGTGCCTGGCGGCCCTCGGGGAGGTCGCGCTCGCGCGCCGCGACTTGGCAGAGGTGGCGCGCTGGCTCGAGGAAGCCTTGGCCGCGCTCGAAGCGAACGGCGATCGCCCGAACGGCGCTTTCGTACGCCTCCAACAGGTTCGTCGGCTCGTGCTCGTCGGCGCCATCGCCGACGCGGCGACGTTGCATCGAACGCTCGACCTCGGCGGCGCGCCGCCCCGAATCCGAGCGCTCTCCGACTTGATCGGCGCCGACATCGCGGTGAGGATGCTCGATCCCGGCGCGGCGAGAGCGGCGCTCGGACGAGCAATGAAGTTTGGGAGAGTTGCCGCGATCCCTTCGCTCGTAGACGAGATCGACCGCGCGGCGCGCGAGCTCGATTCCCCCGTCGCGCGGGCCTTCCGGGCGGGCGAGGAGGAGCTCGTGAACCTCGATCGGGTGGGTGCGATCCTGCGCGCGGACGGCCTCGTCGTCGACGCGTGCCGTCGCACGATCCGCGAGGGCGATGCGGTCGTTTCGCTCGTCACACGGCCGGTGCTCCTCGCGCTCGCCGTCACGCTCGCGCGCGCGTGGCCCGGGGCGGCGACGCGTGAGTCACTCGCCGCGGCGGCGTTCGGCGCGCGCCGCGTGACCGAGTCGGTGCGTGTGCGCCTGCGTGTCGAGATCGGGCGCCTTCGCCGCGCGATGGCACCGCTCGCGGACCTGGTGCCGCTCGCGCGTGCGTCGAGCCTGGGAGTGGACTGCGCGACGAGCGTCGTGACGAGCGGAGGGTACGCGCTTCGCCCGCGGGGGGACGCGGGGGTGGTCGTGTTGCTCCCGCCGGCGGAGGGCGAAGCGAGCGCACTCTTGGCTTTGCTGCGGGGCGGGGAGTCGTGGTCCACCTCGGCCCTCGCGTCTGCGATGGGGACGAGCCAGCGAACGGTGCAGCGCGCGTTGATGGTGCTCCGTGACCAGGGCCGGGTGGAAGGTACGGGGAGCGGTCGCTCGCAGCGGTGGGTCGCGCGCCCGCCGGAGGGATTCGCGACGACATTGTTACTCGTCGTTCGAGGGCAGGGCAGGTAGGTTTTTGTGGTGGACAGAAGGGCGAAGGCGAAGGCCGAGGTCGTGCGCGAATATGGCCCGTTCTCCGAGGGCGGGAAGGTCAACGGCGTCACCTACGACGGCGAGTCGGTGTGGCTCGCGACCGGCGATCGTCTCCAGTCGTTCGAACCCGAGAGCGGAGCCTCGACGCGCGTGCTCGACGTTGCCGCCGACGCCGGCACCGCGTTCGACGGGCGGTATTTGTTCCAGCTCGCCGACGGCGTGATTCAAAAGATCGATCCCGCGACGGGCGCTATCGTCTCCAAAGTACCCTCTCCGGCGGCGGAGGGCAGCGCAGGGCTCACTTGGGCAGAGGGCACACTTTGGGTGGGCCACCACCGCGAGCGGAAGATTCTCCAGATCGATCCTGGCACCGGAACGGTACTCCGCACGATCGCGTCGACGAGGTTCGTGACCGGAGTGACCTTCGCCGACGGCGAGCTTTGGCACGGCACGTGGGAGAACGACGAAAGCGAGCTTCGTCACGTCTCGCAGGAGACGGGTGAGGTGCTCGAGGCGCTCGTGATGCCCGATGGCATGAACGTGAGCGGTCTCGAATACGACGGGAAGTCGCTCTTTTACTGCGGTGGCGGCGCGACTGGCAAATTGCGCGCGGTGAAGCGGCCGCGGCGGGCATAGTCTTCGCAGCGGCATCGGAGGCTCGCGGGAATGCCAATCAGCGCGCGGCGCGCATCTCGCGCAGCCTTCGCTCGAGGAAGCGGCGTTCGCTCTCGTTTTCGACGAGGGAGAGGGCGCGCTCGTAGCTGCGGCTGGCTTCTGACGTGTCGCCGATTCGCCGCAGCAGGTCCGCTCGTGCGGCGTGGAGCAAGTGGTACTCGCCGAGCTCCCCCGAGGTCGCGAGCGCGTCGATGATCTCGAGGCCCGCGCGCGGGCCGTCTGCCATCGCGACCGCGACCGCGCGGTTCAACGCGACGACGGGGCTCGGGTGCAGACGCTCGAGCGCGTCGTAAAGGGAAAGGATACGCCGCCAATCGGTCTCTTCTTTCGTCGTGGCGCGGCAATGCACGGAGGCGATCGCGGCTTGGAGCACATAGGGGCCTACGTCGCCTCGGAGCGCCTCGTCGACGAGAGGGAGCGTCTCGTCGATCTCGCTTCGGTGCCACATGGCGCGGTTCTGATCTTCGAGGAGCACGACATCGCCGTGCTCGTCCGTGCGCGCTTTCCGACGTGCGTGGTGGAGCTGCATGAGCGCGAGGAGGCCCGTGACCTCCGCGGGAGGCGAAGGCGCAAGGAGGTGCCGGAGCATGCGCGCGAGGGCGATCGCGTCGTTGCAGAGATCGGTGCGAAGGAGCGGCGCTCCGCGGGTGGCGGAATAGCCTTCCGTAAAGACGAGGTACACGACGGTGAGGACGGCATCGAGGCGCTCCGGCATGTCGTCTCTGTTGGGCACGGAGTAGGGAATCTTCGCGGTCGCGATCTTCTTCTTCGCGCGTACGAGGCGCTGCGCCATCGTCGCCGGGGGCACGAGGAAGGCGCGCGCGATTTCGTCCGTCTCGAGGCCCCCGAGGGTGCGGAGTGTGAGCGCGACTTGCGACTCGAGGGCGAGGGCAGGATGGCAGCACGTGAAGAGCAATCGGAGCCGATCGTCGGGGATAGCATCGGGATCGAGGTCGCGCGGGTCGGCTCCTTCTTCCGCCTCTGTGAGGGCGTAGGTTTCGAGCTTCTTCGCGAGGACCTTCTCGCGGCGGAGGCGATCGATCGCGCGGTGGCGTGCGGTCTGGACGAGCCACGCGCGGGGGTGCTCCGGCACTCCGCTCGTAGGCCATTGTTCTATCGCGGCCTCGAAGGCGCTCTGCGCGGCCTCCTCCGCCACGTCGAAGTCGCCCACGGCACGGATGATCGCCGCCACGATCTTGCCCCAATCGGCGTGATACAGCGCCGTGACCGCGCCCTCGACGTTCTCGGTCATCGAGGGATGGTACCGCTCAAATTTCCTGGAATCCTGCGCAGTTTCGAGAAAAGGTGCCCGCTCGACGGTTTTCTTTCGGGCACCTGTCGATCCGCGCGCGGCCCATTCGATTCCGAGCAGAAGGAGACACCAAGATGAAATACATGCTGCTCACGTATCTCGAAGAGAAGGTCTGGCTCGCGATGTCGGCGGAGGAACAGAAAGCGGCGATGGACGAGTGCGCGCCGCACATCGAAAGGATGATGGCAAAAAAGAGGATCCTCGCTGGGGCGCCGCTTCACCCGACCACGACGGCGACTACGCTCCGCAACGACAAACAGGGTAAGCGCCTCACGACCGACGGCCCCTTCGCGGAGACGCGCGAACAGCTCGGCGGATACACGATCATCGAGGCAGACGACCTCGACGAGGCGATCGCGATCGCGGCTGGATTCCTAGGAAAGAGCACGCTCGCGAGCATCGAGGTGCGGCCGATCGTCGACCTCGGCGGACCGGTCCCGACCGTGTGATTCGGGCGTAGCTCGTCGCGACATGGCGATTGGCTCGGGCGGAGGCGTGGCTCGTTCGGTTGCGCTTTCGTCGCGCATCGTGAACGTCGCCGCGCCCTCGCCGCCAAGCGCACTTCGCGCTCACACGATTTCGCGCGGCAAGCCACGCGTGCAGCGGGAGGCGCTCTCGGATATCCTCCGCCAGCCCCCATGGAATCGAATCTTCGGATCGTAGATCAGATATCGAGCGCTCGTTCCGAGCTGGTGTTCCCCGCTCCCCTCGTGTGGAGCTCGAAGGCCGCGGTGGGCCCGCAGGTGGGTCGGCTTTTGGGTCTTCTCCTGCTGCTCGTCTGCGCGCTCTCCACCGGTTGCAAACGGAAACCGCCGGCGCCGCCCGTGCCGGCGGGGGAGCTCCTCGGCGAGGGCTTCGTGTTCGAGGCCGCGGTCTACCACTTTGCCCCGCCACCCGCGAACGTGAAGGACGAAGCGAAGGCCGTGTTCGCGGCGGCGTCGATCGCAGTCGGCGAGACCGCGTTCACGATCGTCCCGAAGGTGCCGACCGCGGTGATTCTCTCTCCCCCGGTCTCGGAGCTGCCGCCACCTTCCCTCGATTTCCTTCGCCACTCGGCGCGCGGTCTCGACGACGCCGCGAAGGAAGCGCTTCAGCACCCCGCTGCCGTAACCGCATTGCGCATCTCAGGGCCCGCGGCGAAGGCGGTTCCGTCGTATCGCGCGGCGCTGAGAGCGCTGCTCGCGATCGAGAAGGCAGGGCCCGGCGCGATTCTCGACGACGAGACGCGGGAGACGTTCTCGCGCGAGAAGCTCACCGCGCGGGCAGAGGCTTTCTCCGGCCCCGTTCCGGTGATTCGCGAGCACGTCGTCGTCCACGTTTACAAGAGCGGTTCGTTGCTCCGAGCGGTCAGTCTCGGCATGCGTAAGCTCGGACTTCCCGATATGGCCGTTTCGGAGGTCTCGCACTCGAACAGCGAGGCGATGGTGAGCCTCATGACCTACGCGCTGCAATCGTTCGCCGAGCACCCCGCGCTGCCGGAGGCGGGCAAGCTCGCGCTCGACATTCCGTCGCTCGCGGGGGACCCCAAGAGAGACGAATTCGCGGGCGGCGCGAGCAGGCCCGGAACGGGGAAGGGGACCCTCCATCTCGTCCAGGCGAAGCCAGAAGAAGGCGATGCCGATAATCGATTGATTGGACTCGATTTCCCAGGCCCCGAAAAGTCGCTCCACGAGCGACAGGCCAAGGCTCTCGCCACGATCCTCGGTTCGGGCGAGGGGCCGATGGTGATGGCGCGCCCGGACGACGCAGAGCTCGAACGCGCACGCGAGCGCGCGAGGGCGAAGGTCATGACCTTGAAGCCGCGTTGGCGCGACGGGCCGGACGTCGAAGGACTGCTGGTCAAGGGCCCGTTCCGCACGTCCTCGGGCGGTGTCGAGTGGATGTGGGTCGAGGTGACCCGTTGGCGCGGAAAGACCCTCGACGGCATTCTGCAGAACGAGCCGTTCGACGTGCCCAAGCTGAAGCCTGGCGCCCGCGTGACGGTGGACGAAGGAGAGATCTTCGATTTCATTCACCGGCTGCCCGACGGGGGCGTCGAAGGCAACGAGACGTCCAGGATTCTCCAAAGCCGTAAATAGCTCGCTGCTCGGCGCGACGCGACGCGAGGAGTCTGCCTTTGCTCGCGCTCGCCTCGCGCTCAGTGCGCCTACGTCGCGCGGGGGCGGCTGTTCGGTGGCGCGCGCGTCCTCGTTGGCCGCGGAGAGGCGAGCCGCTCGGCGCCGTGTGCCGGGCGTCGAATGGGTCGCTCCCTCGGCGCGGTCGGTGGCGGAGCGTGAGCGCGCACGAGGGACGGTGCCGACCGCCCCTTGACGCACCAGGCGATCGAGCCTAACGGCCCGTTCATGTTTAGGCCCGCACTCGCCTCGGTCGCCCTCGGGCTGCTGCTCGGCGTGGGCGCGTGCGCCAAACCCACCACCGACTTTCACTCCGTGAAGCTCGGGATGACCGCAGGCGACGTGCGAGAGCGCACCGACCTGCCGAAGGGTGGCACTTGGAAGGCCACCCAGGCCGAGGAAATGCTCCTCGACTACTCGCCCCCGAGCGGCGACGTCCCCAAGGTTCGGTTCGAGTTTCACTCGGGCATGCTCGTCGCTATCCGCGCCACGGTCGCTTCCGACGATCCCGCCGCCACCGCGCTCCCCCGCGAGGTGACGCCGGGGGCCGTCATCGCGCGCGAAAAGTCGGGGAGCCACTTCACCACCATCACCTGGCTCTCGCGGGACTGCCCCACCCACAAGGACGAAGCCGAACGCCTCGTGAAGGGTGTCCCGTGAAGCGCGCCACGATCGGTTCAGCGAATCACGTGCCCGTGCGCAAAGTTTTCGCGTTCCGTTCCGCCGAATTCCCCTGTTTTTCCAAGCCTTTCCACCCTTGCTTTCGAGAAGTTACCCGTGACGTGAAAAGTCGCGGGAACCGACTTGTACCGAAACCCTCGCCTCCTCTATAAGAGCGCCGCCATAAGGCGCCTTGCGCTCGTTCCGGCTTTTCGCCGGCCCGAATGCACGGTGCGCGACGCGCGACACAGCAGCAGGGTGTCGGCCCACCAAGCTGAGCTCGACCCCCCCGCAGTACTCGGACGCCCATGCAGATCTTCCCCCGATCGCTCAACAAGCTCCCGCAGATTCTCGGCGCCGTAGGTGCCGTAGTCCCGGCCGTGCTGGTTCTTTTCGTCTGGTATTACGCCTCGCCGAAGAACTTCCAGGTCGGCTATGCGCCCACCCAGCCGGTGCCTTACTCGCACCGCCTTCACGTAGGTCAGCTCGGCATGGACTGCCGCTACTGCCACGCGAACGTGGAGAACGCGGCCCACGCCATGATCCCTCCCACGCAGACCTGTATGGGCTGCCACGCCCTCGTGAAGACGGAGAGCGCCAAGCTCAAGCCGATCCGCGAGAGCTGGGAGAAGAACACGGCGGTGGAGTGGGTGAAGATTCACCACCTCCCCGACCACGCGTACTTCAACCACTCGGTGCACGTCGCCGTCGGCGTGGGTTGCCAAACCTGCCACGGCCGCATCGACCGCATGGAAGTCGTGCGTAGCGACCAGCCCATCAACATGGGCTGGTGCCTCGACTGCCACCGCAACCCGACGCCGAACCTCCGGCCGAAGGACCAAGTCACCAACATGGAGTGGACCCCCGCGCTCGCCGCGAACTGGACTCCTCCCGCCGTGAATCCCCCCACGCATTGCTCCGGGTGCCACCGATGAGCCGCCGTCAGCCTTACGAATCCCCGAAACCCCAAGACGGCGCGAAGCTCTTCTGGAAGAGCCTCGAGTCGAAAGAGAGCCCCGAAGCGCGCGACGTCCGCGCGACGGCGGAGTTCCCGCTCGGCATCGCCGAAGCGAAGGGCCCGGGCAAGCGCCTCCCCGTCGTCTCGTCGCAAGCCGTGAAAGAAGTCGAGCCGACGGACACGGTCGGTCGCCGCGGCTTCATGCTCTTCGCTGGCCTCACGACCGCGCTCTTCGCCGAAGGGTGCGCGCGTCGCCCCGTCGAGAAGATCCTCCCGTACACGAAGGCCCCGGAGTACGCCCTCCCGAACGTCTCCCAGCACTACGCCACCGTGCGTATGCAGCGCGGTGAGGCGATTGGTCTCCTCGTCGAGTCTCACGAGGGTCGGCCCACCAAGGTCGAGGGCAACCCCGATCACCCCGGCAGCCGCGGCACCACCGACGTGTTCGCGCAGGCCACGATCTTCGACATCTACGATCCCGATCGCATCCGCGCCCCGATGCACGCGCACCGCGAAGGCACGCGCAACATCGGCCACGCCGCGGTCGGCTTCGCCGAGGCCGAGACCGCGTTCGAAGAAGCGGTTCGTCAGCAGGGCGGCGACATGGGCGCGAAGCTCCGCGTCCTCTACCAGGCGAACACCTCGCCCACGTTCATCCGCCTCCGCGACGCGGTGAAGACCCGTTTCCCGCAAGCGAAGCTCGTGGCCTACCAGCCCGTCAGCGACGCGAACGCGCGCGAAGGCTCCAAGCTCGCGTTCGGCGAGGCCCTCACCGCCGTCTACGACCTCGCGCAAGCCGAGACGATCGTGGCCGTCGACTCCGACTTCCTCGCCCTCGAGACCGGGTCGGTTCGTCACACGCGCGGCTTCGCGGCCGGGCGTCGTCCGCGTACCCCCGCCGATCCGATGAACCGCCTCTACGTGGTCGAGCCCGCGCTCACCACCACCGGCACCAACGCGGACCACCGCCTCCGCCTCGCCGCGCGCGACATCGAGGGCTACGTCCTCGCGCTCGCGAAAGAAGTGGCCGCCCTCGGGGCTGGCGCCGACGTGCTCGGCCCGATCGCCGCCGAAGCCGCCAAGGCCGAGGTCAAGGGCCTCCCCGAGAAGTGGACCAAGGTCGTCGCAAAGGAGCTCTACGCCAACCGTGGCAAGGGCGCCGTCATCGTCGGCGCTCGTCAACCCGCGCGCGTCCACGCCGCGGTCTACGCCCTCAACGTCGCGCTCGGGAACGTCGGCCGCACGGTCAACTTCTTCCCCACCGCCGACGAAAACGAGAGCCTCGAAGACCTCAAGACCCTCGCTGCCGACATGGAAGGCAACAAGGTCGGGATGCTCGTCGTGCTCGGCGGCAACCCCGCCTACGACGCGCCGGCCGATTTGAAGCTCGGCGAGAAGATCCACGCGGTCCTCTCGTCGTTCACCTTCACGTCGCACATGAGCGAGACCGCGCTCGCGTCCACGTGGGCCATCCCCCGCGCGCACGAGCTCGAGACCTGGGGCGACGCGCGCTCGATCGACGGCACCCTCGCCGTTCAGCAGCCGCTCATCCTCCCGCTCCACTCGGGCAAGAGCGACATCGAAGTGCTCGCCGTCCTCGCCGGCGAAGCGAGCCGCAAGGGCTACGACCAGGTCCGCGCGACCCTGCGCGCGACGCCCCTCAACGGCGGCAAGCCGTGTGGTGAGCCCGCGTTCGAGCAGCTCTGGACGAAGGCGCTTCACCGCGGCGTCGTGCAAGGCGCGGAAATCAAAGCCCGCGGCGGAGTCAAGGTCAAATCGGCCGAGATCGGCGCGGCCCTCGCGAAGGCGAC
>JAAFHV010000079.1 GCA_013297655.1 Myxococcales bacterium | reverse complement strand
CACGTCTCTCGGCGCGCGCGACGTGGGCGAGGGCGACGACGGTGCGTGGGGTCTTCGCACCGAGAGACGTGTCGCGATCGGAGCCTGCCGTGATCGCGGCAGCGGTGATCGCGAGCACGACCCGCGACGATGGCTCGAGCGGGCCGATCAGAGGCAAAAATAGCCACGCGATGGCCCCTGCGAGCCCCGCCGTAACGAGGCCGGTCGCGAGCCCGAGGGCCCCTTCGCGGCGCGCGCGGAAGTCGGCGCCTCCGAGCACACGCACCCCGGTCGCGAACGCGACCCACCCCGCGGCGATCGTGACGACGGGGGTGACCGCCTCGAGCAAGGTCTCTCCGAGGACGTTGAGCGCGTAGGGTCCGAGCACCACACCGAGCGCGATCCAACCCACGTTCGACGTGGTCGCGATCGAGCCCTTCCCGCCGACGACGAAGCTCCCGAGGTAGGCGAGAAGCAACAGCCCCATCATCACTTCGAGCGCGTTCACTTCGTCCCTCCCCAACGACGCGGGGGGAGCCGGAACCGGCGCGCGGTCACGCGATCTCTCCGAGGGCGATCTCCGCGTCGCGAAGGGCCATCGCGACGGCGGTGGCGGAGTCGTCCTCGCCGTCACCGCGGCGGGCGACGACCTCGAAGCGAGCGCCCTTTGCGTGGACCCCGAGGAGGCGGACGCGAGCGTCTCCGTGGCGGCTGCGGGCGGCGCGGACGATGATCGCGCGCGCCTCTTCGAGGTTCGCCTTCGCGTCGACCACGATCTCGAACGACGCGAGGCGGTAGGCGCCGAGGATGCGCACGTCGCGGGTGAGGGCGAGAAGGTGCGGGATGCGGAGCTCGGCGCCTTCGCCGTCGCGCATGCGAAGCTCGAGGAGCGAGATCGAAAGCAACCGCCCTTGGCGACCGTCGAACGAGACGTACTCGCCGACTTTGTAGCGGCCCGAGAAGAGCGCGACGAGACCGAGGCCGGCGGAGGCGAAGATCGGCGCGCTCGCGAGCGCGAGCGCTCCCACGAGCGCGAGGCCCACCTTCGAGAGCACCGCGTCGTCGTTTCCGCTCACCACCGGCGCGCCGACGAGGAGCGCGAAGAGAACGATCGACAAGCGCACGATGACCAAAACCGGCTTGGTCAAGTCTTTGGAAAGACCGGGCAATTCGGCTTCGCCGCGCTCGACAGCCTTCTCGACTTGGCTCACGAAGCGGACCACGACGAACGTGAGGACGAACGTGGCGAAGAGGCCGACGAGGCTCGGCAGCGACGTGGCGATCCGCCCCGCGAGCGCCCCGAGCGGCTTCACCACGAAGCCCGAGATCGTCGCGCTCGCGCCCTGCGTTCGCTCGAAGAGCGAGAGCGAGAACACGAGCCACACGTAGAGCACCGTGCCTTGGATCACCCGATCGAGGAACGCGGCGGTGAGCTGGAGCAGGCCGAGGAGCGCCGTCGGTCGCACGAGATCGATCCGCGCGACACGAAACGCAGGGATTTTTTCGGGGTGGCGACGAAGCCAAATCCGGGCCGCGCGCAGCAGACGCCGCAGCCTCCGCTGAACGAGGAACCCGAGGAGACCGGTGAGCACCGCGAGCGACCAGTGGAACACCGTCGTCGCGACGTCGTGGCGCGTTCGCTCCGCCTTGACCGCGCCGCGCACGATCTCTGCCGTCGCGACGGCGTGCACACCGAGGGTCGCGTCTCCGGCCGCCACCGCGTCGGCGTACGTGAGCTGCACGATCGGCGTGCCGTCGAGCACGATGGTGGCGACGCCCGGCTCGCTCTCGTCGATCTTGACCTCACCGCCGAGGTTCTTTTCGAAGGCCGCGTCGAGGGACGCCGTCGCCTTGCGCGCGCGCTCGGCCGGGGTGACCCCACCGTGCCCCGCACGAAGCTGAAAAAGCTTGCGATCCCGAAGCCTTACAAATGCGCCATCGGTCGACGCGGCAGAGGGTGCCGGCGCGACGGAGGGAACGCTCGAAGGAGCCGACGACGGTATCGCGGACGCGTCGACGCGCGACGCCGCGGCATCGGCGGTCGCTTCGGCGAGGGGAGTCCGTGCGGGAGCCACCTCGAGCTTCGGATGGGGCGGCTCCGGTGCGGCGTCCTCGTCGTCGTCGACGGCGCGGGCATCGTGGGCGTCGCTGACGCGGGCCTTCGCGTCCATGGCTCCATCGAGGCGCGCGCCGGCGTCCGCCTCGGCGAGACGCGAGCCTGCCTCGGGGGCACGTGCGTCGAGCGCGACGAGCCCTCCCTCCGGCGCCGCGAAGGCGACGAGCGTCCACGGCGCAAAAACGAGCGTGAACGCGGCGAGCAGCACGGTCGTGAGCTTCGCCCACGGGTTGACGCGCGAGGCACGCATGGTGCGGCCACCTTACACGATCGAGCTGCCCTTTCGCGGGGTTACGCCCAGGAATCCCTCCTCTCGTCGCCGGCACATGATCTCCTTGGCGCGACGAGGCGAGCACGGTAGGCATGCGTTCGATGTCGAACGAGAAGCCGAAGACCGCCATTGTTCCCACGCGCGCCGACAACTACCCCGAGTGGTACCTGCAGGTGGTGAAGGCCGCCGATCTCGCGGAGACCTCACCGGTCCGCGGCTGCATGGTCATCAAGCCGTGGGGCTACGCGCTGTGGGAGAACGTGCAGCGCGTGCTCGACGGCCGCTTCAAGGACACGGGCCACAAGAACGCCTACTTCCCGCTCTTCATCCCGCTCTCCTTCCTCGAAAAAGAGGCCGAGCACGTCGAAGGGTTCGCGAAGGAGTGCGCGGTGGTGACCCACCATCGCCTCGAGCTCAAAGAGGGCAAGCTCGTGCCGGCAGGCGAGCTCGACGAGCCGCTCGTCGTTCGTCCCACGTCGGAGACGATCATCGGCGAGACGTTCTCGCGTTGGGTGCAGAGCTACCGCGACCTGCCGCTCCTCATCAACCAGTGGGCGAACGTGGTCCGCTGGGAGATGCGAACGCGCCTCTTCCTCCGCACCGCGGAGTTCCTCTGGCAAGAGGGGCACACCGCCCACGCGACCTCGGAAGAGGCGGTCGCCGAGACGATGCAAATGCTCGATGTTTATGCGCAATTTGCGGAAGACTTCATGGCCGTGCCGGTGATCCGCGGCGAAAAAACGGCCGGCGAACGCTTCCCCGGCGCGGTGCAGACGTTCTGCATCGAGGCGATGATGCAAGACCGCAAAGCGCTGCAAGCGGGCACCTCGCACTTCCTCGGGCAGAACTTCGCGAAGGCCTCCGAGATTCAGTTCTTGGACGCCCAGGGCGCGCACCAGCACGCGTGGACCACGAGCTGGGGCGTGTCGACGCGGCTCGTGGGCGCGATGATCATGACCCACTCCGACGACGACGGGATGATCTGCCCTCCCCGCCTCGCGCCGGCGCACGTGGTGATCTTGCCCGTGATGCACAAGACGGAGGACCGCGACCGTGTCCTCGAATACTGCAAGATGCTCGCGAAGGAGCTCCGCGCCCAGACGTACATGGGCGCCCCCATCCGCGTCGAGCTCGACGACCGCGATCTCCGCGGTGGCGACAAGATGTGGCAGTGGGTGAAAAAGGGCGTCCCGGTTCGTCTCGAGGTGGGCCCGCGTGACATCGAGAAGGACTCGGTGTTCGTCGGTCGTCGCGACAAGGGCACGAAGGACAAGGTGACTCTCACCCGCGGCGAGGTCGTCGCCACGATCGGGATGATCCTCGACGAGATGCACCTCTCGCTCCTCGAGCGCGCGCGCGCGTTCCGCAAAGAGCACACCCGCGACATCGACACGAAGGAAGAGTTTTACGCCTTCTTCGAGGCCCCGAAGACGAAGGACGCCAACGATCCGACCCCGATCCACGGCGGCTTCGCGATGACGCACTTCTCCGGCGACGTCGCGATCGAGAAGAAGATCAAAGACGATCTCGGCGTGACGGTGCGCTGCATTCCGCTCGACGCGGGCGAGCCCGGCACGTGCCCGTTCTCTGGCAACCCGAGCGCCAAGCGCGTGGTCTGGGCGAAGAGCTACTGAAGCTTCGCGGCGCTCCTGTTCGGCGCGTGTCTCGTTCGTCGAGCGCGCGCCGCCGCGATGCACACGAGCACGAGCCCCGCCCCGATAAGGTCCGGCTCGGGTGGGACGTTACGCGGTGACGTCGAGCAGCCGCGCGCGCTCTTCGGGCTCGGGGACGGCGCGAGCGGTGGCGCGGCGCTCGACGATGGGCTCGCTGTAGACGACGAGGCCGGCGGAGCGCTCGGGGGCTCGGGAACGGCCGGCGTTGATGGCGCGCTCGTCGCGCTCGCTGCCGTCGACGCGGGCTTCCGTGTCCAGGTCTCGAGCTGCGCGAGGATCGTGTCGGCGCGGCGGCGATCGAGGGCCGCGAGCTCCTCCGCGTGGCCTTTGCGCGGCAAGAGATCCCACACGACCTCGTGGTGGCAACCCTCGAAGAACGCGTGGAGATCTTTGACCCGATCGTGGAGCGGGTTGGCGCTCCCGACGAGGAAATACACGGGCGGCGTGTGGGTCGCACAGGTGGAGAGTCGCGGCTTCACGCCTCCGCCGTGGATCACGATCGCGGCGAACGCGGCGGAGATCTCGTGCGCGTGCCAGCCGATGTACGACGCGCCGCCGGACCAACCCGAGACGTAGAGCCGATCGCGATCGATCGGGTGCGCGTCGGTCACCTTCTTTACCTGCGCCAGGATCCACGCGACGGGACCGTTCCAGCGCCAGAAGCTGCCCTTGTCGCAACCCTCCGCGACGGGACACTCGATCGACAGGAGCCCCCACCCGCGCTCGGCGATGGCGGCGCGCCACGGAGCGGCGGTCGTGTCGGCGTGATCGATGTCGCCGTGGAGCGTGACGAGCAGCGGCACCGGGCCCGCGTCGGCGCGTGGAGGCACGAGCACACAGCCTTTGCACGGCGCTTCCTCGGCGCGCGCGCTGTCCGCGACGAGCGAAAGACCTGCGAGCACGAAGCTCGCGATCACGACGCGCGCGAGGCGCGAAGCGGTGGCGCGACGAGGCCTCGCGCCGCCGGAGCGAACGAGAGCGGTGCTCACGCGTACGTGCAGCGTCGAACCCGACTCACCCGCCTCCGAAGCCTCCTCCGCCGCCACCGTATCCACCGTAGCCTCCGCGGCTGCGCGAGAAGCCACCCGGGAAAAAAATCGGGTGCCCGTAAGCGAACCCGAAGCCGCCGCGAGCTCGCGCGTAAAACCGCGGATCGTCTTGCAAAACCGTGCGGCGCTCGATGTAGTGACTCGTGGGTGCGAGGGTGCGCGCCCAGTCGACGTCGAGGGTGAGCTCGCTGAGCCACTCGAGGTCGACGAAGTGGGTCGAGATGCCGGCGTCTTGCCACGCGCGGAGCACGGGGTGAAGGTCGTCCTCTTCGCCCTCGGTGTCGTCGAAGCTCTCCACGAGGTAGACGACCCGCGAGATGCCACGCGCGCGGAGCTCTTCCGCGGAGGGGAGCTCGTGGGGCTGGAGCATGTAGCGGTTGTCGTACGCGCCGCCAGGATCGTCCTCTCGAAAGGCGAGCCGCCACGAGTCGAGGAGGAACACCGGATGCCCGTTCGGGGTGTCCTTCGGAGGTCGCGGAGGGGCCATCAGCACGAGCGCGGCGAGCGTCTCGTCCGCCGGCACGAGACCCGACTCGGAGGGCCAATTGTTGAACGTGAGCACCGGCGAAATGGGCTCCTTCGCGTAACGAGGGAGCGCCGCCCCGAACGCGACGGAGGCAGCCCCGCGCATGTCCGAGATCCACAGCGTACCGGCGGGGAGCCCCACCTCGCCGAGCCTTCGCGCGGCGCGGGTGGCCTCGTACAGCACGTCGAGCTCCTTCACGTCCGGGAGCTCGGCGTGGCCCCCCATCGCGTCGAGCGACGACACGAGAGTGACCTTCTCGTAGCGCGACCAGGGATCGTTCGGCGCCAGCTCCCAACGGGCGGAGACCTCCTTTGCGCTCGGGACGCTCATCGAGCGCGCGAAGGGGACGTCTTGCGACGAGAACGCGACCGAGACGGACGGCGTGAACGGACGAAGCGAGCAGGCCGTCGCGAGCGTGACGAACGAGACGAGCCCGATGCGGCTACCGAACGGGCGCCTCATGCGGCCTCCTCTCGCGCGCCTTCGACGACGACGGGGAGCACGAGCGCGTCGTGGGACGTGTGGCTCACCAACGTGAAGCGCGCGAAGTACCCGACGAAGCGGCCGTCGAGCACGTAGGCCCCGAGGGTGAGGTACCGCGGGCCCCAGGGTGTGGGCACCGTCCGCTGCCGCACGAAGCGCTGCGCGATCCAAGGCTCGCCGCCGTTGCACGCGGCTCTCACGCCAACGACGAGGCGCCCCCATTCCTCTTGCGTCTCCAACGTGCCGACGAAGACCTCGTCGCCGACGCGGCCGAGCGCGCGCTTGAGGACCCAGCCTTCTCGTTCCTCCGCGAGGTCTGCCACCGCGAGCGGGGAGAACGTCTCCGGGATGCGCTCGCGGGCCTCCGCCGCGAGGGCGGGGGGCATCGAATGAATCGCCGCGTGGACACGCGCGAAGGCCACCTTCGACTGCGCGTACATCACCGCGAACGACGACACGTTCGTGAGCGCGCCCGAGGCGAGCACCTCCGGAAGCCCAGTAGATACGGGCAGATCCGCGAAGTGCTCGGTCGGAAAAAATCGGTAAAGCACGGCCACCGCGCGCCCACGGAGGTGCACACGACCGCCGTCGATCACGAGCGCGGTCGGCGGCGTACGCACCGCGACCCCACCGCGCCGCACCACGGCCCGCTCCACCAGGGCGCAGATCTGGAGATCTTCGGCGTACGCGGTCGCGAACACGAGCGCGACGATGCCGCGCGGCGAGCCCTTGCCCCCCGACGCGGCGACGAGGCGCTCGGCGAGCGCGTCTACGACCGTCGTGACGTCGGCCGCTCCCTTGTATCCTGCATACTTCAGCAAATCGGGGAGGCCGACCGCCTCGTTGAAGCCGCCGGGGCAGTCGGCGTTCAGCTCGCACGCGACGAAGCGACCGTCCTCGCGGAGAAGGAGATCGACCCGCTCGAGCGACGAGCGATCGCCTCCCGCGTGCGACGCGTCGACGAGGCGGGTGACGGCGGGCGAGAGGCGGTAGTGTTGCGCCTCGGCCCGATCGACGAGGGCACGCTCGGCGACGTGGGCGACGACACGCGAGGCAGAGAGCGCCGCGGCGACGGCGTCGGCGTGGGCTTCGGCGGAGAGCACGAGCGGGTGCAAATCGACGCGACGCTTGCCGGCGACGTGGGCATCCCACACGAAGTGCTCGTGGCGGAGGCGCTGGAACACCTCCGGCAGCGCGAGCGGATCGGCGACCGCGAGAGCGCGCACGTGTGGGCTCGTCGCGCTCATTCGGTTCGCTCGGCGATCGACGAGAAGAGGCTCGGGTCCTCGGCCCCGAAGCCATAATAAAGGACCCCGACGTCGCGCGGGAGCGACGTGGCGAAGGCGCCGAGGGCTTGCGCCGTCGAAGCCGTGTCGTCGAACCAGACCTCGTGTGGCTCACCGAGAGCGACGTAGGAGAAGAACTGCGATCCGGTCGCCCCACGCGACAGGGTCGCGCCGTAGGTGGCGGCGAGACCTCGCGCCTCGACGACGCTCACCCCACGGAGACCTCGCGGACCGAAGTCCACGCCGTAGAGAGGCAACGACACGTACGTCTCGCGCTTCGCGTTCTGCGCGAGGCGAACCGCGTCGGTTGCCCAGCCCGGATCCGTCGTCGGCCCCGGCGTCTCCGAGTAGTCGAGCGTCATCACGCGGAAGCGATCGACGAGCGGGGCGAGAGACGCACGGTCGAACGCTTCGCCATCGGGCAGATCGCTCGGCGTCGCGACCGACGGCGGGATGAAGATCCCGAGCGTCTTTTTCGCGTCGCGGAGCTTGGGCGAGACCTCGCGGACCAGCGCGGTCACGTTCACGCGCGAGCCTTGCGGAACGCCGAGCAGATCGAGATCGACCGCGTCGGCTGTATTGGCCACGGCGACGAGCGACTCTGCGAAGGTGGCGCGAAACGTAGGCTCTCCGACGAGCTGCGCGGTGCGTGAGGGGTCGTAGCGCGCGCCGGTCTCGTCGGTGAAGGCGACCCCGAGCGACACCTTGTAGCCTTTGAGGTGGAGCTCCTCGATCGTGCGCCGAAGCGCCCCGCGCGCCGACGAATCGGCCGGCCCGAGCGCGCCGTTGTCGCGCGGCACGAGGCAGTGGAGGAGCACCTCGTCGACGATTTTCCGCGTCCCCGGCGCGCTCAGGGTGGCGTCCTGGAACGGATCGATCGCGCAGCCATCGACGAGCACGGTGCCCTTGCGCTTCGGTAACGGCGTCTCTTGTGCGAGGCCGACCGCGTCGATCGGCTCGCCGCCTTCGCCTTTGCATGCGACGAGCACCAGCGCGAGCGCCGAAGCGATCGCACCGAGAGCACAGCGCGCCGACCATGTGCGTGCATTTTGCATTTAATTACCCCACACCCAAGTCAGGCCCACGGTCATGCCCGAGAGCGGGCGCACCTCGAAGAGACGAGGCGAGACGGTCAAGCACACGCGCGACTCCGGATCGAGACGGCGGCAGGCCGACATCTCCGCGCGGGCGCCGGGCGCGATGCCGTGCACTTGCACGTCGATCGCCTCGCGCCCGGCCGCGATTTGCGACGTACCGGTGAGCACGAGGATGGAGAAGCGCACCGAGGCCTCGAAAAAGTACCGGCGCTCGACCGTCCTCACGCCGAAGCCGGGGCCGAGAAAATCGATGCCGATGAGCCTCCACGGCTGCACCGTCGCGATCGAGCCGTCGACCGCGCTTCGAATCGGAGCGTGATCGCCGACCGGCAAGTAGAGGCCGAGACCGAAGATGGGGATCGTGAAGCGCGGGCGCAGCACGAGGTTCATGTCGGCCGACGCGCCGAACGAACGAAAACCTCCCACCGTCGGCAACGTGCCCGCGACCGCCTCACGTGACGGGAGCAGAACCTCCTCGGGCGCCGAGAGCTGCAAATCGGGCATCGCGCGGGTGGCGGCGAAGGCCGCTTGGAGCCGTACTTCCATGCCCGTGCCGCGATCGGGGGAGGCGGCGTGCGCGTCCCGCGGAAGCGCGAGCGCGATCACGAGCGAGAGAGAAACCACGAGCAGCCCGACGAGCCGCGCGATTCCTCTCCTCGTGTGCCCGCGTCTCATATGACAAAACTGTAAGCTTCGCGCGGGCCGAGGATCAAGCTCACCCACGGTTTGTGCCTGTTCCCTCGACGAGACGAGGAGCCGAGGGCTGCTCCGCGAGCTCGCGCAAGAGGGTGGCGGTGGCTTCGTCGGCCGGGAAGTAGGTCTCGATGCGGAGCTCCTCGCAGGTGGCGTCGATGGGGGTCCCGATCGTGGAGATGGTCGTGAAGAGGCGCGCCTCGTGGCGGCCGCGGCGGAGGTGGAGCGTGACGAACGGGCCGAGCTCGCGGGAGAGCACCCCCTCGCGGAAGGGCGGAAGATCGTCGATCGCCTCGACCGCACGGGCGACGGCGCGGATCTTCGGATCGTCCGGCGTGCGATCGCGCTCGCGACGTCCGCGATCGAGCGCCATCGCCGCCACCTCCTCGAAGTTCACGAGCGCGCCCCGCAACCCGAGGGGATGCAACGTGGCGACCATGATGTTCGAGAGCACGTTCGGCGGCGCTCTCTCGAGGTCGACGAACGTCTCGAAGAGGCGCATCGCGGTGCGGTTCGCGCGGAGCAGGTTCCACGCGTGATCGACCGCCACCGCTCCGTTCGGCGCGAGCGCGTCGAGCACGAGATCGACCGCGCGGCGAAGGTCGGAGGCGGCGTCGGCATCGAGCGGCGCGTCGCGGTACGCGGCAGCGAACCCCGAAGCTTCGAGGAGCGCGTTGCGCTCACGCAGCGTGAGGTCCAGCGCCGATCCGAGGGCGAGCACCATCGTGCGGCTCGGGGTCGCGCGTCCGGTCTCGAGGCAGCTCAGGTGACGCGTGGAGACAGCCGCCTCCTGCGCGAGTCGCTCTTGGCTCACCCCGCGCGCGAAACGATGGCGCCGAAGGAGCGGACCGAACGAGGACGAGGACGAGGTCTTCCGGAGCACGAACGGAGCGTATCCGATGCGCTCGCGTTCCGAGATCCGCGCGCGCGTCGCGGCGTGGCACCCCGCACCACGCAGTCAATAGACGCATCGTTTCGAGAACTTACACACAGGCGCCGACATCATTGGCGCGCCAGCGGAATGCCGATGCGTCTCGTGAAGCGAGCGCGTGAGGCGAGACACACGGCCGAGTCACGAGCGGGTGAGCGAACGAGGATACGAGACGCGGCTATGCTGCGCGGATGGACGCCCCCGATCCGCTCGTTCGTCACGCCTCCTGCTCGTGTGGTGCCCTCGCGGTCGACGTGCGCGGTGAGCCGGTGCGGGTCTCGATCTGTCACTGCTTGCTGTGCCAAAAGCGAACCGGGAGCACGTTCGCCGTGCAGGCCAGGTTCGCGGACGAGCAGATCGTGGCGCGCCGCGGGGCCTCGTCGACGTATGCGCGAAAGGGAGACAGCGGCGGCGAGATCACGTTCTCGTTTTGCCCCACGTGCGGCGCGATCGTGACGTACGTCGTCGACCGGCTCCCGGGTTTCGTCGTCGTTCCGGTCGGCGTTTTTGCGGATCCCGGCTTCCCGCCTCCGCAGGTATCCATCTACGAAGCCCGGCGCCATCCGTGGGGGCCGATGCCTGGCATCACCGTCGAGCACGTCGACTGACGCGGCACTTGCCGAGCGGGCGCGTTCGGGTGAGCGTGCCGCCGATGTCACGGAGCATCGAGACCATCTTCCGCCTGGAGACGCCGAAGCTCGTGGCGGGGCTCGCGCGCATGCTCCGCGACGTGGGCCGCGCGGAGGAGCTCGCGCAGGACGCGATGCTGATCGCGATCGAGGCATGGCACGAAGGCGGCATCCCCGAGAACCCCGGCGCCTGGCTCATGACGACGGCCAAACGCCGCGCCCTCGACGAGCTGCGCCGGGTGAAGCTACTCGAGCGAAAACACGATGAGATACGTATAGATACCGAAGGACTTAGCCACACCGAGCCGGACATCGAGGCCGCGATGGACGACCCTTGGAGGTCCCTCACGAGCGAGCCCATCGACGACGATCTGTTGCGACTCATCTTCGTCGCGTGCCACCCGTGCTTGCCGACGGAGGGGCGCGTCGCGCTCACCTTGCGCCTCCTCGGGGGCCTCACGACAGAGGAAATCGCGCGGGCCTTCCTCGTTCCCGCGCCCACCCTCGCCGCGCGGATCGTGCGCGCGAAGCGGACCCTCGCCGAGAAGCGCGTGCCGTTCGAGGTGCCGCGCGGCCCCGAGCTCCACGCGCGGCTCGCGTCGGTTCTGGAGGTCGTCTACCTCGTGTTCAACGAAGGGTACGCCGCGTCGGCCGGCGACGACTGGGTTCGGCCCGCGCTTTGTGACGACGCGCAGCGGCTCGGTCGTGTGCTGTGCGAGCTCATGCCGGACGAGCCGGAGATCCTCGGTCTCCTCGCGCTGATGGCGCTCCAAGCCTCGCGCACCCACGCGCGGATCGGACCGGGCGGCGCGCCGGTGCTGCTCCTCGATCAGAACCGCGCGCTGTGGGACGGCGCGCTGATCGCGCGCGGGCTCGCCGCGATGGAGCGCGCGGAGGGCCTCGTCGTGAAGACGGGCAGCGACGGACCGTACCTCGTGCAGGCCAAGATCGCGGCGTGCCACGCGCGCGCGGAGGTCGCCTCGGCGACGGACTGGCCGAAGATCGCCGCCCTCTACACGAAGCTCGCGGAGCTCACCGCGTCGCCCGTGGTCGAGCTGAACCGCGCGGTCGCGCTCGGGATGGCGTTCGGTCCGGAGGCGGGGCTCGCGCTCGTCGACGCGCTCGTGAACGAGCCCGTGCTCGCGGACTACCACCTCGTGCAAAGCGTGCGCGCGGACCTCCTCGCGAAGCTCGGGCGTCACGCCGAAGCGCACGTCGAGCTCGTAAAAGCGGCGGCGATGACGCGGAACACGAAGGAGCGCGAGATGCTGCTCGCCCGCGCCGCGACCGAGAAAAAGGCGGCCAACGGCACCTGAGCGAGCGCATGCGCTCGTGTTCGGGTCTCATCTTTCCGGCCGACGTAGTAGTGATTGGCCTGCGATCCGCGCTTCCGCGGCCTTTTGGGCTCCGTCGAACGGGAGCCCCCTCCCCTTTTCCGTGAGCACCCCGATGAGCTCGAAAAAAGCACGCAAAGAAGAGCCCGCGAAGGTCCCCGTCGACGAGCGCGACGAAGAGGAGACGACCGAGGACCACGAACCGACCGACGAGTCCGAGTCCGAGGAGACGGCCGACGACGACGAACCGACCGACGAGCCCGCCGAGGAAGAGATCGATCGCCGCGTCGCGAAGCGCGCTCCGAGGGAAGAGACGACCCCGTCCGCGCAGCCCACGTTCAGCCTCACGACCCTGGTGGCAGTCGCCGCGCTCGTCGGAGCAGGCGCGTTCGCAGCGGGCCGGTCGATGGCCCCGAGCGCCCCGGAGCACCCGGTCGCCGCCGAGCCTCCCGGCCTCGGTGGCGGCGGTGGCAGCATGGGCGGAAGCATGGGCGGCGGCATGGGCGGCGGCGGCGGCATGGGGCAAGCCCCGAACCCGAACGAAGGGCTCCCTCCCGGTCACCCTCCCACCGGCGACGCTCCGCCCGCGATGGCACAAGCCGCAGCGGGTCCGGGGTCGGGCGACGAGCCCGCGTCGATGGCGTGGAAGGTCCCCGCGCGTTGGCAAACGGTGCCGAACCCGAGCAACATGCGCCTCGCCACCTACAAGGTCCCCAAGGCCGCCGGCGACTCCGAAGATCCGGAGGTCGCCATCAGCCAGGCGGGCGGCACCGTCGACGCAAACGTGCAGAGATGGATTGGCCAATTCGGACCGGAGGGCGCCAAGACCGCCAAACGCTCCACCCGCACGGTCGGCGCGCTCAAAGTGTCACTCGTGGAGGTGGAGGGCACCTTCTCCGGGGGCATGGCAAAAGACGGCAAGGAAGCTACCGGGTGGGCCATGATCGGCGCGATCGTCGAGACACGCGGAATGCCGCATTTCGTGAAAATGACCGGCCCGGCGAAGAGCGTGAAAGCCGCCAAAGCCGAGCTCGACGAGTTTCTCGGGAGCGTGACCGAAAAAGCGAAGTAGCGGGCACACGGGCGAGCTCGCTCCCACGTCGGCTCGCCCGCGCCCTGCCTCCTCGTATGCTCTCGATCGACGGGCTCACCACGAGCCCGTCGCCGCGAGCTGGCGCGCTTGCTCGGGCTCCGACCACACGAACGGAATGGCGCCTTCGAGGAGCACCCCGGACGAGACTTCGATCCGGAGGAGCCGCTCCGCGCCAGCGAAGCGACGGACCTCTTCGCCTTCCCAGACGATCGCGCTCGTGCCGGTGAGGGAGAGCAGATCGCCGGTCGAGAAGTCGACGACAGCGAGGCCCACCTCGGGCCGCGCGGCGAGGTTGCCCAACGTCATGAAGAAGTTGTTCCCGCTGAAGTCCGGCAGGGTGACCACGGTGCGCCCTTCCTCCTCTCTCGCGCGCAAGAAGCCTGGTTTTCCCCCGCGATGCGACACATCGCAGCCGTGCACGCCGTCGCGGGCGAGATCGCTGGCGGCGCTCGCGAGGAAGCTCGTGTCGGCGCGGGCGAGCACCTCGAGCGCGCGGAGAGAGAGGCTCGAGGTCTCTGCCCGTGCGCCGCTCGGACGACGGATCGCCCCCTCGATCGTGCGCACTTGGATGTACTTGGGGCAGTTGCCGAAGCTCTGCTCCACGTCGACGACGAAACGGCCGGCGCCTACCTCCCGCACCGTCCCGTTGGCGCGATTTCTCCTCCGCGTCTCGAGCTGAATTCCGAGGAGCCCGATCGGCGCGCCGGCGACGAGCCCACGCGCGACGGGATCTCCGGAGACGGGCCACGCGTCGATCGTGAGCGTGCTCGGATCGGGGGAGTCGACGAATCCGGGCACCCCGGAGAGCATCGTCGCGAAGGGCCGGCCCTCGGGATCGAGGGTCCCGACGACGAGGTACGGGAGCACCTCGAATAGGTCTTGGTGCTGCGCCGGCATCGCGCGGCGAATCCCGGGGCGGCCGCGCTCGGCGAGGTCCCTCACGCCGGCTTGCTCCTGCACGGCCGACTCGCCGGCGTGGAACGGCGAACGGTCGAGGTCCTCGCGCGAGCTCATGACGCGCTCGCGAGCGCGGCGGTCGCGGTCGCCTTCATCGGCACGAAGCGAGGCATCGCCTCGATCCGCGCGATCCACGCGCGCACGTTCGGGAATGGCGCGAGCGATACCCCGCCCTCCGGCGCGTGCGCGGTATACGTGTAGAGTGCAATATCGGCGACGGTCGGGGTCTCGCCGACCAAGAACGACGCGCGCGCGAGGTGCGCGTCCATCGTGAGGAAGAGCGCGCGCGCGATCGTGCGTGAAGGCTCGACGTCCATCGCACGGCCGAACACGGCAGCGACACGCGCGCGCGCTGGGCCCTCCGCGAGCGGTCCTGCTGCGATGGAGAGCCAACGCTGGACCTCCGCGAGCGCGACGTCGTCCTTCGGGAGCCACGCCGAATCCGGCGCGTGCCGACGCGCGAGGTAGACGAGGATCGCGTTGCTGTCGGCGACGGTGGTCGCGCCGTCCTCGATGACGGGGAGCTGCCCGAACGGGTTTTTGGCCAAGAACGGCTCTTTTTTGTGCTCGGCGGAGGCCAAGTCGACGTCGACGGAGCGCGACGGGAGACCGAGGAGCGCGAGGAAGAGCTCGACGCGGTGGGAGTGACCAGAGAGCGGGTGGCGGTAGAGCGTGATCGTCATGGCCCGAAGATGCGCTCGCTCTCGCTTCGGAGGAATGCCTGCGTGTAGCAATGGATCATTGCATCAGGCACAATAATAGGATGGACCGCCTCGACGCCTTCTCCACGTTCGTCGCGGTCGCGGAGACGGGAGGCTTCGCCGCCGCGGCGCGAAAGCTCGGCCGCTCCCCCGCCGCCGTCACGCGCACCGTCGCCGCGCTGGAGGACGATCTCGCGACGCGCCTCTTTCGCCGAACCACCCGCGTCGTCACGCTCACCGAAGCCGGGGCGCGCTTCCTCGCCGACGTGAAGCGCATCCTCGCCGACGTGGACGAGTCGTCCGCCAGCGTGCGCGGGGCAGACGGCACGTTGCGCGGGAGCCTCGTCGTCACCGCGTCGGTCATGTTCGGCACCCTCTACGTCTCCAAGGTGCTCCTCGGATTCCTCGAGCGTCACCCGGAGGTACGCGCCCGCGCGCTTCTGCTCGACCGCGTCGTCGACCTCGTGGTCGAGGGGATCGACGTCGCGATCCGCATCGCGCACCTCACCGACTCGTCGCTCCGCGCGGCGAAGGTGGGCACCGTGCGGCGCGTTCTCTGCGCGTCACCGGCGTACCTCGCCGCCCACGGTCGGCCGAAGGATCCGCGCGACCTCGCCTCCCACGCCACGATCGCGTTTTCGCCCACCGCTGCCGCTCGCGACTGGTCGTTCCCGCGCAAGCGACGCACGTTCCGCGTCGCGATCGAGCCGGTGCTCGTCACGAACAACACGGAGACGACGATCGCGGCCGCCGTCGCGGGGCACGGAGTCGCGCGCGCGCTCTCGTACCAAGTCGCGTCCGAGGTGCGCGCCGGAAAGCTCGAAGTGCTCCTCGCCGAGTACGAGCCACCCCCGGTGCCGATCCACGTCGTGCACGCCGCCGGCGCCACCGCACCTGCGCGCGTGCGCGCGTTCGTCGACTACGCCGTCGATCGTCTGCGGCGCGATCCACGCCTCGATCCGGAGCGTTGGACCGCGCCGAACCACACGTAACTATTCCGGAAGTGCCGTACCGTAGACCGCGCTCTCGAAGAGCGTGTCCCACGTCTTTCCGAAGCTCGCCTCGAGCGCCGTCTTCAGCATGTCGGACGTGACGGCGCGGTAGAGGTGCTTCGCGAACCACGCCTTCAAGAAGGCATCGAAGGCCGCGCGGCCGACCTTGTTCTCGATCACGCGGAGCACCCACGCGCCCTTCACGTACGCGACGCCGTCGAAGATCTCACGCACGTCGATGGCGTCGTTTTTGGGGCGGAGGGCGTGGAGCGAGGCTTGCGCCTTCGCGTTGCGGATCGTCTCTGCCCACGCCGCGTCGGAGCGCGCCTTGCCGTAGACAGCCTCGACCGAGCGGAGGGTGAGGTACTCGGTGAAGCCCTCGCTCATCCAGAAATCGGCCCACGTCGCGATGCGAACGCCGTCGCCGCTGTAATGATGGCAAAGCTCGTGGATGGCGGTGCTCTGCGCCTCCTCCGTGTCGCCGCCGAACGTGCGCGGATCGATCGCGACCACCGTGGCGTGCTCCATGCCGCCGCCGCCCCACGTGGTGGGAGCCTCGACGAACCCGGCCTGCGAAAAGGGAAACTTTCCGTACGTGCCCTCGAGGAAGTCGAGGGCCTTCGGCGTGTCCCCGAGCACCGCTTGGCGCTTCGAGACGTGCGCCTTGTCGACCCAAGACGGCATCGGAACGCCGCTCGCCGCGCGTGCGTCCGCGCGGACCCATTCCTTCGACGCCCCGACGAAAAATCCGTACGTGGGGGTGGGGCTCAAGAGCTCGAACGACCAGGTCTTCGCGCCGGAGGCTTCGTCCTTCGTGCCCTTCGCGACCCCGTTGGAGACCACGGTGTACTCGGCCGGGAACGTGACCTTCGCGGCGAACATCGCGCCGTCGCGCGGAGAGTCGCGGAGCGGGAGCCACCAGCGCCCCTTGCGCGGCCAGCTCGCCGAATACACGAGCGACGGGGTGACGACGAGACCGCCGTCCTCGCTCTCGCGCTCGTCGATCTCGCGGCTGAGCACCTCGTACCCGAACGTGAGCTTGAGGCCGGTGCCCGCGCGCACGGTTCGCCCGAGCTCCACCTTCACGTGGTCGGCGTCGAGCTGGGAAAACGCGAGGGTGCGCGAGCCCTGAGCGACGCGGCCGAGGTGGGGATTCTTGAAGTCGACCGTGAGCGAGGTGAGCGGCTGGGTGGCGACGTACGAGACCGTGACCTCCGCCGTGAACACGGGCGTGCGGATCTCGCGCCCAGAGACCGTGCGCGCCTCCTCGCCGCGGTACACGAGCGCCACGTCGTAGCCGATGGTGTCGACCTCCGGCAGCGTCGTGTCGATGTCGCGCGCGCTCACCCCGTGGAAGGAGACGAGCTCCTCCTCGGTCACATCGGACGGCGCCTCGACGGGAGCCTCTGCGCCTCCGCACGCCGCGGCGAGCAGCCCCGCGAGCACACTCCCGAAGAGCACCGAACGACCACGTAGGGCGATGTACGACACGACGTAGGTCTACGAGGTCATCGCGCGCTCCGCAAAGGGAAATTGCCCTGGATCATGGTTGCTCCGGGCTCGCGATGCGGTAGCTGCCGAGCTCCCCTTCGACGCCCCACGCGGCGAGGGACGCGGCCATGTCGAACCCGGTTCGCGCGTAGAACGCGCGGACCTCGAGGACAGCGGCAGCGATCGCGGCCTCGTCGTCCCAGACCGCGAGGGTCGCGATCTCGAAGCGGCTCGGGCCGGCGAGCTTCTCGAGCACGACGTGGCCGCGGTACCCGGGCAAGGTGGCGATGAAGCCGATGTTGCGTCGCATCGCGGCCTCGAACGGCGCGCGCGTGGCCTCCGGGACCGTGAACACGTCGAGGCGAACGACCTGATGCGTGGTCGCCGAAGGAACGATGGAGAGGCTTGTCATGAGCGAACGATGCGGACGAACGACGGAGGTGACTTGGACAAAATCAGGGAGCCCTTCTCAGCGGCGCGCGCGCGCCCTACCGTCGTCCCGGTGCAGGTCACGACGTTCGAGCCGAGGGTGAGCGCGCGCGTCGTGGAGGGCCTCGCGCTCGTGGAGACCACCGGTCCGGCCGTGCGCACGCTGCTGCCCGAGCCCGCGATCATCGTCGGGTTTCGCTATCGCGGCGCTTCGGCGATCGACGACGTGCACGACGGGAGCCTCCCCGACGCGGTGGTCACCGGCGTCCGCCTGACGATCCGGCGCATGCACACCACGGCGAACAGCGGCATCGTGCTCGCGAGGCTTCGTCCTGGGGCGGGGCGAGCCGTGCTCGGGCGGTCGACCGAGGCGCTCTTCGGGTCGACGTCTCCGTTCGCGACGTGGCTCGGTGGCGACCGCGTGGAGCCCGTTCGCGAGCGCGTCCGGCGCGCCACGAGCCACGACGAGCGCGCCGCGATCGTCGAGAATTTCCTCGTAGAATGTGCACGCGGTGCGCCCGTCGACGGCCTGGTCGATCACGCGTGGGAGGCGATCGAGGGCTCGCGCGGAAACGTTCGCATCGGCGATCTCGCGGCCAGCCTCGGGGTCTCGGTCGACACCCTCGAGAAGCGCTTTCGTCGCGCGACCGGATCGACGCCGAAGGCGTTCGCGAAGATCGTCCGCGTTCGGCGCGCGCTCTTCGCCGCGAAGGACGAACCTACCCTCGCCCGCGCCGCTGCCGCCGCCGGTTACTGCGACGAGTCGCATTTCGTGCGCGAGGTGAAGGCGATCACGGGCAGCACGCCAACGCGGTTTCTCGCGCGTGCGAGCGAGGCCTGCTGAGGTTTCAGTTCGGGGCAGCGTCGCTCGGGGAGAACGCGACGGGATAGCTCACGGTGAGCTCGCCGTGGTCCGGCGGCGGGAACGAGAGCGACGAGAACGCCTTCGTGACGCACGTCGCGACGGTCTTGTCCGGAAGATCGGTGGTCGTCACGCTCGCGGAGCGGGTAGCGCCGTCCGCGGCGATCACGAGCTTCACCGTCATCCGCCCCTGAAGCGTCGGGTTTTGGCGGAGCCCGGTCTCGTAACACGCGTGAAACCGCGGGTAGCTCTGTTGAACGACGCGGTGGATGATCTCGGGCGAGAGCGCGACGCCGGTCGAGTGGGCCTCGAGAGACTTCTTTTCGTTCTTGTCCGCCGGAGCGGACTTCGGCGCGGGCCCGGCGGTGACACGAAGCTCGAGCGGCGGCGCGGTCGGCGCGGTGATCGCCTGCGGCTTGGGAGCGAGTGTCGAGGGACCGGCGTTCGGTTGGTCCAGCGGCGGAGGTGGTGTCGCCGGAGTCGCAGGCGCGACGGCCGAAGGCGCTTCCGAGGACGACTTGCGCTCCGCACAGGCGACGAGAGCGAGCGAACCGAAACAAAGCAGCACCGAGACACGAGCGAGCGACATTCCGACATCGTAGAGCAGCGCGCGCGCAGATCCATCTCCTTCCCGTATCGCGGACTCGCGTGCTCCCGCGGTCGCGTGCTCGCGATTCGCATGCAGTTTACACATTGTTCGCGGCGCGCATGACCTCGGACGTCATCGCCCCGCCCGGTGCCCGAGCCCATGATCCCGTCGAAAGGAAGGTCGCAATGGAAAACCGAACCGAGGACCTCGTCGATCGTTACATCGCGCTTTGGAACGAGCGCGACGCACACAAACGCAAGGAGCGCGTCGCCGAGGTGTTCACCGCAGTCTGCCGCTACACCGATCCACATGGAGACGTGAACGGTCTCGCGGGGGTCGATGGCTACATCGCCGCTGTTCAAGAGCGGATGCCGGGGGTGCGCCTCGTGCGAAGAGGAGGCGCCGATCACCACCACGACGTAGCTCGGTTCGCCTGGTGCGCGATGGCCGAGGGGGTGGTCGATCCGCTCGCGATCGGGCTCGACGTGATCGTCGTCGAGGGCGATCGCATCGCGCGCGTGCACGGGTTCCACGAAACAAAAGCCTGAGCCGAGCTCCATCGCGAGGTCCACGCCGTGCGAGGCTCGTCGCTTTGACGGGCAGAACACGGCGTGAGACCGTCGTATCCATGACGATCGCGGCGCTCGAAGCGCGAGAGGATCTTCCGTGGGGCCTCCACGACGCAGAGCTCCGTGCGCTCCACGTCGACTACGTCGATATGCGGCTCGTGATCGAGGTTCTTGTCCAGTACGGCGAGCGTCAAGACCGCGAGCGGCTCGCGCGGCTCGTCGTCGACGACCTCCTTTTTCTGGTCGTTGATCCTCCCGACCTCCAGGATGACGGGAGCATGGAAACGCGTAGTGGCCGCGTCGATCCGGTCGGCGGTCTCTTGGCCGCCGCGGTCGGCCGCCTGCCGAAGCTGCCCTCCGACGCCTACGGTGAGTCGGTCTTCGTGTCGGACTGGAACGCGTTCTTCCACTTTGCGGCGAGGACGAGCCCACGTCTCGAATGGGTCGACGTGGAGCTCGTTGCGAAGGGGAAGGCAGGCGCGCTGTTTCCCGGCGACGACATCGAGCTCACCCGTGGAGCGACGTAGCGAACGACCGCGGACTGAGACTCGTTCCACCGAGCGGCTCGCGCGCGCATACGAGACTTCGCGAGCGGTAGAGATCGCCGCGAAACGCCTGCCCACCGAGAACCACGAACGCACGGCGAAGGACATGCGCGAAGTCGCGCCGACCGCGCGGCGGAGCTCGGCACGTGCCGAAGAGCACGTCCGATTCCGAAGCCGGGGACGATGACGCGATGCGCCTACCGTGCGATTCTTCTCACAAATGAGCGATCCGTTCGATGCCCTCCGTCGTGACATCTCCGCGCTCGGGCAGCTCCTCGGCGACACCTTGGTCGAGCAAGAAGGAGCCGCACTTTTGGAGCTCGAGGAGACCGTGCGCGCGCTCGCGAAGGAGCGACGTCGCCGTGGTCGACGAGGGCCCGCCGCGGCCAAGATGCGCACCCTCTTGGAGGGCCTCGATACCGGCACCGCAGAGAAGGTCGCGCGCGCCTTCACGCACTACTTCCAGCTCGTGAACCTCGCCGAGCAGCACCACCGCACGCGCCGCCGACGCGACTACGCCCGCGAGGGAAAGCTGCAAGAAGGCTCGCTCGCCGAAGCCGCGAAGGCGCTCGTGGCGAACGTTCCAGCGGCGCGGCTCGCCGAGGTGCTCGCGACCACCTCGATCGAGCTCGTCTTCACCGCCCACCCGAGCGAAGCGCAGCGGCGCACCGTTCTCGACAAACACAAGCGCATCGCGCACCTCCTCGCGCGCCGCGATCGCGCCGAGCTCACCCCCGACGAGCTCGTCGATCTCGAGCGCGACCTGCGTGAAGAGCTCACGTTGCTCTGGCAAACGGACGAGATCCGCAACGCGAAGCCGCGCGTCGGCGACGAGGTGAAGAACACGCTTTTTTACCTGGAGGAGGTGCTCTTTCCGCTCGTGCCCAAGTTCTACCGCGCGCTGGAACGCGCCTTCGAGGCCGCCTCCCCGAACGGCGCGCGCCCCAACGTGGGAAACCTCCTCCGCTTCGGCTCGTGGGTCGGCGCCGACATGGACGGCAACCCGAACGTGACCCCGGACGTGACGTTGGACACCGCGTACGCGCAGGCAACACGCGTGCTCGCACTCTACCTCCGCGAGCTCGCCGCGCTCGGCGGCTCCCTCTCCCAAAGCACGCGCCGCGCCGTGATCACGGAAGAGCTCCGCGACTGGCTCTCGGCCGCCGCGATCGCGTACCCCGAGGTGGCGACGGACGTCGCGAGCACCACCGCGTCAGAGCCGTACCGGCGCGCGCTCCGCTTCGTGGAGGCACGTGTAGAGTGCACACGCGCGACGCTGGCGGAAGGGAGGCGCACCGCGACCCGCGCGCCGCGCATGCCGGAGCGGGCCTACACGACCCCCGTCGATCTCGTGAAAGACCTCGCCGTGGTCGCGCGCTCGATCGAAGCGACGCACGGAAAGAACGCCGGGTCGCGGCGCGTCCGTGATCTCGTGCGGCAGGTCGAGACGTTCGGGTTCCACCTCGCGAAGCTCGACGTGCGCGTGCCCGCCGCGTGGGTGCGGGAGGCTACCTGCGCCGCGCTCTGGCTCGACGCGGACGTCGCCCTCGACAGCGACGTCGCCCGCGCCACGATAGCGCGCGCCCTCTCTGGCGATCGTTCGCCACCGCGCCCGGATTCCCCGGCGATGCACGCGATCGAAGGTCTCGTGAACGCGCGCGGGATCACCGCCGGTGGAGGCGCGGAGTCGTTCATCTTGTCGATGGCCCATGGTGCGGTCGACATGCTCGCGACCCTCGTGCTCGCGCGCATCTCCGGCCTCTATGACCCGATCGAAGGGCGCGCCGACGTCTCGGTGGTGCCGCTCTTCGAGACCCTCGACGATCTCGAACGCGCGCCGGACGAAATCGCGAAGGCGGCCGCGGATCCGGCGTACCGGCGGTACCTCGCTCTCCGCGGAGACGTGCAAGAGATCATGCTCGGATACTCCGACTCGAACAAAGACGCCGGCATGCTCACGTCGTCGTTCGCGCTCTACCGCGCGCAGCAGAGGCTCGTCGAAGTCGCTCGTAAAGCTGGAATTTCACTCAAGATTTTCCATGGACGCGGCGGCTCGATCGGGCGCGGAGGCGGGCCATCGCAGCGGGCGATCGCGAGCCTGCCGCACGGCTCGATCGGAGGTCGCTTCAAGCTCACCGAGCAGGGCGAGGTGCTCGGGTGGAAGTACCTCTTGCCGGAGATCGCGGAGCGGAACCTGGAGCTTACGACGAGCGGCGTGCTCTTCGCGACGACGGCCGATGCCCATCCGGACGAGACCGCGCGGATCGAAGAGCACGAGCGCACGTTCGAGGACGTCTCGAAGGCGAGCCTCGATACGTACCGATCGCTCGTGCGCGATCCGGACTTCATCGACTACTTCCTCGCATCGACCCCGCTCGACGAAATAGGCCAGCTCAACATCGGGTCCCGGCCCGCGCGTCGCTCCGGTGGAGGACAGCGGCAAATCGACGACTTGCGCGCGATCCCTTGGGTGTTCGCGTGGACGCAGTCACGACAGATGGTGCCTGGCTGGTTCGGGGCCGGGCGCGCCCTCGGTGCGCTGGTACGGACGCGGGGCGTCGAGCTCGTCCGCCGCATGCGCGACGAGTGGCCGTTCTTCGCGTCGACCCTCGACGCGCTCGCGGTCGCCCTCGCGACGGCCGACATGGACATCGCGGCGAGGTATGCCGCGCTCGCGACGAACGAAGACGCCGCGAGACGCCTGTTTCGACGCATCGCGCTCGACCACGGCCGCGCGTTGCGCGCGGTGCGCCAGATCTTCGGCACGAGCCACGTCCTCGGCCGAGAGACCACCCTCGCGCGGTCGATCGATCTGCGAAACCCTTACGTCGATCCGCTGAGCTTCTTGCAAATCGAGCTCTTGCGCCGGAAGCGCGCCGCAATTTCCGAGGACGAGGGGCTCTCGCGTGCGGTCGCCCTCACGATCAATGGCATCGCCGCGGGCCTACGAAATACGGGATGATCCCATTTGAAAGGCGAGCCCGAGTGGCGTCTCCTCGAGAGATGAAGCCGTCGTCGAGGCCGTTCGTGCTCGCTTCTTTCGTCGCGATCGCGTGGGCGTGCGGAGCCCCCGAAGTGACCCCGGTGACGCCGGCAGCGTCGGCACCGGCCGCAGCGTCCGCATCGTCCACGCCGCCAAACGCCGAGGAGGCCGTCGACGCCGCGAGCGCGACCATCGCCCCCGCCGCGCCCGGATCGGATCCGCCCCCCGCCACGGAGCCTCCATCCGACGTGACGCCGATGGGAGAATCGCCCTCGAGCGATGCGAACGCGTCGCTCTCTGCTTCCGACATCGTCGCCGTCGTGCAGCGTGTGCGCGCGCCGCTCGTGCGCAAGTGCGCGCCGTCCCTCCCGGCCGGATCGCCCCCCGGCCGCGTGGTCGTCAAGCTGACGATTGGCGCGACCGGCCGCGTAACCTCAGCGCAGACCGACGCGGCCGACAAGCCGCTCGGAGCGTGCGTGCTGCGAGAACTGCGGGCGTTGAAGTTCCCGAGCTCGAGCGGCGACACGAAGGTGAGCATCCCCTTCCTGATCCGGAAAAATTAGCGAAGCGGCGAGGTGGCCGATCGTCACCGGCCGTAGGTCGCCGCGCGAAGGCCGAGCGCGCTCAGTCGTTCTTCGCGCCCGCCGCGATCCACGCCTCGACGTTCGCGATCTGCGCGGCGGTGAGCGCGGCCGCGCCGTCGGGCATGCGCCCCACGTTGCCGACGCTGCCCTTGAGGGCGCGCACGAGCAGGCTGTTCGCCGGATCTCCCGCGATGACGCGCGTCTGGCCCGAGTTGACCACGCTCGCCACACCGACGAGCTGCGCGTGCGTGCTCGCCGCGTCGAGGCTCAGCCCGCCCGAGGGTCGGCTGCCCGAGTGACAGCGGGCCTTCGCGCACGAAGGCGTGAAGATGGAAGCCTGAAGCGACGAGAGCGTCGCGGAGCCGGCGCCTGCCTCGGTCGGCGCAGCGTCGGTCTCGGTCGTGCCGGTGGGTGCCGGTGTCGTGCTGCCGTCGGTGTCGCCGCCATCGGCGGTCTCGGTCGTCGACGAGCAAGCGCCGAGCGAGACGAACGACGCGACGGAGGCGACGATAGCGAGCACCGAGACGAGCGAAAGTGAACGAAGGTTCATCCGTCCTCGAATAGTTCGTGAACGCGCCACAGGCACGCGATTCGTCCTCCTCGGACTGGAAACAGAGCGTTGTCGCAGACGCAAGAATCGACGCCCCGGCGCAGTAGCGGACGCGATGTCCGTCTCGATGCCATCTCATTCGCTTTGGAATCACTCGATTTTTCAAGATCATCCGCTATAACAGACGCATGTCTAGCAACGACTTCTCGGTCGAGCTGCACGAGCGTTGGCTCCGTGTCGCTCTCGATAAGTCGGCCCACGCCGACTTCCACTACCGCTGGCTTCGGCACAACTGCGACGTCGATCGGCACCCGACGACGCGGGAGCGCACCGTGTGCTCGTCGGACCTCCCGGACGACATTCGCGCGCGGCGTGCGTTCGTGAACGACGGGGCGCTCGTGGTGGAGTGGGCGCACGACGGTCGGAAGAGCGAGTACCCCCTCGGGTGGCTCGCGGAGCACGCGTATGCGAGGAACCGAGCGCCAGTGCCGGCGCCGCCGACGGACGTGGCTCCGCACGAGCTGCGCGCCGGAGCGCGCCTCGACGACACGATCGTCGCCGCCGCGATCGCCCATGTGCGTACCCACGGCCTCGTGGTCGTTCGGCGCGAAGGTGCGTCGGCCGCGCCTCCGGAGGACGAGACCGAGCCGCTCGTGGAGCGCTTCGTTTCGAGCGGGCTCCACGTGCGCGGCACCCACTTCGGGCGGATCGAGGACCTTCGCACCGACAACGTCACGAATCAGAACACCGACCAGCTCGGCTACACGGACGCCGGGATCGAGCTCCACACCGACCAACCTTTTCTCGACGATCCGCCGCGCTACCAGCTCCTCCAATGCGTACGAAAGGCAGCCCGCGGAGGCGACAACTTCGTCGCCGATGCCCGCGCCGCCTATCGGTACCTCGCGTCGATCGACGCGCGCGCGGCCGAAATCTTGCGCACCGTTCCGCTCCGTTTCCATAGGAAACAGGCGGCCTTCGAGCGGCTCGTCGTCGCGCCCGTCGTCGCGCGGACGGACGACGACGCGTTCTTCGTGCGGTCGTCCTACTTCACGCTCGCGCCGCACGCGTTCCCGTTCGACGAGGTCGAAGAGGTGTATCGCGCGCACGACACCTTCGTTCGCCTCGTCCGCTCGCATCGTTACGAGCTCTCGCTCGAGGCGGGCGAGTTTTTGCTCTACGACAATCACCGCATGCTCCACGGGAGGAGCGCCTTCGAGGGAGCACGCTGGGTGCGCGGGATCTACTTCGACGAGCACGCCGCGGCGGGCTGAGCGAGCGCGCGCCCCTCACGACGCTGCGAGGCGCGAGCCTCCCGTTCGAATAATCTCGTGGGAACGTGCTCCGAAATGCGCCCTACAGCCTGACGCCGATCGCGGTGACCGGCGTGACGTCGTTCTCGCGCTTCGGGCCCTACGTCGCGGCGATGGGCGACGACGGCGCGATCGCGTTCCAGGCCGCGTTCGTGGGCGGCGGCTCCGGCGTGATCGTCGCGCGGGACGGCAGGCTCGAGGTCGTCGTCGACACACGCACCTCCCACGGCGCGCGCGCCGGCCTCGCCGAGATCACGAGCCACCCGGACTTCGCTCGTGACGGACGGGTGGCCTTCTACGGCCGCGATGCGCGCGGAGGCAGCGGCGTGTACGTGGCGGACGGCGCCACGGTCGAGCGCCTCGACGGGAGCGGGGACGCCGACACCGTCGCGGTGGGTCCGCTCGGACCGACGAGCAACGCCGACGGCCTCGTGGCGTACCGTGCGACGGCGCGCGACGGGAGCGCGGTCATCCGTGTGTGCGGGGGAGGAGCGCCGCGCGAGCCGTTCCGCGCGGATGGCCCGATCGCCGCATTTCATGGCCTTCCGGTCGTGACGGAGGGGAGCGCGGTGCTCGCACGTGTCGCGCTCCGCGACGGGACGCACGCGATCGTACGTGACGACGGACGCTCGTCCGAGGACGTGGTCGTGACAGGAGAAGGAGTCGCCGAGCTCGGTCATTTTCCCTCCGCCGACGACGACGGCACCGTCGTCACGAGCATACGGACGACGCGCGGGGCGACCGCGCTCGTGTCGATCGCGGGCACCCGGCTCGACACGCTCGTCGAGGAAGGAGCGGCGTATGTGCACGTCCGCGGTGGGCTCCTTCGTGACGGTCACGCTCTCGTCTTCGCGACGCTCCACGAGGGGAGCCTCGGCATCTTCGCGGGGACCGATCCGGTGCACCATCGGATCGTCGCGATCGGAGACCGCTGCCTCGGCTCGCGTGTGACCTCACTCGCCGCGAACCCCGTGTCGATCGGACGCGCGGGAGCGCTCGCGATTCGGCTCGCCCTCGCCGACGACCGAGAGGCCATTTTCTTAGCAACACCGGACACTTGAGCGAACCTCGAGAATTTTCTCGTGCCTCGTGTCGAAATCCACGAGAGGCGTTCGTCGTCCCGGTGAGCTCGACGAACGAGCTGAAAGGAACACGACGATGCGCTTCATGATGCTGATGATCCCCAAGGGCTACGAGACCGCCGTCCCCGGCACGATGCCGGACGCGGCCGGCGTCGAGAAGATGATGAAGTACAACGAGGAGCTCCAAAAGGCGGGGGTGCTGCTCTCCCTCGACGGCCTCCACCCGCCGTCGATGGGCGCGCGCGTGTCGTTCTCCGGCGGCAAGCCCACGATCGCCGACGGACCTTTCGCGGAGGCGAAGGAGCTCGTCGGCGGCTACTGGATGATCCAAGTCCGCTCGCGCGAGGAGGCGATCGAGTGGGCAGCGCGCTGCCCCGCCGGCGACAACGAGATCATCGAGGTTCGCCAGGTGCAGGAAATGGACGACTTTCCGGAGGACGTGAAGAAGGCCATCGCCGGGTTCGCCGACCTGCGATCGCAATCCCCCTCTTCTTGAGGCGTGCGCGAGGACAACGGCCGCCTCGAAAAAAAAGAAAGGCCCCGCTGTCGATTCGGCGCACGCTCGGGTGTCGTCTTGGGGAAGGGCACTTAGACTGGCCCCCCACTCCAAGGAGAACGTATGAAATTCATGGCGATTTTCGAGTCGAACCCGACCGCACCCCCGCCCTCGCCCGAGACGATGCAGAAGCTCGGCGAATACACGAAGCGCATGCTCGACTCGGGAAGCGTCGTCCTCACCGGCGGCCTCGTGCGCCCGTCGCACGGGGTCCGCATCCAAAACGAGGGCGGTAAGATCACCGTCACCGACGGTCCCTTCGCGGAGAGCAAAGAGCTCATCGACGGGTTCGCGGTGATCGAAGCCGCCAACATGGAAGCCGCCATCGCGCTCTCGAAGGAGTTCATGGCGATCGCGGGCGACGGCAGAGGCGAGATCTTGCCGATGTTCGAGCCGGGCGGCCCCCCGCCGAAGTGAGTCACCTCCGCTGCGCGCGCTGAAGATCGGCGCCCTCCCGCTCGTCGCTTGTGATGCCGGAGCGCCTTTGCTGTAGTCGCGCGGTGTCTCGCGCCGACGTACGCCAAACGATCGCGACCGTGTGGAAAGAGGAGGCTCCCAAGCTCATCGGGAGCCTCACTCGCGTCGTGCGTGACCTCGGCCTCGCCGAAGAGCTCGCCCACGACGCGTTCGTGGCGGCGCTCGAAGAGTGGCCACTATCGGGCGTGCCCGAGCGGCCAGGGGCATGGCTCATGACCACGGCGAAGAACCGCGCGCTCAATCGTATCCGGCACCGCCGGGTGGTGGAGCGGTCGCACGCGCATACGAAATCGAGCCTCTTTCCGTGCGATTTCGACGAAATCGAAGCGAGGCTCGAGGTAGGGCTCGACGAGGACGTCGCGGACGACGTTCTACGGCTCATGTTTGCGGCCTGCCATCCGGTGCTCTCGAAGGAGGCGCGCGCGGCGCTCACGCTCCGCCTCGTCGGCGGTCTCTCGACCGACGAGATCGCGCGCGCGTTCCTCACGACGGAGCCCACCGTCGCGCAACGAATCGTTCGCGCGAAGCGGACACTCGCGGAGGCCGCGGTCACGTTCGAGGTTCCACGCGGCGACGAGCTCGGGCGGCGCATCGCCTCGGTGCTCGAGGTGATCTACCTCGTCTTCAACGAGGGATACTCCGCGACCGCGGGCGACGACGTGCTTCGCCCCGCGCTGGTCGACGAGGCGTTGCGACTCGCGGCGCTCGCGGCAGAGCTCGCGCCGAACGAGCCGGAAGCGCATGGCCTCCGGGCCCTCGTGCTCCTCCAAAGCTCGCGCAGCGATGCCCGCACCGACGCGCGCGGAGAGCCGATTTTGCTCGCCGATCAGGATCGAGGTCGCTGGGATCATGCACGTATCGAGACGGGCCTTCGTGCGCTCGACGCGGCGGAGGCGCTCGCGGCGGAGGGAGGTCCGTACCAAATCCAGGCTGCGATCGCGGCCTGCCACGCGCGCGCCGCCACGTTCGACGCGACCGACTGGGCGAAGATTTCTGCGCTCTACACACGATTGGGAACGATCGCGCCGTCGCCGGTGGTGGAGCTGAACCGCGCCCTCGCCGTCTCGCGGAGCCTAGGCCCCGCGGCGGGCCTGGTGATCCTCGATGCGCTCCGCGAGCACCCTGCCCTCGCGCGGTATCACCTCCTCCCGAGCGCGCGCGCCGACCTCCTCGAGAAGCTCGGGCGGCTCCCAGAAGCGCGCGCCGAGCTCGAGCGTGCCGCCGCGCTGACCGAGAACGTGCGCCTCCGCGACCGCCTCCTCGAACGCGCCGCGCGCTGCAAATAGCGCCTCCCTGACGATTTCGGCGAAATGCGACCCCGGCGTGTCGAAAGGTGACCACGCGGAGTGTCGTCTCGAGGACGGCAACCTCGCCGCCACGAAAGGATCACCGATGTCGACCCCCGAGCTCACCGTCTCCGCCACCCCCCCCGTCGTCGATGCGTCAGCGTCGCAGGCGCCGCAGTCGCGCCGGGCCGCGCTGTACACGGGTCGTGTGCTCGCCGGGCTCGTGATCGCGTTCCTGGTGTTCGACGTCTCGTTGAAGGTGTTCGCGATGAAACCGGCCGTCGATTCGTTCGCCGACCTCGGGTACCCTGCGAGCTCTCTCGCGTGGATCGGCGCGTTCGAGCTCGCGTGTCTCGTGCTCTACGTGATCCCGCGCACGGCGCCCCTCGGAGCGCTCCTCTGGACGGGTTACCTCGGCGGCGCCGTCGCCACCCACGTGCGCCTCGCCCACCCTCTCGGGAGCCACGTCCTGTTCCCGATCTACGTCGCGGTGTTCCTTTGGCTCCCGATTTACCTGCGTGATGCACGCTTGCGGGCCCTCGTCGGATCGCCCGCGCCAACGGCGTGATCTCACCTGATGAGGGGTTGCCGCTACCTGCGCGTCGGTGGCTCCGCGAACGTGTGCGACGCGAAGAGAGTCGCGACCTCGTGGTTTCGCACCCAAGGAACCGCACCCTTGTCGAGGCTCACCAGCTCCTCGAGCTTGCCCTCGTCGTAGGCATAGCGCTGATCGATCCGATAGGTATCGAACGGAGCGAAGGAGCTCACGTCGGCGCGAAAGACGAGCCGCGACGAGCGGAACGTGCGATCGGCGCGACCCGCCCCGGAGCCGAGGGTCGACACGATGCGCACCGGCACTTCCCCGCTCGGCTCGACCGCGCCGAGATCGACCCGAAAGTAGAGGGTCTGCTCGCGGGGGCCTGCGCTCCCGTCGTACTGGGGGTGTCGTCTCCGCATGTGCTTCACGGACTCCCAATGATCGGCGTACCGACGCTGCTCGACCGTGAGCTCGTAGTCGAACGCGGGCACCCGCTTCCAGGCGCCCTCGTCGAGACGCTCGGCCTCGCCATAACCGACCCATACGAGGGTGAGCTCGGACGGTGCCGGCGGTCCCTCGCGGGTGGGCAGCACCCCGCCGACGGGGCCTCCGCACGCCACAGTGGAGCCGGCGAGCAGGGTGAGCACGGCGAGCGGGAACGAAAAAAGTGACGTCTTCATGGGCGATCTCCTCGGTTGCCGAGAGAAGGTGCGCCTCGCGGAGGCTTGCAACAATGACCTAGGATGCAACCCGTTGTTGTAGAATCATCAACGATTTCCCCACCTCGGTCCGTCGCGCAGGTCGTCGAAGCCGCGCTCCTGGAGGCACGTGACGAACTTGAATCACTACGCGGTGTTCTTGGCGGTGGCAGAAGCGCGGAGCTTCACGCGCGCGGCAGAGCGCCTCGGGACCGACAAGGGGCACGTCAGCCGGGTCGTGAGCGCGCTCGAGGAGTCCCTCGGGGTCGTGCTGCTCGCGCGCACCACGCGGAGCGTGACCCTGACGCCGGCGGGAGAAGACCTGGCGGCGAGCGTCGCGCGGCCGCTCGCCGACCTCGAGCGAGTGAGTAAATCCCTGGTCGATCGACCGGTCACGCCATCGGGGCTCGTTACGCTCGCCGCGCCACCGGACATCGGGCGCACCGTCGTCGCGCCGCTATTGCCCGCGTTTCGGACACGCTTTCCGGCGGTGCGCCTCCGCCTCGTGCTCGCCGACGCCCTCGTGCCTCTCGCGGACGCGAAGGCCGACGTCGCGCTGCGGGTCGGGAAAGTCGGGGAAGGCGGAGTGAAGGCGCGAAGGCTCGGGGAGCTCGAGGCAGCGTTCTTCGCGGCGCCACGTTACATCGCTGCGAGGGGCGCGCCGAAGGAGCCTCGCGACCTCGGCGCCCACGACGGTCTATGGCCTGCTCGCTCGCGGAAGAAGAGCTTCGCGACGGACGCTACCCCTCCGCCACCCGCGATCGAATGCGACGACTTCGGCGCGCTGCTCGCGCTCGCGCGCGCGGGTGGAGGCGTCGCGTTGCTGCCGCTTCACCTCGCGCAGCGCGATGTGGCCGAGGGGGCGCTCGTCCGCGTGGTGCCCGAGGTCGTGCTCCGCGGCGCTCCGCTCTTTCTCGTCACCGCGAAGGAGCGTCCGCTCCCTCCACGGACCGCGGCCCTACGCGACTTCCTCGTCGAGCACCTCCCCACGGTGCTCGCGTCGACGGCGGGGCGAAGACCACGCGCGGCACCTTGATCCCGCAGACGTCCCCCGCCGCCCCGCGCCGACGAGCCGCGCGCTCTGGTTGGTCGCCCCCCGCACCCGATCGCAGCGCACGACGCTATAGCGTTTACTTCAGTATTTTGGGGAGGCCGCGCGTCGTGCGCGCGATCGAGGGACACGGCTCGGCGCATCGTCGTTGACGAAGCAGCCGCGTTCCTCGACGGTGGGTGTGCGTGAAGAAGCTCTCTCCGTTCTTCGTCGCCGTCGTCGCCACACTGGCGATGACGGTAAGTTACCTCGACCGGCAAACACTGGCCGCGATCGCGCCTACGGTGCGGGAGGAGCTGGGCATTTCGCACGCCCGCTTCGGGTGGCTCGGCTCTGCTTTCGCGATCGCCTATTTGGTATTTTCGCCCGTCTCCGGGCGAATCGTGGACCGCATCGGCCCGAAGCGCGCGCTCGCGGTGGCGGTCGTCCTCTGGTCGCTCACGTCCGCAGCGCACGCGTTCGCGCAGGGGTTCGTGTCGCTCCTCGTGCTCCGCGCGCTGCTCGGCACCCTCGAGTCGCCGTCGTTCCCTTCGGCCGCGCGCACGATCCGAACGGCGCTCCCGGAGAGCAAACGGTCCGCCGCGATGGGCCTGCTGTTCACCGGGAGCTCCTTCGGGGCGATGATCGCGGCGCCCCTCGCGACGAAGATCGCGCACGCACACGGCTTTCGCGCAGCGTTCGTCGTCACGGCCGCGGTGGGGTTGTCGTGGCTTCCGCTTTGGCTCCTCGTCGCCCCGAGCGATCGCGACACGATGGCGACGGCGACGATGGAACGCCGCGAGGCGCCGCAGCCGTGGACGAAGGTGCTCCTCCATCGGGCGTTCGTGCGCCAAGCGTTCGTGGTTCTCGGCTCCGCCCCTGCGATCCTCGTCGTCCTCTATTGGTATCCCCAGTTCCTGGCTGAGGCGTGCGGCGTCGAGAAGCAAGCCATTGGGCACTACCTTTGGCTTCCACCCCTCGCCTTCGACGTCGCGGCGATAAGCTTCGGGATCGCGGGGAGCCTGCGCGATCGTCGACTCGCCTCGAGCGGCGGCGCCCACCATGGCCTCGTCGCGTTCGCCGCGCTGCTCACGTCGATGCTGATGGTCGTGCCCTTCGTCCCCGGAACGTGGGCGCGCGTCGTGTTCGGGAGCCTCGCGATGGCGGGAGGCGCCGGGATGTACGTCATCGGCACCGCCGACATGCTGAAGCGCATCGACGCACGCGACGCTGCGCTCGCCGGTGGCCTATCGGCAGCGGTACAGTCCGTCGTTCATGTCGTCGCCAATCCGCTCTTCGGGTGGATCGTCGACAAGACCCACCGCTGGGGTCTCGTGATGGCGGCGGGGGCGCTCGCCATTCCATGTGCGTTCGCGTGGTCTGCGCTCCTCGGAAAACCTGCCGTGGAGGAGCGTCGATGACGAACGAAGAAGCGACGGCTTTCGCGGAGGCGTGGATAGCCGATTGGAATCGGCACGATCTCGAGGCCATCCTCGCTCACTACGCCGATCCGCCCGCCCACACCTCGCCCCTCGTCGTCACGCGCCTCTCCCCAGATCGCGCAGACGGCACGATCCGCGACACGAGCGAGCTTCGTGCCTACTTCGCGCGCGGCCTCGAGAGCGCACCGCCCCTCCGATTCACGCTCCTTGCCGCCTTCGCTGGCGCCGGGAGCGTGGCGCTCGTGTACCTGAACCACCGCGACGCGACGGTGGTCGAGGTCATGCACCTCGACGAACGCTCGAAGGTCACCCGCTCCGTGGTGCACTATCGTCCGTCGGCGGAGGTCTCTTTCTTCGCGAAGAGCAGCGAGCGATCGAAGTAGACCTCGTTCCGCGCGATGCGATCGCCGCGCAAGTGCACGAGGCACACACCGTCCACCTCGCGGGTGCCACCTACGCCAGGAATGGAGGCGTGCCAGAGGTTGCAAAACCCTCCCTCCATCGGAACGGAGCCGCGCTGCGTCCACACCCACGCCGGATTGCGGACGAGGAGCTTACGAAAGTACGCGAGGAGCGCCTCCTTGCCGGTCACCCCGGCGGGCACCACGGGGTCGAGGTACGTCGCGTCGTCCGTGTAGAATGCAGCGAGCCGCTCCGGATCGTTCCCGGTCCAGGCCGGGAGCCAGCGTTCGGCGAACGTTTTGGCGTAGTCTACGGGGGTGCCGACGAACGTGGATTTCGCCGGCCCGATGGCGGAGATCGCCGCCTCGAGGCGATCGTTTCCCCAATAGAGATCACCGTTAACGAAGAAGCTCGGCGCCCCGAAGATACCTCGCGCGCGGGCCTCCTCGCTCCTGGCACGAAGACGCGCTTTCGTCTCCGGCGCGACGGCGCGGGCGAGGATCGCGTCGGCGGCGGGGCTGAGCGGCGCGAGGACGGAGCGCACCACCGCCTCGCTCGCGATGTCCGCGTCGTCGACGAAGCTCCGCTCGAAGATCCCTCGAACGAACGCAGGGCCGTAGGGCTCGCCCTCCACCACGAGCGCGACCCGCGTGGCGAGCAACGAGCCGCGTGGAAAATCTGTGACCCGTCGCACCGGCACGCCCAGCTTCTTCGCTTCGCGCTCCACGTCGCTCCACATGTGGCGACCGCGCGCGGGGTTACGATTGAACGGGGAGTCCGAGCTCCCGAAGAGATCTTGGAAGATGGGCCCGAGCAAGAAGGGCCGATACACCACGTGCGCACCGGCGCCTTCGGCGACCACCTCGACACGCCGCGCTGCGAGGTAGGAGTAGGGGCTCGCGAAGTCGAACCACATTTCGATCTCGGGTGAGGGCATCGGGCGATGGTGCATCGCTCACCCTCCGCGGGCAAGGCACGCGCGCGCCCTCGCCGGCGAAGAGCCCTCGTATCGAACGACGACGCTTCCGCAGCCGACGAGGCCACGCCGCACCTTCGACTCCCAAATAGGGTCGAATCGCGACGGCCATCGGCGCGTGCC
>JAAFHV010000078.1 GCA_013297655.1 Myxococcales bacterium | reverse complement strand
AAGGTCCAGGGCAAGGTCACGATCGTGAAAGGCACCACGAGCGACCTCAAGCTCGTCGGCCTCGGCGCGGAGGCCATCCGCAAGCTCGACGACGGCTTCGAGATCGATCTGCTCACCGCGGAAGACGAGCTCGTCGGTTTCGACTTGCTCACGACGCCGCCCGCGGCCGACGTGAAGTGGACCTTCTCTTTCGACGCCGTCTCGACCGCGGTCGCCTACGGCGGGCCGTTCGGCGTCGCGAGGGCTGGGCTCGAGCTCGGCGTGGTCGGAGAAGATGCCCGTCGCGCGCTGCGAGCGGCGCGGTTTCCGGAGGTCGACGTGCGTCGCGACGAGGGCGTGTTCGTCTCCCGCGATCGTGGCGGTGCCGCGTTCGCGCGCGAGGGCGCGGCGGGCGAGGGGGCCGCCGAGATGTCCCGCATGCTCCGCGAGTGGGGTTATGCGAACGGCCCGAGCCACGGGAAAAAATAGCCTCCCGCGCTTCGTCGCGCTCTGCGCGCGGACGACCACCGAAGCCACAAAAAAACGAAACGAGGGCCGCCCGTGGCCCTCGTCTCGTCGCGTAAGCTCACGCGGGATCGTGTCAGGGGACGACCAGGATCACGCCCTGCATCGAGGAGTGCGCGGTACAGACGAAGCCGAACGTGCCGGCCTTGTCGAACTTCACCGTCGCGGTGTTCGTGATCGGCGTCGGGGTGTCGCCACCCTTCGGCCCGAGCGGGTGGAGGCCGAAGTCGCCGTTCCACGTGACCGACTGGCCCGCTTTGATCCTCATGCACGCCTCGGGCGTGTTCGAGACCGAGAAGCCCCACGTAATCTCGCGCTTGGCCGCGTCGGCGGTGAGATCGACGTAGGTCTTGCAGCCGTTGAGCTCGGGTCCGCTCGGGACGCTCGAGTCCGGCGTTCCGGTGCCGGTGCCGGTGCCGGTCGGCGTGGGCGTGGTGCCGGTGCTGGTGCCGGTGCTCGTGGGCGAGGTTCCGCCATCCGAGGTGGTGCTGTCGCTGGAGCAACCGGTGCCGACCACGGACGCGAGTCCGAACGGGGCGACGAGCATGACGAGACTTGCGACGCGAACGAGCTGTTTCATGGCCTCTCCTAGGTAAGAACGAACGAGGCGAGGCCTACGATGAGCCCCCGCGCTGGTCCGACTGAAGCGGAACACGCGGCGGCCGCCTTCGCCACCTGGAATCACCTATGGGAGCCATAGAGTGACGTCGGACTTGACGCGCCGGCGTCATAACCGACAGCGTTTTTCCCTGGGTTCCGTCTGCGCACGTCGTGGCAGCGCGTGACACGCCGGCGCGGAAAGCGTGCGCCGACCGAGGGCGGGCCCCTCGGAGGAACGCACGAGGCGCGAGACACCCATGAACCGGCGGGGTCGCCACTGCGCTCGCACGACAGGACGGGCGAGCGCTCGCGCAGCGGCCTTTCACCACGTTTTCGTGGCGTCGCGTGCCACCTCCGCGCGCCGAGCCAAAAACGCACGTTCGAGCCATTTTGCAGGGCTGTGCTTCGCGCAAAGGGGGCTACATTCCGCCCGCCCGCCATGCGCCTCTCGAAGCTGATCGGCCCCGATCTGAAGGAAGTCCTGAGGGACGATCCGGAGCAGGCGCGCGCGCTCTTGCAGGAGATTCACGCCGAAGATCTGGCCGACCTCATCGGCGAGCTCGAGCCGGACGAGGCCGCGAAGCTGCTCGAGTTCCTGCCGGCCGACGAGGCGGCGCCCATCTTCGAGCGCCTCGAGGAGCACGAGCAAGAAGAGCTCGTCGAGATCATGAAGGCCGAGTCGATCGCGCACATCGCGAGCGAAATGGCCCCCGACGATCGCGCCGACCTCTTCAGCGCGTTGCCCGAGGCGATGGGCGATCGCCTCCTCGAGACGCTCGAGAAGGTCGACCCCGAGGCCGCGCAAGAGGTCCGCGAGATCAAAAAGTGGCCCGAGACGAGCGCAGGTCACCTCATGACCACCGCGTTCGTTCAGGTCCCGCCGGACGGCACCGTGCAGGAGGCGATCGAGGCCGTCCGCACGTTCTCGGAGGAGCATAACTCCGCGGTTTACAACGTTTATGTCGTAGGGAACGGCGAGCGGTTGCTCGGCATGGCGAGCATGCGCGATCTGCTCCTCGCCAAGGCAGACGCGCCCCTCGCGAAGGTGACCCACGACGACATCCTCAGCGTCACGCCCGATCTCGACCAAGAAGAGGTCGCGCGGCGGATGGCCAAGTACGACCTCAACGTCATGCCGGTGATCGAGAAGGAGGGCGCGCTCCTCGGCGTCATCACCATCGACGACATCGTCGACGTGCTCACCCAGGAGCAAACCGAGGACGTGCAGAAGCTCGGCGCGATCGAGCCCCTCGACGTCCCCTATTTCCAGACGTCCTTCGCGAGCTTCATTCGCAAGCGCGGCGGCTGGCTCCTCGCGCTCTTCCTCGGCGAGTTTTTCACGCAGACCGCGCTCCGCCACTACGATCCGGTGTTCGAGGCGATCCACGGCGCCGCGTACTACGTGCCGCTCCTCATCTCCGCGGGCGGTAACTCGGGCTCCCAGTCGAGCACCCTCATCATTCGTGGCCTCGCCGTCGGCGAGATCAAGCACACCGACTTCATGCGCATCCTCGTCCGCGAGAGCATGATGGGCGTCGTGCTCGGTCTCGGCCTCGGGGCGGTGGGCTTCGTGCGCGTGCTCATGTACCCGGAGCAAGGCGTGGGCTTCGCGCTCACGGTCTCCGCGTCGCTCGTCGGCATCGTCATGACGGGCTGCACGGTAGGCAGCCTCCTGCCGATTTTGCTGAAGCGTATCGGGCTCGATCCGGCGACGAGCTCCACTCCGTTCATCGCGAGCCTGGTCGACGTGCTCGGGATCGTGATCTTCGTGCAAGCGGCGAAGATCATCATGGCGGCGACGATCGCGAAATCGGCCCTCGGTCACCCGTGAGGGCGCTCGTGCTCTTGCTCGTCGCTTCGTCGTTCGCCCTCGCGGGGTGCCCGAAGAAGAACAAGCCGCCGCCGGTACGTGAGCTCTACATGGGTCCACATGTCACGTGCGCGCAGCTCGAGAGCGGCCAGCTCCGTTGCCAGGGGCGAAGCTCCGACGGCGCGCTCGGTCCTGCTGCGAGCGCGCACGGCCCGAGCGACGTCCCGTTCCAAGGGTCGCTCTTGGACGTACGCATCGGCGAGCGATCGGTGTGTCTCGTGCTCGCGGGTGCACCGAGCACCTGTTTCGGCGTCGTGGACCCCGCGCTCGACGCCAAAGCGCCGCGCCCGGCGTGCACCCTCGTCGCGAGCAAGCTCGAGTGCGATCCCGCGCGATTTCCAGTGCCTCCGAAGCTCGACGGCCTCGCCCCCATCGCAGAGGTCGCGAGCGGCCGAGCGCACGCCTGCCTCCGCTTCACGAGCAAGACGGTCGCGTGCTTCGGCGACAACACGAACGCACAGCTCGCGAGCGCGCGCGCGGAGCCTTCTCCCGTCCCGCTCCCGGTCCAGGGCGTCTTCGGCGCGGAGCAAATCGTCGCGGCGGGCGACGGAACGTGCGCTCGTCTCACCGACAAAACCGTTCGCTGCTGGGGGAAAAACGACGACGAGCGGCTCTCCGTCGGTCGCGGCGACGTGCTGAACGTGCCTGCTCCGGTGCACTTCTGACGGCCGGTCTCGCAAGGCCACGGTTCCCTTCTTCGCGGACGAGTCCTAAGGTCGCCGCGCGATGAGCAAGCACTACGACGTCGTCGTGCTCGGACTGGGGCTCGGGCCGCTCCTCGCAGCGGCGCTTTTGTCACGTCGTTCGTGGCGCGTGCTCGTGGTCGGGCAGGGCGCGCGCCCACCGACGTACACGTTCGAGGACGTCGCGCTCTCGCGTCGCGCGTTCACGCTCCTCTTCGGATCGTCGCCGGTGTGGACACGCGCCCTCGGCGAGCTCGCGCAGTCGATGACCTTCCGCCGGAAGACGCGCGCGCTCTCTCCGATGTTCCAAGTGCTCTCCGACGGCCTCCGCCTCGACGTCCCCCCCGACCTCGAGCTCTTCGGCGCGGAGATCGATCGTGAGCTCTTCGCGCAGCGCCGCGCGACGGACGAGCTCTACGCCGAGCTCGGGCGCATCAACGGGGAGGCCGATCTCGCGTTCGAGAAAGACGTGACGTGGCCGCCGGGCACGTTCTGGGAGCGCCGCGAGACCCGCCGCGCGCTCTCCGACGTGGGCATCGCGAAGGAGCCCGAGCGCGATTTGCTCGCAGATTTTCCGAGCCGCCACGCGCTTCGGCGCATCGTGTTCGAGACCGGACGCCACGGCAGCGACGCCACGCTCCTGCCTTCGTTCGCCCTCGCCCGCGTCCACGGCTCGTTCACCCGCGGGGTGCTCTCGCTCTCCGGTGGCGAGGCGGAGCTCACCGATTTTTTGATCGAGCGGGTGCGCGCGCAGGGCGGCGAGGTGCGGCCCCAAGATCGCGCCGTGTCGATCGTGCAGCGCGGGGGCAAGGTGCGCGCGGTCGAGATCGACGGAAAGGTCGAGCCGGTCGGGGTGGGGTTCCTCGTCTCGGGAGGCACGCTCGAGGAGCTCTTGCGTCTCGCGCCTACGTTCCCCGTGCCGCGCAAGGTGGCCGATACGTTCCCGGAGCTGGTCGCCGAGGAGCAACGCATGGCGGTCACGTTGGTCGTGCGCGAAGAGGCCATTCCGCCGCCCCTCGGCGCGGAGGTGTTCGTCCTCGGGGAGAGCTCGCGGGCCGAGCTCAGCGTCCACGTGCAGCGATCGCCGGGGCCGTGGCCCGGCACCGTGACTCTCGCGTGCGAGGCGCTTTTGTCCGACGCGACGCCGCGGCTCTCGAAGGCGCGCGAGGCGGTGGTGGCGACCCTCGCCGCGCAGCTCCCGTTCCTCGAGCGTCACGTGCTGCTCTGCGACTCACCGCACGACGGCCGTCCGCTCTGGGATTTCCGCGGGGGCAGCCGCGTGGACGTCGATCGGGTGCATCTTCGTCAAGGGGGCGGCGCGCTCGAGGCCGAGTCGATGATTCCGCGCTACCGGGTCGCCGGTGGCGAGCTGTTCGGCCTCGGCGCAGAGCCGCTCCGTGCGCCGCTCGAGGGCGCTTTTTTGTGCGGAAAGTCGGTGCTCCCGGCGCTCGGGCAAGAAGGTGAGCTGCTCGCCGCGACCAGCGTCGCGCGCATCATCACGCGCACCGACGGGCAGAAGGAAAAGATGCGACGCGAGATGTGGAGCAAGGTGGACATCGCATGAGGCACGTCGTGTTCGTTGTGAGTCTCGCGATCGCGCTCGGCGCATGCGACCAAGCTGGGCGCAAAGAAGCGTCCGAGCTCGATCGCGCCGTCTCTGCGTACCGCGAGGCGGAGAACAACCGGAAGCCGGAGCTCGCCCTCCGCATCGCGCAAGTGCCCTGCGAAAAGAAAGACATCTGCGACGCGCGGACCGCCTGCGTGACGAGCGCCAAGCCCACCGGCGAGGGCCTCTCCAAGAAGCACCTCGTCGAGGCCTTCATGGCGAACGACTTCCCCAAGCTCCAGCCCGGCGATCCGAAGGCGATCGAGATGCTGCTCGAGCTCGACGCGGCCGAGAAGCTGCTCGTGCAAGGCCGCGACACCCTGCCGGCCTGCGACGAAGCGATGCGCCAAATCCGGAAGGCGTACTCGCTCCGTTAGTGGCATGCAGCACGCTCTAAGAGTCTGATCTCATTGGCGATTTTGGCGCTGTCGGCGAAGGGCGATCGTCAGAAGCGGAGGTCGCGCGCGAGGAGCACCTCGGGAACCGGATCGAAGGCCAAGGTGCGATCGAGCACGTTGCGCAGCTCGCGCACGTTGCCCGGCCATGTGTGGGCGAGCAGCCTCACCCGCGCGTCCGACGAGAGGATCGGCGGCGGCTTGCCCGCGGCCTTCGAGAGATCGCGGAGGAACCGCAGCGCGAGCGGGACCACGTCGTCCTTGCGCTCGCGGAGCGGCGCGAGGTGGATAGGGACCACCTGGAGGCGGTAGTAGAGGTCTTCCCGGAACGCGCCTTTTTGTACGAGCGACGCGAGGTCACGGTGGGTCGCGACGACGACCCGCACGTCGACCGCGATCGGCTTCTGGCTCCCGAGGGGCAGCACCTCGCCGTTCTCGAGGAAGCGGAGCAGCTTCGGTTGCACGTCGAGGGGGAGCTCGCCGATTTCGTCGAGGAAGAGCGTGCCGCCCTCCGCCGCGCGGATCACACCCGGGTGGTCGAACGTGGCGCCGGTGAACGCGCCTTTGCGGTAGCCGAAGAGCTGGCCCTCGAAGAGATCGCGTGGGACGGCGGCGCAGTTCATCACCACGTAGGGCTTGTCTTTGCGCTGGGAGAGCGCGACGAGGGCGCGCGCGACGATCTCTTTGCCGGTGCCGGATTCGCCGGTGAGGATCACGGTCGCCTTCGAGCCGGAGAGGCGCCCGAGCTCGCCGTGGAGGCGTCGCATGTCGCTCGAGGCTGCGACGAAAGGGCCATCCTCCGTCGTGCCATCGGGCGGATAGAACGCCGCGTTCGGCTCCGGTGGTTGCGGAACCGAGCGCGCCGCGAGATCGAGCGCGAGCTCCGCGCAACGCAGCAAAATCCCGACCTCCGCGCGCGTCGCTTCGTCGAGATGCCCCGCGATCGCGACGCGCAGGAGACCTCCGCGCCCGTCCCGGAGCTCGAAGACGGCGTGGTCCGCGTCGCTCGGGGGCCCGGCGTCGGCGCGATCGTCGAGCGCGACCGGGTGGCCCGCGATCTCACGAACCGACTCGTGGAGGACGCGGAGAACGAGATCGGGGTGGACCCCGCGCACGGCGAGCCTATCGACCGCGACGGCGAGGCGGCTCGGATCTCGCCTCGCGCGTGGGGTGTCGTCGCGTCCGGTCCGCGAGCGCTCGATCGTCGCGCGAATGGAGCGCGGGGGCACGAGGCCTAGCTTCGCGAGCTCCGCTGCGCTCGCATCGAGGGCCGCGTCGAGGCCCGCGTCGGCGCTGTCGAGCGCGAACGCAAAAGCGATCGCGCCGTGGCGTGTCATCAGCGCCGCGGGCACGTCCTTCGCGAGCTCGAACGTCGCCGCGGCGGCCTCGAGGTGACGGAGCGCCTCGGCGTGGTGCCCCGAGATCGCGGCGACCGTGCCTTCGACGCGGCGAAGATGCGCGGAGCCCCAAGGCGACGGACATCGCTCGAGAAACCGCTGCGCTTTCCGTAGGGCTGCCTTGACCGTAGGCACGCTCTCGGCGAACGCGGCGTGCGCCACCGCGCCGAACACGAGCACGTCGCGGAGGAGAAAATTCCAGCGTTTTCCCTCGGATTCTGCGATCGCGAAGGCGGCGACGGTGCCCTCCGGATCACGCGCGACGACGAGCTCGGCCATCGCGTCGACGTACGCGCCGTAGGCCTGCATGAACGGACGGAGCGACACCACCTCGCACGCGTCGTAGCGCTTGCGGAGCTCGCGCAGCGCCGTGTCGTTGCCGCTCAGGAAGTAGGCGCGGACCAGCACGCTCGTCGCGGAGGTGGGGGGCATCCCGGTGTCGGCGAGAAACGCCTCGAGCTCCGCGAGCACGACGAGCGCCTCGTCGATTCGCGCCATCCGGAGGAGCGCGTCGGCCTCGGCCCGTATCACGAAGACGGTGTGGATCCCTGGCCCGAGGCGCGCGCGGGCGGTGACGTCTCGGATTCGCCTCGTGACGGCGACGATGTGCTCCGGATCGGCGAGCTCGTCGAGCTGCTTCACGCACCATGTGCCGAGGGCGCGCGCGAACACCCCGTGGAACCCGAGCACGAGGGCCTCCTCGGCGATCTCGGCGAGGCTCCGTCGAGCGCCGTGGGAGACACCGTCGACGTACGCGCAGAAGCAGCGAACCTCGTCCAAAACGAGGGAAAAGAAAGGGCGGAGGAGCGCCCCCTTCTGCTCGTCGAGCCTCCGCGCCGCGCGCATCACGAGCTCCTGATCGCCGATGATCATCGCGGCGTGGAGCGCGCCGACCCAGCCCACGAAGAGGGCGTCGCGGTCGTCCTCGATCCGTGACAGCGCCTCGACGCGGGCGAGGTACGCGTGCACACGACCGATGTCGAAGAGCGCCCCGTCCGACATCCCGTGCACGAAGGCGGCGGCGGCGAACACCTTGATCGCGACGAGGGGAGAGAGCCGTTCGGCCTCTGCGGCGGCGAGGGCAGGGGCGATCGTGGCGAAGGCGCCGCGCGCGTCGCTCCGGTGGAGCCCGAGCACGAACGCGGTCCCGGCTTGCGCGAGGGCGATCGCGTCCTCCGAGACGTCCTTCGCTTGCCCGAGCACCTTCAAGAGCTCCGCGTGCGCGCGCTGCCAATCGGGCTCGAACGCGCGCTCGATCGCGGGCAAGATCCGCGTCACGTCGTCCGACGGCGCGCGGGTCGCGAGGGCGAGGGCGGGGTAGCTCTCGCTCGCCGCCACGCTCGGCGCGTTCGTGGGAGTCGGCGTCGTGGTCATCGGGGTGATGCCCGCGCCGTGCTCACGGAGGCGCGAGAGCTCTGCGCCACGCGGGCGCCGCGCGTCCTTCGCGTCCGCCGGGAGCTCCCACCGGTAGACCGTGTGCGGGGTCACGCCGATCCGCCGCGCGAAGGCCGCGCGACTCTCCCCCGCGCGAAGGGTGCGAATCGTCTCTGGGGAAAGCGAGCTCACCAAGGATGTCATCCACTGCTCTCCTGGACATCATCCTGTAGCGAATCGGATGTCATCCAAGTAGCCAGTTTACGGATTTTTTGGACGTCATCCACAACAAAGGCCGCGGAAATCGTTTGGCATCCGTTTTGTAAGCACAGTGCGTCATGGCGACGCTTACCGCATCCGACCCGCTCCTCGAACCGATCGTGCCCACCCAACAGCGCGAAGCTCGTCCTGGGGGAGGTTCGAAGGAGCGCACGACCGAACGTCGTTTGGACAACCCGAAGGAGACCGCGACCGAGCCCGAAGCTCCCGCCACCGAACCGGCGGAAGCGTCCGCGAGCAAGCCGTCGCGCGCCAAGAAGGTGCTCCCCGTGCTCGCGCTCCTTTCGGCCGCCGTGGTCGGCGGGCTCATGATCGCGGGGCAGGGAAAAGAGAGCACCGACGACGCGCAGGTCGAGGCCCACGTCGCGAACGTGGCCGCGCGCGTTCCCGGGCAGGTGAAGGAGGTCCTCGTGAAGGACAACCAGGTCGTGAAGCCGGGCGACGTGCTCGTGCGCCTCGACGATCGCGACGCTCTCGCGAAGCTCGCGGCGGTGCGCGCCGACGTCGCGGCAGCGGAGGCCTCGCTCCAGGCCGCGGTCACCCAGCTCGCGCTCACCGAGAAGTCGGTCGACGGAAACCTCGCGATGGCGCGCGGTGGCCTCGTGCAAGCGGGCGCCGCGATCGGATCGTCGCGTGCACAAATCGATCAGGCCAAGGCCGACGGGGTCGCGGCCGACTCTCGCCTCGGTCTCGCGCGGGCCGAGCTCGAGCGATCGCAGAAGCTCCTCTCCGACGGCGCGGTCTCGAAGGCCGAGTTCGACGTGCGCAAGTCGCGCTTCGACGAAGCCGAGGCGCAGGTCTCCCTCGCGAAGGCGCGCATCGTGAGCGCGGAGGCAAACCTGGCCAACGGCACCGGCACCGCCGAATCGGCTCGCGGGCGCATGATCTCCGCCAAATCGGGCCCCGAGCAGGTCGCTGCCGCGCAAGCACAAGTGGCGCTCGCGAAGGCCCGTGTCGACCAAGCGAAGGCCGCCCTCGAACAAGCCGAGCTCGCGAAGTCGTACACCGAGGTGCGCTCCACGGTCTCCGGCACCGTCGCCCGTCGCACGGTGGAAGTGGGCCAGCTCGTCTCCCCCGAGCGCCCGCTCCTCGCGGTGGTCGATCTCGACGACACGTGGATCGTCGCGAACTTCAAGGAGGACCAGCTCAAGCACATGAGCGTCGGCCAGCCCGTCACGATCAAGATCGACACGTTCGGCTCGCGCACGTTCAGCGGCAAGGTCGACAGCTTCTCGCCCGGCACCGGCTCGCGCTTCTCGCTCCTCCCTCCCGACAACGCCTCGGGCAACTTCACGAAGGTCGTCCAACGCGTACCCGTGCTCGTTCGCCTCGAGGGCGCGAAGGATGTCGTGCTCCGTCCCGGCATGAGCGCGGACGTCGTCGTCCTCACCAAGTGAATCCACCCGCGCGAGCCTTTCCGGTCGCGGTCACCGAGGAGAACCGTCATGGACGGTGAGGTCCGGGGCTCGAAAGCCCAAATTACGATGGTCGTGATGCTCGCCGCGCTGATGGCGATGATCGACATCACGATCGTCAACGTGGCGCTCAGCGACATCCGCGCGAGCTTCGGCACCCCGATCGATCAGATCGGCTGGGTCTCCACCGGGTACATGATGGCGAACATCGTCGTCATCCCGATGACCGGCTGGCTCCAACGGCGCTTCGGGTATCGCAAGTACTTCTCGGCGAGCATCTTGCTCTTCACCGCCGCGAGCGCGCTCTGCGGCATCGCGTGGAGCCTGCCGTCGCTCGTCTTCTTCCGCATCCTGCAAGGGCTCGGCGGCGGCGCGATCATCCCGACGGCGCAGAGCATCCTCTTCGCGCGTTATCCGAAAGCGGAGCACGGCATGGCGGGCGCGTTCTTCGGCCTCGGCGCGGTCACGGGTCCTCTTCTCGGCCCCACGATCGGCGGGTACCTCATCCAGTGGTTCAACTGGCACTGGATCTTCCTCGTCAACGTGCCGCTCGGCATCCTCTGCGCGGTGCTCGTGAACCGCGTGGTCGAGGAGCCGGGCTGGAAACCCCCGGTCGGCAAAGCCGCACGGATCGATCTCTTCGGGATCTTGCTCCTCGCGATAGGCATGCCCGCGCTCCAGTACGTCTTGGAAGAGGGCAATCGCGAGGGCTGGTTCGAGAGCCACGCGATCGTGCTCGCGTCGGTGGTTGCATTCTGCACCCTCGTTACGTTCGTGATCCACGAGCTCGAGACCGAACAACCGGTGGTCGATCTCCGCATCTTCAAGAACGTGTCGTACTCGGCGGGCACGGGGCTGAACTTCCTCACCGGGTTCGCCCTCTTCTCGGGGAGCTACCTGTTCTCCCTCTATTGCGGCGCGGTGATGCGCTACAGCGCGCTCGACGTGGGGAAGGTGTTCCTCGTCGCCGGCACCGCGAGCATGATCATGATGCCGCTCATCGGTCGCATCGGAAACAAGGTCGACGGGCGCATCTTGCTCGTGATCGGCGTCGTGACGGTGACCACGAGCCAAATCGTCGCGTCGCACCTCACCGGCGAGGCCGGCTTCTGGGATCTCGTGAAGCCGAACATGATCCGCAGCGCCGGGCTCGGGTTCATCTTCATCCCGGTGTCGGTGCTCGCGCTCTCCGAGGTGGCGCCGAAGGACCGCGGCAACGCGACCGGGCTCTTCAACCTCACCCGCGAGCTCGGCGGTTCGGTCGGCACCGCCTTGATGGGCATGCTCGTGACCGACGGCATCAAGCGCAACGGCTCTTACCTCTCCGAGAAGATCGTGCCCGGCAACCCGCAGGTCGAAGAGCAAATCGCGATGACCGCGCAAAAGCTCGGGCAAGGCAACGGCAGCCGCGAGCTTCTCGGCGAGACGATCATGAAGATCCGCGTCACGAAGGAGGCGATGGTCCTCTCCTTCGACGAGAGCTTCCGCGTCGTCGCCTGTTCGATCGCGCTCGGCCTCGTGCTCATCCTGTTCCTCAAGAAGCCCAAGGGCCCCGTGGACGTCGCCGGCGCGCACTGACGCGCGAGCCCGACCCCGCTGCCCCCCACCGCCGCTCACGATGTCTCCGCTGGAGACATCGAACGGTACCTTACGTCCTCATTCCCTAGGAGCCGCCATGAAGGCCCGAATCGTCCTCTCGTCGCTCGCGCTCGCGACACTCTCGTTTGGCTTGTTTTGCCCTGTCGATGCGCGCGCGGCGAGCGAAGGGGCCGTTCCGATCACCGCCGACGAGGTCGCTCGCCGGGTGGTCGCGACCTCCCCCGATCTGGAGGTGAAACGCGCGGAGCTGCTCGCCGCGTCGGCGCAGGTGGACCAGGCCCTCGTCGCGTTCGCGCCGCGTGTCGGACTCGTTGCACGGTACACGCGTCTCTCGGACATCGATGCGCCGCTCCTCGGGATCCTGCCCGTCGCGCCCGGGCTACCCGAAGGCCCGATCCCGGCCGGGACGCCGCTCGTGAACGTCGCGACCACGTTCCCGGTGATCTTGAACCAGGGCACGTTCGCAGCGACCCTCGCGGTGCCGCTCTCGGACTACGTGCTCCGCCTCGCGCAGGCCAAGGGCGCCGCCGACGGAAACGAGCGCGCGGCCAAGATCGCGGAAGAAGCGGCGAAGCTGCGGGTGAAGAGCGAAGCGAAGCTCGTCTACTACGGGCTCGTGCGCGCGAAGCTCGCGATCCCGGTCGCGGAGCAGGCCGTCGCCGCGGCGAACGCGCACAAGGGGGACGTGACCCATGCGTTCGAGGCAGGGCAGGCGAGCCGCGCGGACGTGCTCCGGGTCGAGTCGCAGCTCGCGGACGCGGACCAGCTCCTCCTTCGCACGAAGAACCTCGCCGACGTGTACGACGCCCAGCTCTCCGCGCTCCTCCACGAGACGACGACCGTGTCGCACGCGGTCGGCGACGAGCTCGACCACGATGCGCCGCTCCCCGACGTGCTCGGGGTGACGACCGCGCTCGTCGACGAGGCGTACTCCGCGCGCCTCGAGCCGAAGGTGCTCGACGCGACTTCGAAGGCGCTCGGCGACCAGGTGAGCGCGACGAAAGCGGGGGCATATCCGCGGATCGATCTGGTTGGCGACGTGACGGCGGCGAACCCGAACCAGCGCTACATCCCGCAGCAGACGCGCTTCTACACGACGTGGGCGGTGTCGGCGCAGCTCTCCTGGACACCGAACGACACCTTCGCGAGCCTCGCCGCCGCGCGCGCGGTCGCCGCGAAAAAGGCGCAGATTGACGCCGAGGCCACCAAGCTCAAGGACGGCATTCGTGTCGAGGTCGCGCAAGCGGTCGAGGCGGTCCGAAACGCGAAGGGGGCACGAGAAACTTCCGCGCGCTCCCTCGTCGCCGCGGAAGAGGGTTATCGCGTCCGTCGCTCGCTCTTCCAATCCGGCCGCGCCACCAGCACCGAGCTCACCGACTCCGAGACCGAGCTCACCCGCGCCCGCCTCGGCTCGCTGTCCGCGAAGGTCGACGCGAGGGTCGCCGAGGTGCGGCTCCTCCACGCGACGGGGCGTGATCGAGGGGGAAACTAAGGCCGATCGTCCATCGCTTCGATCATCCCTCGGATCTTCGTCGCCTTCTCGAAGTGATCCAGCTTCTCGGTGCGGATCCACCACTCGGCGGCCTCCATGAGAAGCTCGGGATCGTCGTTCTTGTTCGCGAAGAACGCATAGAACGAGACGCCGACCGACGGGCCTTTCTGGAGAATCTTGCGTTCGCAGACGTCGAGGATTTTGTGTCTCAGGGTAGGTCTCATCGATGCCTTGAATGGTGCGTTCGTGGCGCGTGAGCGGGCTGGCTTCTTCGTCACGTGAGCCCGAGGCGCTTCTTTTTCTCTTCCGTCGCCTCCTCGTCCGCTTCTTCCTCGCTCGTCGGCGGCTCGCTGTACGGCTTGTCGTCCCCCGCGTAGGCGATGCGGGGTCCCTTACGGAAGGCCGCATTTCGTAGCGTGGGCGCGATCCGGTCGAGGAACGCGGAGGCCCTCGCGTCGTCGCGTACGTCGCTCTCGATCCGCTCGCGCTCGCCCTCGGGGAGACCATCTCCGGCGTGCACGCGCAGCATGTCGCACAAGAGCTCCTCGTCCATCGTGAGCGGCAAGTCGACCGGCCGTGACCGCGCCATCTCCGCGCCCTCGTCGAGCCTCCCCGTCGCCGCTGCCGCAAAGAGGCGCGTGCGAAAGGTGTCCTTCGCGAGGAACGGGTAGGTCGGAAATCCGGTCCGCACCTTCTCGAGCTCCTCTTCGGCGCGCGCGACGCGACCCTCGGCCGCGAACGCCAGCGCGAGCTCGCCGTGGAGCATGGGGAGGAGCACCGGCCGCGCGAACGCGACGGACACCTGGCTCGTTCGTGTCGCCTCGATGCCCGCCTCGGCGTGGGTCTGCGCGCCGCGGAAGTCGCCCGTCATCGTCGCGATCGTCGCCAGCTCGCGGTACGCCTGCGGCGCCACTCCGGTCGTCTTGCTCTTCGCCAGCTCCTCGAATCGCGCGCGCGCCAGGTCGAGGTCGCCTCGAAGTCGCGTCTCGATCGCCGCTCCGAGCGCGGCGCCGAGGCGCTTGGCTTGCCGCATCCGGTAGTAAACGAGACCCGCGGCGAAGACGAAGAACGCCACGTACACCGCGCCGAGCCCGGTCCACGTGCCCACCGCCGATGTCGGCGCGACCGCGTCGTCGGTCTCGGAGACGACCGGTGTCGTCGGTTGCAGCATCTGCCAGATCAGGAGCACCACCATGACGAGCACGGCCCACAGCGCCACGACCCGCTTCCACGGGTATTTGGGCTTCGGTTGCGCTTTTTCTGCCGCTTTTGTCGCCTCCGGTGAGACCTCCTCCGGCGCCTCGAGCGGCGCGCCCAGCTTCGCGCTCTTCGCGTACGTCGCGGCCTCGGGGGCGAGCTTGGCCACCCACGAGCCTTGCTCGTCGAGCTCGTCTTCGTCGCGCTTCGCGGTCTCCCGGTACACGCTGATCCGCTTCGCCGCGACCATGCGGGCGAGCGCGCGCGCGATGAGCCGCTCGCGGGGGCCGGTGCCACCGAACAGGAGCGCGCGCTCCTCGCGGAGGATCTTGGCGAGCCCATCGAGGTCCTTGTCGCGCGCGCACACGAGCGCCTCGGCGAGCGCGGCCCGCGCCACGAACCCGCCTTGCCGAAGCTCGGCCCGTCGCACGGATGCGGCGTCGGCAAGGGCGGCCTCTTTGTGGCCGAGCCCGGCGTGGGCGACCGCGCGGATCGAGAGCGCGCTCCCCTGGTGAATACGTTCCATCGCGTTCAGGCGTTTGCCCTCCCGCGCGGCGGTGGTCGCGAACGACACCGCGTCCTCGAGGTTGCCTTCGTAAAGGGCGAGGGCGGCGCGCTGCGAGAACACCATTTGCCCGACGACGGAGCCGTGCACGTTCGTCGGGACCGCGTCGAGGAGGAACCTCGCCTCGTCGAAGCGGCCTCGCGCCGAACGATCGAGCGCCGCGAGCGCGAGGTGGCTCCCGATCTCTTGGCGCCGCGCGCGCACGAGGAACCACAGGAGCCAACCGACCAAGGGGAGGGCGAGGAGCAAGCCCACGCTCTCGACCACGTAGGCCGCGAAGAGCAGGAACACCGCCAAGACCGCGAACACCACCTGCGTGCGCAGGAGGCGATTCGGGGGCGGCGGGGGCACCACGAACCCGGTCTTCTCGTTCGCCATTTCGGCGACCAGACTAGCGCGTTCGTTGGCCCGGAAAAGAATGCGATGCGGTGCGTTGACACGCCCCGATGCCGGGGGTACACCACGCGCAAAATCTCGGGCCAGGAAGTCCGAAAACGCGGGAGAAAAGCGTGCAGACCCAGGTCCGACTGTTCACCGGCAACGCGCACCCCGCCTTGGCCTCCGCCATCGGCAGCTTCCTCGAAATCCCCGTCGCAAAGGCCCGTGTGGTCCGCTTCTCGGACGGCGAGACCTTCTGCGAAATCGGCGAAAACGTGCGCGCCGTCGACGCCTACATCATCCAGCCCACGTCGAGCCCGGTGAACGACAACCTGATGGAGCTGCTCATCATGGCCGACACGCTGAAGCGCGCGTCCGCCAAGCACATCACCGCGGTCATCCCGTACTACGGTTACGCTCGCCAGGATCGCAAGGTCGCGCCGCGCACCCCGATCACGTCCAAGCTCGTGGCCGACTTGCTCCAGGCCGCTGGCGTCACGCGCGTCGTCTCGGTCGACCTCCACGCCGGGCAGATCCAGGGGTTCTTCAACATCCCCTTCGATCACCTCTACGCGATGCCGGTCATGCTCGAGGACTACATCAAGAAGAACTTCGATTCTTCGTGCGCGGTCGTCTCGCCGGATGCCGGTGGTGTGGAGCGCGCGCGCGCATTCTCGAAGCGCCTCAACGCCTCCCTCGCCATCATCGACAAGCGCCGCGAGCGCGCGAACGTGAGCGAGGTCATGCACCTCATCGGCGACGTGCGCGGCAAAGACTGCATCATCGTCGACGACATGATCGACACCGCGGGCACCCTCGCCGGCGCGTCGAAGGCGCTCATCGACAACGGCGCGAAGAGCGTCGTCGCGTGCGCGACCCACGGTGTGCTCTCCGGCCCCGCGATCGAGCGCATCATGGCGTCGCCCCTGAAGGAGGTCGTCGTGACCGACTCGATTCCACTCTCGGACGAGGCGCGCACGTGCGGCAAGATCAAGCAGGTCACGATCGCGCGCCTCCTCGGCGAGGCGATCAAGCGCATCCACTCCGGCGAGTCGGTCAGCTCGCTCTTCGCCTGATCTCTCACGTTTCGCCGAGAATCTCCCTGCACCAAACGGGGAGATTGTTCCAAAACCGAGAACAGTGGTTCCTCGCGGCACGGGCTGCGAGGGCCGCTTCGCGCGCCTAGGATGTGACCGATGAGAAGCTCGCGTCGAACCTTCCTGGCCCAGGCCACTTCCGCGCTCGCGCTCGGAGGGATCGGGAGCGGCTGCACGCGAAAGGACACCACCATGACCGCCACCCCCGAGGTCTCGTTCCGCTCCGTCTCCCAGGTGCTCCCTGGAATGGCCACGAGCGACGGCGCGGGCGTCAAGCTCACGCGCGTCATCGGTCAGCCTCGGCTCCGGAACCTCGATCCGTTCCTCATGCTCGATCGCTTCCATTCCGACGATCCGGACGCCTACATCGCCGGCTTCCCGGACCACCCGCACCGCGGCTTCGAGACCGTCACGGTGATGCTCGACGGCCGCATGCGCCACAAGGACAGCCGCGGCAACCACGGCCTCATCCACGGCGGCGGCATCCAGTGGATGACGGCCGGGCGCGGGATCGTGCACTCCGAGATGCCCGAACAAGAGAGCGGTCTCATGAGCGGCTTCCAGCTCTGGGTGAACCTCCCCAAAGACCAAAAGATGGCGGAGCCCTTTTACCAAGATCTCCAGCCCGAGAAGATCGCCGTCGCCGATCTCGACGGCAAGGGCAAGGCGCGTGTCGTCTCGGGTGACCTCTTCGGTCAGAAGGGGCCCGTTCGCGCGCGTCCTTCGGAGCCGCTCCTCGCCCACGTCGCGCTCCAGCCTGGGCACACGGTGGAGGTTCCGCTCCCGACCGGGCACACCTCGTTCGTGTTCGTGAACGAAGGCGACATCTCGATCGCAGAGAAGAAGATCGCGCGCGCCGAGCTCGCGATCTTGAACAAGGGCGAGCGGGTGAAGCTCACCGCGGGGGAGAAGGGCGCGCAGCTCCTCTTCGCGGCGGGGAAGCCCTTCGGCGAGCCTATCGTGCAATACGGGCCCTTCGTGATGAACACGCAGGAAGAGATCGAACGCGCGTTCTACGATTACAAGCGCGGCACGCTCGGCCACGACTGATCGACGTCTCGATGGAGATCCACGGCGCGCCCGTTCGCTCGAACGGGCGCGTCCTTCGTTTCACCTACGTCGCGCGGGCGAGCTCCTCGCCGATCCGCGTGAGGAGGGCGCGCTCCGCGTCGCCAGCGTCGGCATCGACCGGCGCGACGAAGGGCAAATTCACGGTCGTGGCGTCGTAGAGGAAGATGCGAAGGGTCGCGCGGCGGACCACGAAGAAGCGCTCGCGCATGCCTAGGACGAGGGCGACCAGGTCGGGGCCGACGCTCTTCCTCGGCGCCGCGCGGACGAAGAGCTCTTCTTTCGTCGCCACGTTCGTCGCCTCGAACCCGGCGAGCAAGTGGTCGGCGGGGTCGGCGTAGGGCGACCGAGCGCCGCGCGCGCCCTCGGCGAGCCACGAGCCCACCGTCGCGCTCGTGCTCGCGCCGTCGAGGTAAAGCGTGCATCCTTCACGCGAAAGCGTGGACTCGAGCTCGTCGAGGGTCACGTCGGCGGCGACGTCGACGAGCAGGCTCGTTCGGTCGATCTCGATCCGGTTCACGAGGCACCTCCGTCCGTGGCGAGGGACTCCGGGCCGGTGCCCGCCCGCTTCGTGTACGGATCCGGCGCGATCGGCGGGAAGAGGGCCCCCGGGTTCAAGATGCCGTTCGGATCGAACGCGCGCTTCACGGCCTTTGCGGTGGAAATCCCGGTGCTCCCGAGCTCGGCGGCGAGCTTCGGCGCCTTCGAGCGGCCGACCCCGTGGTGGTGCGCGAGGGTGGCCCCGGCGTCGACCGCGGCCCCGAGCGCGGCCTGCCAGGTGCGGTCGTAGACGGCCTCGCTCGCCTCGTCCCACGATCCGTCTTTGGTGCCCGGCGGCGCGCTGCCCGCAAACGAGAAATAGATGCAACATCCATCGGGATACGCGTGGCTGAAGTGCGCCATGACGAACACGTTCTTCCCGAGCGCCTTCCGTACGCCGTCGTAGAGCGCGCCGAGCTTGGACCACGAGGCGGCGACCTCCATCGTGTCGGAGAACGCGCCGCTCGCGAACACGGGGGCCTGGCGGTAGCTCACGGAGTAGCGGTGGGCGAGCCACTTTCGCGCCGGGCCTTCGCCTTCGTAGCGCGCACCACGCGCCTCCAGTCGTCTCCGCGCGAGGGCAGCTTCGGCCTCGCACTCCGCGCCTTCTCCCTCGAACACGAGCACGAGGAGCGCGCCGCCGAACACCTGGCTCCCGAGTCCCTCGATGATCGCGTTCATCGCGGAAGGCACGCGCAAAATCTGACGCAGCACCGAACCGCCCATGCCTGGCGCTGCTGCTCCCGGGCCCTTCGCTTTTTTCTCGGCCTTCACCGTGCCCTGTCGCGCGAGCATCGCGTCGAACGGATCGTAGAGCCGCGCTACCGCCGGTCGCATCCCGGCTTGGAAGAGATCGCGCATTCCCTCCCAGCCCGCCTCCGTCGACGAGAACGCGAAGGCCGCGAACGCGCGCGCGACCGGCTTCGGGTGGAGGCGCATCGTCGCCTGGGTGATCACGGCGAGGGTGCCTTCGCTGCCGATGACGAGGGGCAGGAGGCTCGGCCCGTGCCCGCGACGCGCGAGGGTGAGGCGCTCGCCCTTGCCGGTGACACACTCGATCGAGACGACCATGTCCTCGATCTTTCCGTACTTGCCCGAGCACTGCCCCGCGCTCCGCCCCGCGATCCAGCCGCCGATCGTGCTGCACACGATCGACGAGGGAAAATGGCCGAGGGTATAACCCTGGCGCCCGAGCTCGTCCTCGAGGGGGAGGCCCATGTACCCGGGCTCCACCGTGAGCGTCGGCGCGCTCCTGTCGATCGAGACGAGCTTCGCCATCCGCTTCATGTCGAGGATGAGCACGTCGCGCCCGGGCAGCACGCCGCCACACACGCCGCTGCCGGCGCCGAAGGGCACGAGCTTGGTCCCGGTTTTATTGCAGAATGCAACGATTCGCTGGACGTCCTCGGTCGACTCGGGCCACACGATCGCGCCCGGCTCGTTGGGGCCCGAGGCGCCGGCGCCGGAACGAATCGCGAGGTGGTGGCGTGGCCAGAGGTCCCGCGCGTAGGCGACCTTGTCGACGCGCTCGTCCGTGCCGCGCACTCCGGGGACCTCGTTCGAGAACCGAGAGAGGAGGGTCGTCATCGCCGGGGAGCGTACCCCAAGTGCCACCCGCCGCGTCGTCCGACCGGGAGACCCGGGACGGCCCCTGGGCGCCGGAATCGTGGCCCGAATCGCGACGAGAAAGGCGAACGGTGATAGACCTCCGCCCGATGTCCCAAGCCGCAGATCGCCCCGAAAAGTCCTTCATGGAAGCTCTCAAGCAGGGAGTCCTCGTGGTCGACGGAGCGATGGGCACCCAGCTCTACGAGCGCGGCGTGCTCTACAACGTCTGCTTCGAGGACCTCAACCTCTCCCGTCCGGAGCTCGTCAAGAAGATCCACGACGACTACGTGCGCGCCGGAGCGCAGGTCGTCGCGACGAACACCTTCGGTGCGAACGCGCTCCGCCTCGAGAAGCACGGCCTCGCGAGCAAGGTCGGCGAGATCAACGCCGCGGCGGTGAAGATCGCGCGCGAAGCGGCCGGCCAAAAGGCCTACGTCGCCGGCAACGTGGGCCCGAGCGGCTGGTTCATGGGCGATCCGAGCATCGCCGACGCCGAGCGCGTGAAGGCCGCGATCCGAGAGCAATGCGAGTCGCTCGTCGCCGCCGGGGTCGACGTGCTCGCCGTCGAGACGATGCGCCAAACGTCGGAGATCAAGATCGCGCTCGCCGCCGCAAGAGAGGCCGCGAACGGGAAAATCCCGGTCATCGCGAGCGCGTCGGTCGACGAGTCGGGTCGCATGTCCGACGGCACGAGCGCGCGCGACCTCGCCGCGATGCTCCGCGATCTCGGGGCTGACGTGGTGGGAATCAACTGCTCCGACGGCCCGATGACGGTGCTCGACGCAGCGGAGGCGATGCTCGCGTGCGGCCTCCCGGTCTACGCGGTCCCGAACGCCGGCCTCCCGCGCCGGGTGGACGAGCGCCTCGTCTACGTGTCGACCCCCGAGTACTTCGGGGTCTACGCGCGCCGCATGTTCAAGCTCGGCGTGAAGATGGTCGGCGGCTGCTGTGGCACCACCACCGAGCACATCAAGCGCATCGCCGCGGCCGCGCGCATGGCCGGCTCTTCGCAGAGCGACGACCTCGAAGCGCACACGATCGAGATCACCTCACGGTCCGACGCCCCGCGACCTACCGCCACGCTCCCACCCGTGCCGTTCGCGCAGAAATCGAAGCTCGCGCAGAAGCTCGCGGACAAGAAGTTCGTCGTCTCGGTGGAGGTGAACCCGCCCGTCGGCCTCGATCCGACGAAGGCGATCGTCGCCGCGAAGATGCTCAAAGAGGGCGGCGTCGACGTCGTGAACATCGCCGACGGCGCGCGCGCTCAAGCGCGCATGGTGAACCTCGCGATGGCGACGCGCGTTCAGCGCGAGGTCGGCATGGAGACGATCCTCCACGTGTGCGGCCGCGATCGAAACCTGCTCGGCACCCTCGCGCACCTCCTCGGGGCGAACGATCTCGGGGTGAACAACCTCGTGATCATCACCGGTGACCCGCCAAAAATGGGAGACTTTCCCGATGCTTCCGCGGTCTACGACCTCGACTCGATCGGCATCCTGAAGCTCGCCCACAAGCTCAACCACGGCGTCGATCCAGGCGGCAAACCGCTCGGGGGCACCACCCGGTTCTTGCTCGCGACGGGAGCCGAGCCGGCCGCCCTCAACTACGAGCGCGAGCTCAAGCGCCTCGAAGAGAAGAAGGCCGCCGGCGCCGAGCTCGTGATGACCCAGCCGGTCTACGATCCGCGCGTGCTCGAGAAGTTCTTGGACGACATCGCCCACCTCGGGTTGCCCGTGCTCGTCGGGCTCTTGCCGCTCGCGAGCTTCCGAAATGCCGAGTTCCTCCACAACGAGGTCCCCGGGATGTCGGTGCCGGAGCCGGTCCGCGAGCGCATGCGCAAAGCAGGCACCGGCCCTGCCGCCCGCGCCGAGGGCGTCGCGATCGCGCGCGAGATGCTGGCCGCCATCCGCAGCCGCGTCGCCGGCGCGTACATCATGCCTCCGCTCGAGCGCTACGAGCTCGCGCTCGAAGTGGTCGACGGTTACCTCGAGAAATGATCGCGGCGCGCCGCTCGTTTTTTGCGGGTTTCGTCTCCGTCGTCGCGATCGTCGCGTGTGGCGCGGGCTGCGGCACGTGCCGCTCGACCGACGGCGGCGCGGCGTCCGATGCCGCGTCCGACGCGCTCCTCGAGGCGGCCGCGCTCGCCGATGGCGGCGACCTCCCCGCGCGCTGCAAGAGCACCACCGCAGAGGCCGAGCTCCCCGGTGGCGACACGTTCGAGGCGGGCGGTGCGATCGTCACCGGCGATCGCCTCGCCGTCGCGGGCTCCTACGTTGTCGACGCGGTCCGCAAGGGCGTCGTCGTGGTCTCGGATGTCTCGCTCACGAAAGTCGAACGCATCGAGCTCGGCGATCTCGGGGGCGGCGATCTCGCGCCTCACCTCGCGACCTGTACGGGATGTGCGGTCCCCGTCGTCGCCGCCTACGCGCCCTCGCCGCAGGGAAAATCGCTCGGAACGAAGGGCGGCACCGCCAAAGACGCGCCCCAGCGCGTGCTCCTCGTGTCCTCGCTCGAGGGCAATCGCGCCACGTTGCTCGTCAAGGTCCCGCAGCAGGGCGACGAGTCCGCTGCGTTCGATTTGCTGCTCGGCGCGAAGGACGCTGGTCTCGTCGCGTGGGACGAAGACTCGGACCGCGTCGTGCGTGGGGTCGTCAAGATCGCCTCGTTTTCCCAGGGAAAGCTCGGCGAGACCGTCCTCGCCACGCCCTACGAGACCGACGCCGACGGCCCCAAGCTCGTGCGCACGGAGAAGGGCGACGTGTTCCTCGCCTTCCTCGCCCGCGAGGCGTTCGGCAACGACGGTGGTGTGCTCGCCGACGCCGACAAGGAGGGCGCCTACCTGGAAGCGCCAGGCGAGGAGCGGGCGCACCAGTGGGTCGAAGCGGTCGCGCTCGATCCGAGCGGGAGGCCGCGCGGCGCGCCGTTCGCCGTGACACCGCGGGGCAGGGGGTTCGCCTCGTCGTTCGAGCTCGTCGCGGCGGGGGAGGGCTTCGACGTCCTCGTCGTCGACGGCGCGGTGGAGCGCGACGGCGCGGGATCGCGGCTCGTGCGTGTGCCGGTGCGCGCGGGAAAACCCGCCTCCGCCACCACGCTCGCGGGCGGCGTCGCGGGCGCGGCCGCGGTGTTCGGCAAGCTCGTCACGTTCGTCGACCCGTCGGAGCGCACCATGCTCGTCGCGCTCGATCCGCCGCACGGAGTGACACGCGAGCCGCTCGCCGCGGGCGGTCGCTTCGTCGCGGAGGTCGGCGGCGGCTTCGTGTCCGCGCAGATCGCCGCGGGCGACGGCGGGCCCTCGCGCGCCTTGTTGAAGCGCCACGCTTGCCCCTGAACTCCCGTTCACTCAGGCAAAAAGAGCGAGAGAACCGCGGCGTGGTCTTCGGAAGGGGGACACGCACGGCCCATGTGCGACCTTCCTTCTTCCTCGCGCTTCGTTTACGTTCCGATGCGCGTGAAGTCGAGGGCCCATAGCTCAATCGGTCAGAGCCCCCGGCTCATAACCGGGCTGTTCCTGGTTCGAACCCAGGTGGGCCTACCAAAACTCGCCGCTGCCCTCGCCGGCCCTCACCCTCTCGGGAGACCTCGGTTTGACTATCGCCGATCATATTCGCGTCCTTGAAGATCTCGCAAAGCTCGACGCCGAGCTTCGCACCGTCGGAGACAAGCTCACCGAAGAACGTGGCTTGCTCGAGGGGCTGAAAGGGCAGCTCGCGACCACGAAAGCGAAAATAGCGACCGAGCGCGCGGGGCTCGCGCACACCGAGAAAGCACGCAACGAGGCGCAGACCGACCTCCGCTCGATGGCCACCCAAATCGAGGCCTCGCGCGAGAAGATGAACCGCGTGCGCACCGAGCGCGAGACGAACGCCGTCCAGCGCGAGCTCGAAGAGATCAAAAAGCTCCAGCGCGATCGCGAAGAAGAGGTGGAGCGCTTCGGGAAATCCCTCGAGGCGATTCGCGCCTCCCTCGATGCCGCCCTCGCGGAAGAGAAACGAATCGAAGCGGAGCTCGCCGAAAAAGAGTCCGCGATCGCCGCGAACGTGCACGATCTCGAGTCCTCCCACGGCTCGAAAGCGAGCGGCCGCGATCCGCTCGTGAAGGCGCTCCCGCCGATGGTTTACCGCCGCTACGAAGCGGTCCGCCAGAAGCGCGGCTCGGGTCTCGCGAAGACCGTCACCGGCACCTGCACCGCATGCCACATCGCGCTCCCCCCGCAGATGTTCCACAAGCTCCGTCGCGAGCCGCTGCTCGAGCAGTGCCCGTCGTGCGGCCGAATGATTTATTACTCTCCCCCCACGACACCCAGCGTCTCGTCGTAAACCTGCAAGTGAGCCACCTGGCGAGCGCCGAGCCGATGGCGAACGATCGAAGGAGCGAGCCGTGAACCGAGGACCTCGCACGTGAAGAGCTGCCCGAAGTGCTACCGCACCCACCCTGACGATGCGGCGTTCTGTCCGCACGACGGCGCGAGCCTGGTCTCGGCGAGCACTCTCCCCGCCGCGAACGCCGAAGATCGCCGCGTGGGCATGCGCCTCGGCGGGCGCTACGAGGTGCGTCGCATCGTCGCCGACGGCGGCATGGGCCGCGTCTACGAGGGCATCGACAAAGAGACGAACACGCGGATCGCGATCAAGGTCCTCCACGACGACGTCGCGCGCGACGAGGTCGCCCTCGCGCGGTTCAAGCGCGAGTACGAAATTTCCAGTCAGCTCGGGAACGACAACGTGGTGCGGGTCCTCGATTTCCAGCGCGACGAAGCGGCGGGGGCGTGGATCCTGGTCATGGAGTTCCTCGACGGCGAGGAGCTTCGCGTCATCCTCAAGCGTGACAAATACCTGCCTCCCGCGCGTCTCGTGCGCATGGTGTCCCATGTCGCGTTCGGCCTCGACGCCGCGCACGCGAACCAGTTCATCCACCGCGATCTCAAGCCGGACAACCTGTTCCTCTCCGGCTCCCGCGACGGCGGCGTCACCAAGATTTTGGATTTTGGGTCGGTGAAGGACAAGAACACGAACGCGAAGAAGCTCACCGTCATGGGGACGACGATCGGCTCGCCGTACTACATGGCGCCGGAGCAGGCTCAAGGCCTCGACACGCTCGACGCGCGCGCCGACGTCTTCGCCCTCGCGGCGATTTCGTACGAGTGCATGGTGGGCACCGTTCCCTTCACGGGGAACAACGGACCCTCCATCCTGCTCGCGATCCTCACCGAGGATCCGCCGCCGCCCACGCAAAAAGGCAAAGACGCGAAGTATCCGATCCCGCCCGCGATGGACGAGGTCATGGAGCTTGCGCTCGCGAAGAACCCGAACCACCGCCCGAAGTCGGTCGGCGCGTTCGCGGACGCGATCGGCCACGCTTACGGCCTCACCGGCACCCACGCCGATTGGGCGAAGATGCCCCTCCCCGAGCTCACCAAGGCGCTCGAGTCGGCGGTGGTGCCTCCCGGCGCTCCTCGCGCGACCGAGACCGCGACCGAGGCCGATCCGTTCGCGGCGCCGGCGCCCGATCCGTTCGCCGCGCCGCTGGGCCGCGCGTCGCAAGGGCCGCAAGGCCAACACGCACCCGCGCCGCCCTCCGCGCCGGTCTTCGTCCCGCCCTCGTCGCATGCGCACAGCGCAGACGGTGCCCGCGGAGAGGCCGAGCTCGCGATCGCGGGCGTGCCCACGAAGAGCCCCGCGTGGCTCTTGCCGGCCATCGCGGGCGGCGTGGTGCTCGTGCTCGCGGCGGTCGCCATTCTCGTCATGCGCTGAGAGCCGCGGCTCGGCTGCGTCGCGCAGGCGGTCGATCTTGGCCCGCGCACGGCCCGGCGTCCCGTCGCGCGCGCCACCTCGCTACAGCTTTTTCTCTCGTCTTTTCAACGCGATACGCTCGGCGGCGGTCAGCTCGCGGTCGACCTTGCTCGCGATCGCGGGCGCCTCTGCCGGTGGTGGCGGTGCGACTTTCGGTGCGCGTGTCATGGCGACGAGCGGTGGTGGCTCGATGCGCGGAGCTTTCTTTACGAGCGCGCGGGTCCGCGAGGCGATCGCGTCGGCCTCGGCAGCGTTCGTGGCGATCGTGGTCGCCAGCCTCTCGGCGCGAGCGACACGGCGGGCGCGGAGCTTGGTGAGGGCGTGGGTCACGAGCGCGGGGACACCGAGCTTCCTCGCCGCGACGCTCGCCACGAGGAGCAGCGCCGACGCGAGAGAGAACGACGACCCTACCGGGGTGCGCACGAACGCGCGTCGCCCACGCTCGGTGAAGAGACCGTGCAGATCCTTGCGGACCTGTCCGCGGGTCATCGTCGCGATGCGCTCGAGGAGCGCGTGATCGGTGCCGGTGGGGGTGAGCTCGTGTCCCTCCCCGAGCACGGCGCCCGCGGTGGTGATGACTTCGCCTTTCGCGTCGTCGACGAGGGTGGCGACGTAGGTCCCCTTGCGGCCGAGCGGAACGTCGACCGCGTAGCGACCGGGCCCCCACGCGGCGAGGGGCGCGTCGGTGACGGTCCCGCCAGGGCCCACGATCTTCGCGTGGAGCGAGCGAAGGGTGTCGGAGCGTCCGTCGCTCGTGAGCACGTCGGCGCGGAGGCGGAGCGTGCCGCCGCTCGTGTCGGCCTCGAGCTTCGCGCGGGGATCGTCCTCGCGGCGCGCGGTGTCACGCGCGAGCTGCCCGAAGAGCTTCCCCGCCGTCGCGTACGCTCCCCAAGAGCGGCCCCAGCGGTTCTTGTAGTCGCTCGTGAACGCCGCCGCACGGCCCAGTCCGACCGCCCACGTCGCGAGCACGGGATCGTCGTCCGGGCCGGTGAGGAGCACCTCGGCGCGCGGCTTCGCGCGCGTCACGACGTAACCGAAGAGCTCCGGCGCGTCGCCGAGGGAGAGCCCGCGGGTGGCCGGTCCGCTCCCGACCTGCTTCACCGCGAACGGCTTCTCGACGATCGCGCTCCGCGAGGCCAGCACCGTCTCTTGGGTGAACACCTCCGGCAAACGCGAGGCGTCGACGATCAAATAGAACCGCCCTTGACCTATCTTGGCGAGCTCTGAAAGCTCTGGAGAATCGCTGCCTTCGCCGAGAGAAATGACGCTCGTGGTGATCCCTCGCATGCGCGCTGCCTCGACGAGAGCGCGGCACCCGGCGAGCTGCTCGGCGTCACCACCGTCGGCGAAGAGGAGCACGTGCTTGAGCATCGCCGTCGTCCCGTCGAGGGCCTTGTACGACGCGGCGAGGGCGAGGTCGGTGTAGATGCCGCCGCCGCCGACACCGACGTGGCGCACTTTCTCCGCGATCGCCTTGGCGTCGACGACGGGCACGAGGGGCTGCGTCCACGTGACGACCGTGTCGACGTGCGCGACGCCGAGCTGATCCCCGGCGCCGAGCAGCGACGCGCTCCGGGCCGCGGCTTCGTTCGCGAGCGCGAGCTTGGTCTGCCCGGCCACTTCCATCCCCATCGAGCCGGAATAGTCGATCGCGATCACCTCCGCGAGCGAGGCCCGGCGTTGCTTCTGGCGAAGGTCGAACGAGACGGGAGAGACGTCCTCGATCGGCGTGCGCGCATAGCCTCCGGGCCCGAAGCTGCGATCTCCGCCGAGGAGCAGGAGCCCACCGCCGAGGTCGCGCGTGTAGGTCGCGATCGCCTCGAGCTGCGCGCCGGCGAGCTCCGTCGCGCGGATGTCGGAGAGCACCACGAGATCGTACGGGGCGAGCCCCTCCACGTCCCTCGGTACGTCGAACGGACCACCCTGGCGCACACGGAATCCCGCATTTTCTAGCGCGACGGTGATCGGCGCCGATTGACCGGGGTACCCCTCGAGCACGAGCGCCAACGAGACTCCGCGCACGCGCACGAACGCGGATCCGGTGTTGTCGTCGGGAGAATCGTCTGCCTTCGGGTCGACGGCGGAGACCGCGACGTCGTACCGATGAAGCCCCGAGTCTTTGCCGACGTCGCGGATCCGCAACACGTCCTCACCGCCTTGCACGGTGACCTTCGTCTCGCGGAACGGACGACCGTCGCGGCTCACCCGCACGACCACGTCGGTCTTCGCGGTGCTCGCGAGCACGACCCGGAGATCGAACGCCTCGTTTTCGTCGGCGCGAACGGGCGCGCGCACCGACACGACGCGCACGTTCTCGCGCCGCTCTTGCACGAGCGGGAGCACGTCGATCGGGACGTCTCTCGTGATCGCCGCGGCGACGGCCGCCATCGCGTCGTCGCGGGTCTCGACTCCGTCGCTCAAGAGCACGAGCCGTCCGACGCGATCGCTCGGGAGCTCGGCGAGGGCGAGGCGAAGCGCAGACTCGAGCGACGTGGCGTCGCGCGCGATCGCGGCGTGCTCGTGCGGGGGCAGTGTCGATCGCGGGCGGAGCGGATCTTCGACTCGCGCCTCCGCCGCGAACGCGACGGTGCCCACGCGATCGTCCTTTTGCATCGCGTTCTCCGCCGCGCGCATCTCGCTCGTGATCGTGAGCTCGGCGGAAGGAACGAGATCGATCGAGCGCGAACGATCGACCACGAAGATCACGGCGAGCGCGTCGTTCGGGAAACCGAGCTCGGGGCCCGCCGCCGCGAGCACGGCGAGCATCAACGCGCCGAACGAGAGCACACGAACGAGATGCCTGCGGGCGATGCCCATGCGCGCGGGGAGATCTCCGAGCCGTAGCGCGGCGAGGATCGCGACGGGAGCGCCGCCGAGGAGGACCCACGACGTCGTAAAGCGCAAGTAGCCGTCGCCGACGACGCGGAGATCGACGAGCGCGATCCACACGAGAGGCGCGAGGGCGAGCGCGCCGGCGACGAGGGCGAAAGGCGGTGCGTTTCGATTTACGCGCGCGCGCACGAGGATCGCCGCGTTCGCGAGGAGCACGAGCGACGCGAAGATGGCGTCGAGGTGGCTCAAGCGACGCTCCCGCCCTCGCGCGCCGCGCCCGTGGGACGTGGCTTTCGCGTGACGAGGAGGATATCGGCGAGCACGAAGAGCGCCCCCGCGAGCGCGAAGAACGCAGCGAGCTCGCGGTGGGCTCGCGGCGCAGCGAAGGCCACGGTGGCGCCTCCCGGTACGACGAGCGCGCGGCGCGCGAGATCGCTCTCCTCCGCGTTCGTGAGGTTCGCGACGACGACGCGGGAGCGCGGTTTGGCTCCCGAGAACGTGACGCGGTATACCCCCGCGCGCGTCACCGGCGACACGACCAAGAGCCCGCCGCGGAGCGACACCTCGCGCGAGAACGCAGGATCGCCGTCGCGCTTCACGATCGCCGTCGCACCGTCGTCGCGCCGCGCGCCGAGATGGAGCGCGCCCCCGGTCACCACCGGGCCCTCCGCGCCGCTCTCCCGATGAACCCGTGAGAGCTCGACCACGTTGCGTACGAAGAGAACGAACGACGCGCGGAGGGGCCAATCCGTGTCGCCGACGTCGAAGCCGAGGATCGTGACGTTGCGGTCCTTCTCGCCAGCGTCGACCGCGATCGCGCCGCGATCGGTGCGGAGGAGGGGCGGTGTCTTCGACGCGAGCAGGAGCGGTGTCGCGTGCCCGATCCCCACGCCGTCGAGCGAGACGAAGCGCAGGCGCGGGTCGGCGGTCTCCCACGAGGTGAGCCGTGGCAGCTCGACGGCGTCTCCCACGTCGACGCCGGCGCAGCGGCCCTTCGGTGGACCTACCAGCAGCGCGTCGTGACCTGGGAGCGCTCCGTGCCCGGGGCACGCTCCCTCGACGATCACGAGGGCGTCGTCGTCGACGTTCACGCTCCCGAGCGCTCCGGTCGACACGAGCTGGAGCGCGACGTCGGTGTCGGCTTCGAGCGCGCGCGCGATCCACGAAGCCCTCTTGTCGGTCGCGAGGGTGACCGGCATCGCGTGACCACGTGGCACGAGCCCGAACGCGACGTCGTCGAGCGGCAGCGCGTCGTACGGGGACGCGTGCACGTAGAAGGGCCGACCGCGATCGCTCGCCTTCGCATCGAACGAGAGCACGACGGGAACGTCCTTCCCTGGCTCCAGCAGGAGGCGCCTCGACGCGCGCGGGGCCTCCTCTCCCTCGAGCGTCACCGTGACGTGCACCTCACGCGCTGCGGCGCCGAAATGGCGAAGAGCTGCGAACACTTCCACGACATCGGAGCTCGCGTTCGTGCCGCGCTTGGACCGCGTCGAGAGCCGCACGATCGCCGAGTTTTCGCGCGCCTCGCCGACGAGCACGACGCGCACGTCGGCGGATGGGCAAGGAGGCAGCAATGGGTTCGCGACGGCCCCGTCCGTGACGATGAGGAGGGTTTTTTTCCCGGGGAGTCCCTGCATGCGCGACGACGCGATCGCCATCGACGCGGCGAGGTCGCCGGGCACGTCCTCGGGCCCGATCGCCTCGATGTCGCGGAGGGTGCTCTCACGGACCTCGTCCGGGCCGCCGAGCAGGCGAGGGGAGCCCACGTCGGCGACGACGAAGGTGCGCGTGCCGGGTCGCGCGTGGAGCACGGCGTCCTTGGCGGCCTCCTTCGCGAGGTCGATGCGTCGCACGTTCCCGGACGTTGTCCCCATCGAAGCGCTCGCGTCGATCACGATCGCGAGGACCTCCGTGTCGAGGCCGTCGGTGCGCCACGAAGGTCGGGCGAGGGCGAGGGCGAAGAGAACGAGCGCGAGGAGCTCGAGGAGGAGCGACCGCTCGGGGGTGAGGCGCTTCCAGGGATGGCTCGCGACGAGATCCCTCCGCGCCGCCGCGAACAGCCACGTGGACGCGACGGTCCGCCGCTCGCGTCGCACCTTGAGCACGTAGAGCAGCACGAGCGGCACCGCGCCCGTGAGGAGCAAGAGCCCCTTCGGGCTCAGGAGCTCGAGACTTCCCACCGCTCCACCGTCCTCGTGAGAACACGAGAGATCGTCCTCACGATCGTCTCGTCGCCGACCGCGCGCGCGTAGCTTCCGCGCACCTTCGTCGCGATCGTGGCGAGCCGCTCGTAGAGAGCGAAGAGCCTCGCTTCGTACGCGCTGCGCGTGTCTTCGTCGAACGTGAGCTCCACCGTTTCGCCGGTCTCGGCGTCGACGAGCGCCACGTCGCCGTCAAAATCGGGGGACGCCTCCTCGCGCGAAAGTACCTGCACGAGCGCTATCTCGTGCCCGCCCGCGTGCGCGCGCCCGAGCGCGGCTTCCCATGGCCCCTGATCCATGAAATCACTCAATAGAACGAGCATTCCCGGTCGCCTGAAGCGGCCCACCGCGTCGTCGATGACGGCCGCGAGCTTGGTGCCTCCGTCCGCGACGAGCGCGTCGAGCGCGGTCAGGACGCGTGGCAAGCCGGCGCGCCCGCGCGTGGGCCCCTGGGTGACCGAGAGGCGCTCCCGCGCGCAGGCGACCTCGGCGCGTTCGGACTCCGCGAGCGCGACGTACGCGAGGCCGGCAGCGATCTTCTTCGCGACGAGCAGCTTGGTGGGAGAGCCGAAACCGAGCGAGGCGCTCGCGTCGACGACGAGGCGGACGCAGGTGTCCTCTTCTGCGCGGAAGACTTTGACGACGGGGCTCCCCGTGCGCGCGAACGCGGCCCAATCGACCCGTCGCGGATCGTCGCCCGGGACGTACGCGCGGTGCTCGGCGAACTCGGCGTGGCCGCCGCGGCGTTTGCCGAGGTGCGCGCCGACGGCTGCCGATCGTGAGCGCGGCTTGAGCAACCGCCGCATCGCCGCGAGCTCCTGCAAAAAGGCCGGGTCGAGCAGGCTCGCGCCGCGGCTCGGCTCGTGTTCCGCGGCGCTCACGCTCATGAACGACCTCCGTCGTCGTCGCTCGGCGCGTCGCTGGTGGGCTGAGGGTCGCCGGCGTGCTCCGCGTTCGCATCGCTTGCATCACTCGTCGCCGCGAGCACGGATGCCCCTGACGCGGAGCTGGTTGCAGTCGCGTCCGCGTCGTCCGAGGGAGCCGCGGCCCCTTCGTGCATCGCGTTCGCGTTCGCGGCGGCGAGCGCTTCGTCCTCCGCGCGGAGCGCCTCTTCGGCCCTCGCGACCGCCTTGTCGTGGGCATCCAAGAGCGCAGCGGTACGCCCGCGAGCGTAGAGAAATAGTCCGAGGCCGACGACGGTCCACATGCCCTCCGCCGCGAAGCCGGCGAAGATGCGGTTCATCGGGATCGGGACCCCCGTCGCGTACTCGCGGACCTGATCCATCATGTAGAAAGCGTAAAAAGGGCTCGGGGCGGCGATCATCAGCCACTCGCGCTCGCCGCTCGACGACAGCGCCCCCCCGATCGCGGCGGCGACCCAAGGCACGGCCGCGACGAGGAAGAGCACACCGAACGTCACGATGCGGGTGACGAGCACCGAGCTCCCGCGCGCACGGAGCGCCGCGACGAAGCCGACGACGAACACGAGGAACGCGCACGCGTAGCTGGTCACGAAGAGGATGTGGGTCTGCTTGCCCTCCGCGAACGACAGATTCGAGACGAGGTACCCGCCGAAGAGCCCCGTCGCCGCGAGCGTGCCGAGGGACACGACGACGACGAGCCCCATCGTGCGCGGTAACCCCGGACCGAAGAACCGCGCGATCGCGCCGACCCGCTGCCGCTCCCACATCACCCGCACGCGCCGCGAAGGACCGAGCGGCTCGCGCGCGAAGAGGAACGCCGCGAAGAGCGTGAGGGTGAAGAGGGCGCACTCGCAGATGATCGTCATCTCGCCGCGATGATGCGGAGCGACGAGCACCATCGGGACGAACGCGAGCGCGAGGATCGCCGGGGTGGAGAACAGGTACCAGCGCTTGAGCCCTGTCGACCGGTCGTCGGTCTCGCTCGTCAGGTTCGCGACGGTCACGGTGTAGAGAAACTGGCCCGGGACGAGGATCGCGATCGTGGGGACGAGCAAGAGGATCATCGCGTAACGCACGCCGAAATCGGCGCGGGTGAGCGCGAGCGGGAGCCAAATCGGAGCCTCGCGCTCGACGTCGGGCCAATTCTCGTGGATGACCTGGCAGCCGCCGACACCGAGGACGAAGTAGAGGAACGGCCCGACCATCACCGCGAGCGCCAAGGTCGTCACGAGCGCGCCGCGCAGGCTCTCCATGAGGGAGCTGACGGCCAACCCGAACGCCACCGCGAGGCCCGCGAGGAGGAAGAGGAACCCGAACGCCGTCACGACCTCCGTCGCGGTCACTCCGCCGAAGAGGAACGAGAGCGCACCGACCGGCGCGAGGGTGACGATGTAGAGGGCGATCGTGGTGTACGCGGCGAGGAACTTCCCCCGCGTGAGCGCGCGCGCGTCGAGGCCGGCGAGGAGCACCGCCTCCCACGTTCGGCCCTCGCGCTCGGCCGCGATCCCGTTCGCGGCGACGGCGGGTCCGACGATGACGACGACCATGTAGGCAATCGAGAAGAACGCCTGAAAGAGCACGCTGCCGACCCGCGCGGGGTTCACGTGGTCGCTCGAGGCGATGCCTCCGATCGCGCACAAAAATAGGGCGATCGTGATCGTGAGGGCGAGCAGGATCCACGGCGTCCGACCGAGGCGCGCGCTTTGGCGCAGCTCGCGCATCCAAATAGGGTTCGGCGCACCGATCCGGTCTCGGAGCGTACGGCCGGGCGGAGGGGAGGCGGGCGAGGTCGTCGCGCTCACTGGAGATCTCCCTTCGTCACTTCGAGGAAGATTCGTTCGAGCTCGTTTCTCTCCGGCTCGACGCCGCAGACCGGCACCTTCGCGTCCACCAAGCGCTTCACGATGTCGGCGACGGCGAGGTCGTCTCCCGTAAAGCCGACGGCGAGAGAGCCGCCAGGCCCAGGCCCGACGCCGGTCACGAACGGGGCATCGGCGAGAGCCGCCCTCACGACGTTTTCGGTCGCGAGCACACGTAGACGCAGGGTGCGCTTGACGACGCTCGGCGTCCTCGCGGCGTCGCCCACGTGGACACCTTCCCGCGCGCGCGCGAGGCGCTCTGCGATTTCGGTGATCGGCCCCGACACGACCATTTTTCCACGCTCGAGGATCGCAACCGACGTGCACACGTCGGCGAGCTCGGTGAGGATGTGGCTCGAGAGGAAGACGGTCTTTCCCATCGAACGAAGCTCCATCAACAGGTCTCGCATCTCGATTCGCGCGCGCGGGTCGAGGTCGCTCGCCGGCTCGTCGAGGATGAGGACCTTCGGATCGTGAAGCAGGATGCGCCCGAGCTGGAGCCGCTGCTTCATGCCCTTCGACATCGTCGCGACGAGCTTGCTCTCCAGCTTGTCGAGGTCGGTGAGCTCGAGCACCGCCTCGACGACGGCGTAGTTCTTCCCCCCGGACGACACGCCGTACGCGTCGGCGAAGAACTCGAGGTACTCACGAACGGTGATCCGATCGTAGACGCCGGCGTGATCGGGCATGTACCCGATGAGCCGACGCACCTCGTCTTGGTCGATGCTCACGTCGTAGCCGCACACCTCGACCCGACCGGCCATCGGCTCGAGCAGCGTCGACATCACGCGGATCGTGGTCGTCTTGCCGGCCCCGTTCGGTCCGATGAAGCCGAAGATCTCGCCGTGCCCCACGTCGAACGAGACGTCGCGGAGCACGTCGTACGCTCCGAAGCGGTGCCAGAGGTGACGCACGCGAATCGCAGGTTTTTCTGCTGCTACGTTCATGGTCCCGCCGTTCGCCCGCGGCTCGCCGCGGTGGTCGTCGCTTCGATGGTTCGGTCGGTTCGCGGCTCTGCCGGCGTAGGACGAGGGTGCGATCGAGCGCTCATCATTTGCCTCCTTGTCCGACCACACGGAGCAGCACACGCTCGCTCTCGAGGCGAAGGCC